>NZ_AYWI01000011.1:0-180534 GCF_000502535.1 Mesorhizobium sp. LNJC391B00
AGCACCGGCTGATGCCGCCGCCACGCCGCCCGCTGCGCCGGCGGCCGCCGCTCCCGCGCCGACCGTTGCGGTCGGCCAGAAGGCGATCTTCTACGAGGAACGCACCTCGACCGCGCAAGGTTCGGCCGAACCCGGCAGCATCGTCTGGTCGCTGGTGCAGGAATCGCCCGGCGGCGACCTGCCGCCCGAGCCGGCGATCCGCGCCGAGGCGACCATTCCCGGCAAGGACATCCAGCTGCGCATGACCATCCGCCGCAATACCGACCAGACGCTGCCGGCCAGCCACATCATCGAGATGATCTTCCTGACGCCCGAGGGCTTTGACGGCGGTGGCGTCGACAACATCCTGCGCGTCGCCATGAAGAGTTCGGAACAGGATGCCGGCAGCCCGCTGATCGGGATTCCGGCCAAGATCGCCGACGGCTTCTTCCTGGTGGCGCTCAACGACACCAAGGCCGACGAGGACGCCAACATGACCTTGCTTCGAGGCCAGGACTGGATCGACGTGCCGGTGGTCTACAAGACCGGACGCCGGGCGCTGCTGACCATGGAAAAGGGCATTCCGGGCGAGAAGGTGTTCGACGAGGCGCTGAAGGCCTGGCAGGCCAAGACGGCAGGTTGACGGGCGGCAGTGGCGGCTGCCTTCGCTCAGAAGCCCTGGAACAGCATGTCGAGCGCGGCGACGATGTCGTCGTGATGTCTAGAAAGGTTTCCCTCTGGCATCCGCAATTCGGACGCGCTGAAGGCCGACACAAACTGTGTGACCATCACAAGATCTTTGCCGTTTATAGCGAAGGTCGGGTTCAGGCGGCGGCCAGGAAGCGGGGCAATCTCGGGCGGCATCAAAGGAACGACCACCCTCGTGCTCAGCCCTTCAAGCATATCTGACTGCACGTCGAGAAGATAACCGTCGCTCTCGGTACTCCGATAGAAATCGTAACGCGCCATCAGAACGGCCGGTGTTTAGCCAATGGCAGTCCGTTCTTTCGGACATATTCGTTGGAGCTTTCGATGGCTTCCCTGTTTTCTTCTTGCCATCGACGCGTTTTCTCCGCCGCAATCGCTTTCGCGATCCCTGCTTCGGCAGCGCGGGAGATGTTGATGCCCAACGCTTTGGCGTCCTTGATCAACTGAGAGTCAATGGACGTGTTGACAGAGGTCCGCTGAGTTTTTGGCGTCGATTGAAGCACGGAGATGCCTCCTTTCATGCGCACAATATACGCGCATAAAAGACCGCAGGCAATGCTACCCCTCCATCGCCTCACGCAGCATTTCCAGTTCCAGCCACTCTTCCTCGAGTGCGGCCAGCGTGGCGCGTTCCTTGTCGAGGGCGGCGATGGTCTTTTGGAACGAGGTCGGGTCGCGCTCGTAATAGGCGGGATCGGCGATGTTGTTTTCCAAACGCGAGATCGAGGCCATTACCGCCTCGATCTTCTTGGGCAGCGATTCCAGGGCGAATTTCTGCTTGAACGACAGTTTCTTCGACGGCCCTTTTGGCGCTGCCGGCTCGCTCTTGCCCGGCGCCGGCGCATCGCTGGCTTCGGCCTTGGCGCGCGCCTTGCGGTCGTCGAGCCGGGTGCCGCCGCGCTGCGCCAGCATGTCGGAATAGCCACCGGCATATTCGATCCAGCGGCCGCCTCCGTCCGGGGCGATGATGCTGGTGACGGTGCGGTCGAGGAAGTCGCGGTCGTGGCTGACCAGGATGACCGTGCCGGCAAAGCCGGCGACAAGTTCCTGCAACAGTTCCAGCGTCTCCATGTCGAGATCGTTGGTCGGCTCGTCGAGCACCAGAAGGTTGGCCGGCCGCGCCAGAACACGCGCCAGGAGCAGCCGCGCCCGTTCGCCGCCGGACAGCTCGCGCACCGGGGTGCGCGCCTGTTCCGGCTTGAACAGGAAATCCTTCATGTAGGACACGACATGGCGCTGCTCGCCATTGATGACGAGGTTTTCGCCGCGCCCGTCCGTGAGATACTGCGCCAGGGTCTCGGCCGGATCGACCGCCTCGCGCTCCTGGTCGAGCCTGGCGATTTCCAGATTGGTGCCGAGCCGCACCGAGCCGGCATCGGGCTTCATCTCGCCGGTAAGCATCTTCAACAGCGTCGTCTTGCCGGCGCCGTTCGGCCCGACAAGGCCGACGCGATCGCCGCGCTGGATGCGGGTCGAGAAGCCCTTGACCACGGTCAGGTCGCCAAAACTCTTCTCGATGTTCTTGGCCTCGATCACCAGCTTGCCGGATTCGGCGGCGTCGCTGGCCACCATGGTGGCCGAGCCCTCGGCGCCGCGATGGCCGCGAAAACGCTGGCGCATGGTCTGCAGTTCGCCCAGGCGGCGCATGTTGCGCTTGCGGCGAGCCGTCACGCCATAGCGCAGCCAATGCTCCTCGCGCACGATCTGGCGGCCGAGCTTGTGCTGTTCGCGCTCTTCCTCTTCCAGCACAAGGTCGCGCCATTCCTCGAAATGGCCAAAGCCCTTGTCGAGGCGGCGGGTCTGGCCACGGTCGAGCCAGACAGTGGCGCGCGAGACGCGTTCGAGGAAGCGACGGTCGTGCGAGATGACGATCAGCGCCGAAGACGTCCGGACGAGCTCCTCTTCCAGCCATTCGATGATCGACAAATCGAGATGGTTGGTCGGCTCGTCAAGCAGCAGAATATCGGGTTCGGGCGCCATGACGCGGGCAAGTGCTGCGCGGCGCGCCTCGCCACCGGAGAGATCGTTGGGGTTCTCCGTGCCGGCGAGGCCGAGATGCTCCATCAGATATGTGGCGCGGTAGGGATCGTCGGCAGGCCCAAGCCCGGCCTCGACATAGGCACGCACATTGGCAAAGCCGTCCATGTCGGGCATTTGCGGGAGATAGCGCACCGTTGCCGAAGGCTGGCGGAAGACCTCGCCGTCTTGCGGCTCGATCAGACCGGCGGCAATCTTCAGGAGCGTCGACTTGCCGGAGCCGTTGCGGCCGACGAGCGCGATCTTGTCACCGGCGGACGCCGTCAGTTCGGCGCCATCGAGCAGCGGCGTGCCGCCAAAGGTCAGTCTTATGCCGTCGAGGTTGAGAAGGGGCGGGGCCATGTCAGCTTTCAGGCAAGGGGTAGGGGTGGGCGAGCAGCAGCGCGCGGCCATGGCCGAGCTCAATTTCGAGGCCGCCCCCGGTCTTGTTGGACTTGACCTCGTTCGAGATGGTCAGCGACGAGCCGAACACGACCTCGACATGGTCGAGCGGCCACTTCGCGCCGGACACGGTGAGGCCCGAAAGATCGGAAAAGCCGAGCACCGAAAACAGCGTTCCGTCGGCATAGTCGAAGCCGGCCTTGCCGGGCAGCAAAGGGGCGCCTTCCTGCGCTCCGCTGGTCAACAGCACTTTTGTGCCTGTCTCTGCCAGTTGAAGGCTGAGCGCCAGATGCAGGAAGGCGTGGTCGGCGCGCTTGCCGCCGAAAGCGCCGGCCAGCACCAGGCTGGTGGCGCCGCGTTCCAATGCCGCCGCGATCGCCAGTTCGCCATCGGTCTTGTCCTTTTCGGGAGGAAACACCTCCCGCGGCACGGCGGCGAGATCGGCAGGCAGGTCCGCCGGCACAGAATCGAAATCGCCGACCCACAGCTCCGGCATCAGGCCGATCAGGCGGCAATGACCGATGCCGGCGTCGGCGGCGATGACGCGCGTGCCCGCGACCTGGCGGTCGAGCCGCGGCGTGCGGACGAGATCGCCGCCAAGCAGGATGGTGAATGTGCTCATATCCGCTGGCCCTTACCAGCCCCGCCGACGAAACGGAAGGCCGAGCGGCACCGTCACTCTTTGTTGGAGCATGATCTTTTTCCGGAAACGGATTCCACTTTCCGGGATCATGCTCGGGCAAACTTCCGCTTGCGTGGCACCTTGGCCGGGCCTATGTGTCGAAACGCTCTAACGGGGTGCCGGACGCGATCTTCGCGGACCGGCTGAGAGGCAGTCTCGCCAACCCGCTGAACCTGATCCGGTTTGTACCGGCGGAGGGATTAGACGCTTCGGACAGCCCGACGCCTCAATTCCTTTCAACACGAATGAAGGAGGCGCCGATGCGCATTTTTTTGTCCCGTCTTGTCCCAGCGCTGGGGCTTGCTGTTTCGCTACTGGCAAGCCCTGCGTGCGCGCAGGAAAAACTCACGATCTATACCTATGAGAGTTTCACTGCCGACTGGGGTCCAGGCCCCCAGGTGAAGAAGGAATTCGAGGCCGAGTGCGGCTGCAGCGTCGACTTCGTCTCGGTCGCCGACGGCGTCGCGCTGCTCAACCGCGTCAAGCTCGAAGGTGCCTCGACCAAAGCAGATATCGTGCTTGGCCTCGACACCAACCTCACCGCGGAAGCCAAGGCTTCCGGCCTGTTTGTCCGACATGGCGCGGTGGCTGAAAACAACGTGCCGGGCGGCTGGAGCGACGACACTTTCGTGCCCTATGATTATGGTTATTTCGCCGTCGTCTACGACACCGAAAAGCTGAAGAGCCCGCCGAAGAGCCTGAAGGAACTGGTCGAGGGCGATGCCGCCGACAAGATCGTCATCCAGGATCCGAGGACGTCGACGCCGGGCCTCGGCCTGCTGCTGTGGGTCAAGTCGGTCTATGGCGACAAGGCGCCGGAAGCCTGGGCGAAACTCAAGGGCAAAGTGCTGACGGTGACGCCTGGCTGGAGCGAGGCCTATGGCCTGTTCACCAAGGGCGAGGCGCCGATGGTGCTTTCCTATACGACGTCGCCGGCCTACCACATGGTGGCCGAGAACACCGGGCGCTTCCAGGCGGCGTCGTTCGAGGAGGGCGAGTATCTGCAGGTCGAGGTCGCCGGCATCACCACCACGGGCGCGAAGAGCCCGCTGGCGGCGAAGTTCCTGGCCTTCATGACCGGGCCGAAATTCCAGGATGTCATTCCGGAGACCAACTGGATGTTCCCGGCCGGGAAAACCGACAAGCCGCTCAATCCGGCTTTTGATAGGCTGGTCAAGCCGGCGAAGACCTTGCTGTTCAGCCCGGAAGAGGTCGCGGCAAATCGCAAGGCCTGGGTGGATGAATGGCTGGCGGTGATGAGCAAGTAGCTTTGGCTGTATGATCGAAAGATGAGTGCCCTACGGCGCCCCCCTCTGTCCTGCCGGACATCTCCCCCACGAGGGGGGAGATTGGCTATCGTCGGCGATTTCGCCAGTCGCCAAGGTTGCAGGAATAAGCGGGGCGCGGAAATAGCTGGTCTCCCCCCTTGTGGGGGAGATGTCCGGCAGGACAGAGGGGGGCGCGAAGGAACGCGACGCCCGGTAAAGAGTGCAACGCTCTGACCCCCGCATCACGGCCGGCATTGTCGCGCTTGCGGCAATCGCGCTGCTGATCGGTGGCGCCTTCGCCGGCCTTATCCGCGAAGGCGCGCACGACCTTTCCGGCGCCGCGTCCGCCTTTGACCTCTATCTCCTGCGCGTTGTCCGCTTCACGCTCTGGCAGGCTGCGCTCTCGATGCTGCTTTCCGTCGTACCGGCGCTGTTCGTCGCCCGCGCGCTGTCGCGGCATCCGCGCTTCTTCGGACGCGGCTTCATCCTGCAGCTGTTTACTGTGCCCCTTGCCTTGCCGGCGATTGTCGCAGCGCTGGGCATACTGGCGCTCTATGGCCGCGCCGGTTATTTCGCCGCGATCGGTGGCCAGAGCTGGCCCGACATCTATGGGCTGCCGGGCATCCTCGTCGCCCACGTCTTCTTCAACCTGCCGCTGGCCACCCGGCTGTTCCTCGAAGCGCTGGGCACGGTGCCGGCCGATCAATGGCGGCTGGCGAGCCAGCTCGGCATGGGGGCGAGGCCAGCCTTCCGGCTGATCGAGTGGCCGGTGCTGCGCGCCGCGCTGCCGGGCGTCGCGGGGCTTGTCTTCATGCTTTGCATCACCTCCTTCACCATCGTCCTGATCCTCGGCGGCGGGCCGGCGGCGACGACGCTGGAAGTCGCCATCTATCAGGCACTGCGTTTCGACTTCGATCCGGCGCGGGCGGTGACGCTGACGGTGCTGCAGATCGCGCTGACTTTTGCCGTCATGCCGGCGCTGACGCGGCTCGGCGCCAATGTGACCGGCGACGCCAATTTGCCTGTCGCGCCGCGCCGCTATCACTTGGCCGGCAAAGCAGAAACAGCGTTCAACGCCGTCCTGATCGTGCTCGCCTTGCTGTTCGTCGCCGGACCAATGGCGGCCACCGTCGCGTCCGGCCTCGACGCCGATCTCGGCCGGCTGGCGGGCGAGAGTGCCGTGCGTCAGGCGACCCTGACCAGCGCCGGTCTCGCCCTCTCGGCGGCGCTACTTTCGGTGGCGCTGTCGCTGTCGCTGATCATGGCTCGGCGGGCACTGTCGCTGCGCCGCCGGTCCAGTGCCCGTTCATTGCTCGAACATGCCACCGACACCGGCGCCGGCTTCGTCCTCGTCGTGCCGCCCATTGTCATCGGCGCCGGCTGGTTTCTCCTGCTGCGCACGGTCAGCGATGTCTTTGCCATCGCTCCGGTCATGGTCGTCACCGTCAATGCGGTGATGGCGATGCCCTTTGCCATCCGCGCGATGCGCCCGGCCTATGATGCGGCGAGCGAGCGCCACGAAAAGCTGTGCGCGCAGCTCGGCATTGCGGGCTGGAACCGGCTGCTTCTGGTCGACTGGCCATCGCTCCGGCGGCCGCTGGCCACCGGCTTTGCCTTCGCCATGGCGCTGTCGCTCGGCGATCTCGGCGTCATCGCGCTGTTCGGCAGCGATTCGGTGCAGACCTTGCCCTATCTCCTGCTGGCGCGCATGGGCAGCTATCGCACGGCCGATGCTGCCGGGCTGGCTTTGCTGCTCGGGGCGGTCTGCCTTGCATTGGTGGTCGCGGCAGACTGGCTGGGACGGGGAGAGAGATCGTGACGTCCGCTGTGGAGAAAGGCACGACTGTCCGGCTGGACAAGGTCTCGTTCAGCTATGGCGAAACGTCATTCCTGTTCGATGTCGAATTCCATACATCTAAGATCACCGCCATCATGGGGGCAAGTGGTTCGGGCAAATCGACCTTGCTCAATCTGGTGGCTGGTTTCGAGACGCCGGAGTCCGGTCGCGTGCTGATCGGCGCCGCCGATGTCGGCGCCAAGCCGCCTTCGGCGCGGCCGGTGTCGATGGTATTCCAGGAAAACAATCTGTTTGCTCATCTCTCGGTGGAGAAGAATGTCGGGCTCGGCCGCTCGCCATCGCTCAACCTGACCGACGCCGATCGCGCCGCAATCGCCGAGGCGCTTGACCGCGTCGGCCTGGCCGGCAAGGAAATGCGCCTGCCGCGCGAACTCTCCGGCGGCGAAAGGCAGCGCGTGGCGCTCGCCCGCGTTCTGGTGCGCGACCGGCCGGTGCTGCTGCTCGACGAGCCGTTCGCTTCGCTCGGGCCAGCACTGCGCGACGACATGCTCGACCTGGTGGCCGGCGTTCATGCCGAGCGGGCGATGACGGTGCTGTTCGTCACGCATCAGCCGGAAGACGCTCGCCGTATCGGCGAGCAGATGGTTTTTCTGGACAATGGCAGGGTTGCCGCGACGGGACCTGCCGCCGATTTTTTCGACGGCACTGGCCCTGAAGCGTTTCGGCGCTATATCGGCGCAAGTTCGGGCGGATCACGCGATATTGCCCGGAAGCGGACATAATTTACGACCAAACCGGCTACAGGTGATGTGGCGCTTGCTTGCCATGGTCCAGTCGATGTGGCTAGGTCCGCTTAGTACTGGTCCGGCACGAGCCGTGATTTGCCCCTACAGCGCCGCACCCGGCCGGATGCGTAAACGCTGTAGGTTTTTTGATGTGTGCAGGATTGCCAACGAAACCGATTTTTCGCTGGCGCGGACCCCGGTCCAAATCATGCGCCGAGAGCTGAAGGAACGCCGTGCTGCCGACCGGCACTGACACTTTGAAACGCAGACCGCTGGTGCGCTTCCTCGCGCTGGCCGGCCTTGCCGTGGCGCTGGCCAGCTGCCAGATGTTCACGCCTCCCGAAGTGCAGGAATCCGGCTTCCAGCCTTCCGACAAGCCGATCACGGTCGACAATGTCGCCGCCAACAGCAAGCTTGCCGAACTGGCGAAGGCACAGCATCCGCGCATCCTTGCCACCTATGGCGGCGAATATTCCGATCCCAAGCTCGAGCGCATGGTGGCCAAGGTTGTCGGCAGCCTGACCGTGGTGTCGGCCAATCCGACCCAGACCTATCGCATCACCATCCTCAATTCGCCCAACGTCAACGCTTTCGCGCTGCCGGGTGGCTATCTCTACGTCACCCGCGGCCTGCTGGCGCTGGCCAATGATTCGGCCGAACTCGCCGCCGTCATCGCGCATGAGATGGGCCACGTCACCGCCAATCACGGTCTGCAGCGACAGCAGCTCGAGGCCGAGGAAGGCCTGGCGACCAAGGTGGTCTCCGATGTGCTGGGCGACAGCCCGACCGCCAAGCAGGCATTGATCCGCGGCAAGCTGAGGCTGGCGCAGTTCTCGCGCAACCAGGAGCTGGAGGCAGACGCCATCGGCATCAAGTCGATCGGCGAGGCGGGTTACGATCCCTATGCCGCCGGGCGTTTCCTGCAGTCGATGTCGGCCTACACCGATTTCCGCTCGATCAGCGGCGCCACCGACGCCAGCCTCGACTTCCTGGCCACGCACCCCAACACGCCGCAGCGAATTGATCTGGCGCAGCGCCACGCCCGCCAGTTCGGCGCGCCGGGCATCGGCACCCGCGACCGCGATTCCTTCCTGGCCGGGATAGACGGCCTGCTCTATGGCGACACGCCGGAAGAGGGCTATGTGCGCGGCCAGACCTTCCTGCATCCGGGCCTCGGCGTTTCGTTCACGGTGCCCGACGGCTTCATCATCGACAATTCGGCGGCGGCGGTGACGGCGACCGGTCCCGGCGACATGGCGATCCGCTTCGACGGTGTGTCGATCGACAAGGATCGTGCGCTGACCGACTACATCAGAAGCGGCTGGGTGGCCGGTCTCGACGAGACCAGTGTGCGCCAGGAGACGATCGACGGCAACCAGGCGGCGACCGCGCACGCCGGCGCCGATGGCTGGCAGTTCGACATTGCGGTGATCCGCGCCGGCGGTCAGGTCTACCGGCTTTTGACAGCGGCCCCCTCGGCCAGCACGACACTCGATCCGGTGGCACGCTCGGTCAGCGGTTCGTTCCGCGTGCTCAGCCCCGCCGAGAAGGCGGCACTGAAGCCGCTGCATATCCGCGTCGTCACGGTACAGGCCGGGCAGACGATGGGCACACTTTCGGCGCAGATGGTCGGCGTCGACCGCAAGCTCGATCTGTTCCGCGTGCTCAACGCGATGTCGCCGGGCGCCTCGGTTTCGGCCGGCGACAAGGTCAAGATCGTCACGGACAGATAGCGCCGGTCTTCGTCAGAAACCCCAGCCTTCGTAGTGCTTTTTTCTGAGATAACTTTTCTGAGATAACTCGGGGTACCCCGTTCCTGGCAATCTCAGGCCGCCATGAACTCCGGATTCTGCTTCACCAGCGCGAGCTTGAGCTTTTCCATGGCGCGGGCCTCGATCTGCCGGACACGCTCCTTGGAAATGCCGAGCGTCTCGCCAAGCGCCTCAAGCGTCGCACCTTCGTCGCTCAGCCGGCGCTCCTCGATGATCCTGAGTTCGCGGGCATTGAGCGCGCGGAGCGCCGTCTTCAGCCACATCAGGCGCCGTTCGACGTCGATGGTGTCGCCGGCGACCTCGTCAGGCAATGGATCGTCCGAAATCAGGAAGTCCATCCGCTCGGTGGTGCCAGCTTCGTCGGCGAGCGGTGCGTTGAGCGAAGAGTCAGGTGCTGAAAGCCTGGAATCCATCTTCGCGACATCGGCCTCGGAGACGCCTAGGGCTACCGAGACTTCGCGGTAGAGCGTGGCGTTGGAGATCGGCTCGGCGCCATTGGCAAGACGGGCGCGCAGGCGCCGCAGGTTGAAGAACAGCGCCTTTTGCGCCGAAGAGGTGCCGCCGCGAACGATCGACCAGTTGCGCAGGATGTAGTCCTGCATCGAAGCGCGGATCCACCATGTCGCATAGGTCGAGAAGCGCACCTCGCGCTCCGGCTCGAAACGCGCGGCTGCTTCCAGCAGCCCGACATGGCCCTCCTGGACCAGATCGCCGAGCGGCAGGCCGTAATGTCGGAATTTCGAAGCCATGGAGATGACCAGCCGCATATGGGCGACGGTAATCTGATGCAGCGCCTGCTGATCCTGGTCTTCCTTCCAGCGCAAGGCGAGAACATGTTCCTCATCGCGCTCGAGGTAGGGGGCTTTCATTGCCGTGCGGACCATGGTCCGTCCTGCCGTGTCTTCGATCATGCCGCGCTCCTGCTCCCGGACATTTTCGGACGGCCTGGCGGCCGTTATCTCTGTTTGACGCAATTCCGAAGGAAACCGCTTTCCCACTTTCCTGGAATTGCTTCGGGCCTAGCGCAGCCAAGGGTTCTTGAAATGGAAACGCGGCGCCCTACAACAAGCCATGAACGTGCCACACCGGGGATTGGTTCCGCCGCCGATGGCGGTTGTTTTGTGCGGTCCGACAGGGCGCATCGACACCGCAGATCGGGACTATTGGCACCGATCCGAGCTGCTTTGAGAATCTGATTTCTGGATCGCCGTTTTTTTGAAATCTGGTTCCTTATTTTGCTGCGCTGTATCTGTCAGTTTCCGGCTCTCACAAGCGCCGGACACCGGCCAAGGACGGGATCACATAGAAATGAAATGGCTCAATTCGCTCATCGTCGCCGGAACGCTTCAGGTTCTGGCTGTTACATCAGGCCATGCCGGCGCCAATCTCGACCAGATCAAGCAGGCCGGCACCCTCAAAGTCGGCACCGAAGGCACCTATGCGCCCTTCACCTATCATGATGCTTCCGGCGCGCTGGTCGGCTTCGACGTCGAGATCGCCAAGGCGATCGGCGACAAGCTCGGCGTCAAGGTCGAGTTCCTCGAAGGCAAATGGGACGGGCTGATCGCCGGCCTCGACGCCAACCGCTACGACGCCGTGATCAACGAGGTCGGCATCACCGACGCGCGCAAGGCCAAGTACGATTTCTCCGATCCTTACATCGCCTCCAAGGCCGTGCTGATCGTGCGCGGCGACAACACCGACATCAAGACCTTCGCCGACCTCAAGGGCAAGAAGTCGGCACAGTCGTTGACATCGAATTTCGGCAAGCTCGCCGAGACCAACGGCGCCGAACTCGTCGGCACCGACGGCTTCGACCAGTCGATCCAGCTGCTGCTCACCGGCCGCGCCGACGCCACCATCAATGACAGCCTGTCTTTCCTCGACTTCAAGAAGCACAAGCCGGACGCCAATGTGAAGATCGCCGCGCAGGAAGAGAACGCCGACTATTCCGGCGTCATCGTGCGCAAGGGTGATCCGGAGCTGGTCGCGGCGATCAATAAGGCGCTGGCCGACATCAAGGCCGACGGCACCTACAAGAGGATCGCCGATACCTATTTCGGCCAGGATGTCTCGCAGTAAAGACCATCTCCCGGCGGTTGCCGGCAATGACCAATAGCGGCGGGCCGTCTTTGACGGCTCGCCGTTTTTCGCATGATATGAGAAGCACACAATCGCACTGCCGTCACCGCGGCGGTCTGTGAAGGAGGAGCCGTTCGTGCCGCACTGGCTACACCTGATGCTGGACTCGTTGCCGACACTGCTGTGGGCGGCGTTGATCTTCACCGTACCGCTGACATTGCTATCGTTCGCACTCGGCCTGTTCGTCGGCCTGGTTGTCGCCCTGGTGCGGCTGTTCGGTCCCAAGCCTCTGGTTGCCGTGGTCCGCTTCTATGTCTGGATCTTTCGCGGCACGCCGCTTCTGGTGCAGCTGTTCCTGATCTTTTACGGCCTGCCTTCGGTCGGCATATTGCTGGACGCTTTTCCGGCGGCGCTGATTGGCTTCACCCTCAACATAGGCGCCTACAGTTCGGAAATTATCCGCGCCGTGATCGGCTCGGTGCCGAAGGGCCAGTGGGAGGCGGCCTATTCGATCGGCATGACCTGGAGCCAGGCGATGCGGCGTACCATCCTGCCGCAAGCCGGCCGCGTCGCCGTGCCGCCGCTGTCCAACACCTTCATCTCGCTGGTCAAGGATACGTCGCTGGCCGCCGCCATCACCGTGCCGGAGATGTTCCAGGCGGCGCAGCGCATCGTCGCCACCACCTATGAGCCGCTGATCCTCTATGTCGAGGCGGCTATCCTTTATCTGGCGATGAGCTCGGTGCTTTCGGCCTTGCAGATGCGGCTGGAGGAGCGGCTCAACCGTTATGGCGGCTTCCTGGAGGCGCGCTCATGATCGGCCTCACCGACATCGAAAAGCGCTTCGGCGACAATCTGGTGCTGAAGGGCGTGACGGTCACCATTGCCGAAGGCAGCGTCACCGCGCTTGTCGGCCCCTCCGGCGGCGGCAAGAGCACACTGCTGCGCTGCATCAACCTGTTGGAGATCCCGACCTCGGGCATGGTGCGCATCGGCGACGAGACGCTGGAATTCCGTCCCGGCGTCAAGATCCCCAGCCGCGACATCCAGCGCCTGCGGCTGCAGACCGGCATGGTGTTCCAGAATTTCCAGCTGTTCCCGCATCGCACCGCGATCGAGAACGTCATGGAAGGCCTGGTGACGGTGCTGAAATGGCCGACGGCAAAGGCGCGCGAGCGGGCATTGGCGCTGCTCGAGAAGGTCGGCATGGCGCACAAGGCGGACGATTGGCCGGCAACGCTGTCGGGCGGCCAGCAGCAGCGTGTGGCCATCGCCCGCGCCCTGGCGCCGTCGCCGAAAGTGCTGCTTTGCGACGAGCCGACCTCGGCGCTCGATCCGGAACTGGCGCAGGAAGTGGTCGACGTGCTGGGAAAGCTCGCCAGCGAAGGCACGACCATGGTGATGGCCACGCACGACCTTCGCCTTGCCTCCAAGATTGCGCAGGAAGTGGTGTTCCTCGACGCCGGCGTCATCGTCGAGAAGGGGCCGTCCACCGTGGTGTTCTCCAACCCGGAGCGTGAACGGACGAAGCGTTTTATTGCGACGCTGAAGCAGGAGGCGGAGAAGGAAGCCGGCGGCTGAGCCTTCTACCTCCCCCTTGTGGGGAGGTCGGACGGAAGGTCCGGGTCGGGTCTGGTGCCGTCCCCCATCCTCGCTGCTTCGCAGCGACCCTGCCTGGGCGAGCCACGGGTCTCGCCCGTCCTTGGAACCCCACAAGGGGGTAAAAACAAAAACCCGGCACAAGGCCGGGTTTTTCATGAATTCGACGGTGAAAGCGATCAGGCAGCTTCTTCCTGCTCGGCTTCCTCATTGTCGGCCTTGGCGCCGCGCTTCGGGCCCTTGTTGAGGTTGACCTCGATCAGGCGCACGGCTTCGGTTTCCGACATGCGGTTGACTGCCGCGATCTCGCGCGCCATGCGGTCGAGTGCCGCCTCATAGAGCTGACGCTCGGAATAGGACTGTTCCGGCTGGTTGTCGGCACGGTAGAGGTCGCGCACGACTTCCGAGATCGAGATCAGGTCGCCCGAATTGATCTTGGCATCATATTCCTGCGCACGGCGCGACCACATGGTGCGCTTGACGCGGGCGCGGCCCTGGACGACCTTCAGCGCGCGCTCGACATAATCCTCTTCCGACAGCTTGCGCATGCCGATGGAGGTCGCCTTGGCGACCGGAACCTTCAGGCGCATCTTGTCCTTCTGGAAGTCGATGACGAACAGTTCCAGCTTGTGGCCCGCAACTTCCTGCTCGTCGATCGAGACGATCTGGCCGACGCCGTGTGCCGGATAGACGATGTACTCGCCGGTCTTGAAACCGTGGCGTGCCGAGGTGGACTTCTTCTGCGGGGTGATCGTTGCCATTACGCCCTGAACTCCTTGTTGTGGCACCGGCGGCCTGCCGGTCCGAACGCATGCGACCGGGGACACCGATCGTTAGCCGCACAACAGATGAACCCATCGGAAAAGCCGGAGCCGGCAAACCGCATACATAGCGACTGCCTGGCCCAGATCGCTCTGGTCCGATTGGGGATTTCACCTTTCAGTGATTTTGGGCGCTTGCGCCATAAATCGACGTTGTGTCACCGGCATGTTTCAACGGGTGTAGCACAAAAAGTCGGAAGAATCAAGGTTTTGCTGCAAACGCGAAGGTGGAGCGCCATCGCCGCCTGTCAAGGCAGTTAATGTATGATGCGCGTTACGCAGCGTTATGACGATCCAATAGGCCGCACTTTTTTGCTTTGCGCATCACCCTTTCCGAAATCGATTCCGATTCCAGGGTCATGCGCTCAGTCGCCTTCGCCGGGCTCAGCGGAGAAATATTTCTCGAACTTTCCGGCCTCGCCGTCGAAGCTCTTGGCATCTGCCGGAGGCTCCTTCTTGGCGGTGATGTTGGGCCATTTCTCGGCGTATTCGGTGTTGACCTGCAGCCATTTGTCGAGGCCCGGCTCGGTGTCGGGCTTGATTGCATCGGCCGGGCATTCGGGTTCGCAGACGCCGCAGTCGATGCACTCGTCGGGATGTATGACAAGCATGTTCTCGCCCTCGTAGAAGCAGTCGACCGGACAGACCTCGATGCAGTCCATGTACTTGCATTTGATGCAGTTGTCGGTCACGACATAGGTCATTGGTCGGCTCCGGGACGTCCCGTTCTTGCTAGAGCGACGTGCGTCCACTTGGACGCATAAAGTACGCTCTGACACTTTGAATCTGCGCATCGTGCCTTCCGAAAAATCGATTTCCGATTTTCGGGCCGATGCGGCGGCTTTTTTGGTGAGGTAACGCCTTTGCCTGCCGCTTGCAAGGGCAGCCATTGCAGGCGGGGCCCGCGTGTCCGGAATGAAATTCCAGACCGCCGGCATGGCGCAGACAGCCAAGGCTTCAGTCTTCGCCGAACAGCCGGTCGGTTTGCCTGCGCTCTTTCTTGGTCGGCCGGCCGCTGCCGGCGTCGCGCAGCGCCGGAATGGCATCGGCAACAGCCTCGCCTTTTGGGACCGGCGGCGGGGACATGTCCTCGTAGAGCGTGCGCGCTTCCTCGGCCGGACCGCGCCGCACGCCGGTGCCAAGCACCTTCCAAACGAAGATGCGGCGCTCGTGCGTAATGGTCAAAACGTCGCCAGGCTTGACCAGATCGGAGGCCTGCGCTGCTTTGTCGCTGTTGATGCGGACGCGTCCGGCGACGACCAGCTTGGCCGCCAGCGAGCGCGATTTTATCGCGCGCGAAAAGAACAGCCACTTGTCGATGCGCTGACGACCTTCAGCAACCATCGCAGCGAGTTATCTCTTGTTGGAGCATGATCTTGTCCGAAAACCGGTTCCACTTTTCGGGATCATGCTCAGAGCCTACTTCTTCAGCTGGTCGCGCAAGGCGGCGAGCTTGGCGAAGGGCGAGTCCGGATCGAAGCGCGCCGGGCGTTCCTCGCGTGGCTTGGCCTGGAAAGCCGGCTTGGCGCCTTGCGGTCCGCCTTTGCCTTCCGGCCTGCCGCCTTTCCAGTCAGGCCGGCCCTCGCGCGGACGCTCGCCTTGCGGCTTGCCGTCGCGGCGCTGTTCGCCCTCGGCCTGCGGCTTGGGCTTGAACTTCGAACGGTCGAAGCGTGGCTTGGCGGCACCGTCGCGCTGGTCGCGCCGGCCTTGGTAGGCCGGCCGCTCGCCCGTTGCGGGCTGTCCGCCGGCAGCGTCGGCCGGCGCGTCGGCGCGGGCAGCCTGGCCGTTACGCGGGCGATTGTCCCGGCCTTGACGAGGGCGCGGGCGCTGCTCGAAACGACCCTGCCGCCACAGCAAGATGGGCTTTGGCGCTTCGGCCTCGGGGACAGGCTCAGCGCTTCCACCCTCCCCCTCGTGGGGAGGGTCGGCGCGCAGCGCCGGGGTGGGGGCAGCGCCGGTTTCGGCGGTTGCGCCTGAAGTGTCTGCTGTGTCTGCACCTGCTTCGTCAACGCTGTCACCCCCACCCGCGTCGCTTCGCGCCGCGGCCTCCCCCATCGAGGGGGAGGTAAGGGCGTCGGCGTTTTCGGCGACGGTGGCGTCGGCAGTGTCGTCAGCTCCCGCAACAGCCGGAGCTTCTTCCGCGATTTCTGCGTGAGCTTCGACTTGCTCGTCCGCGACAGGCTCTGCCGTTGCTTCCGCGATGGCTGGAGCTTCGGCGGTAGCTTCAGCGGCCGGAGTTGGCTCCGTACCCTCTTGAGGCCCGCCCGGCTGAGCGTCCGCAGCAACAGCCTCCGCTGCGGCTTCGGCGACGGGCTGCTCAGCCGCAGGCTCAGCGGCGGCAACCGCATCCGGCTCCGATCCAACGGCCGGCGCTTCAGCGACGGCTTCGCTTGCAGCGGCTTCCGCCGCCTTGGCCTGTTCAGCTTTTGCAGCCGCGTCCGCAGCCAGCTTGGCGGCAGCCGCTTCCCGCGCGGCATTGTCCTGCGCTTCGAGCCGCGCCTTGACCTCTGCCGGCGGCTTCGGCTCGGCGCGATAGCCGAGACCTTTCAGGATCTCTTCCATGTCGTCGGCGGTGGCGCCGAGGATGGACATCATCGGCGGCGTCACCATGAAGGACTGGCCGTCATAGGCGCCGTCCGGGCGCTGTCCCAGACCGGGCTTCCAGTTGGTCGCAGGCCGGATCAGGTCGGCCAGCCGTTCCAGAATGTCGATGCGCACGGCTCGGCGGCCGAGATTGCGGTATCCGGCAAGCTTGTAGAAGCTCTTGTCGAAAGCAGGATCGATGACCACCGAGGTGCGGCCGGAAGCCAGGGCGTGCACCACGTCGCCAAAGCCCGGCTTGTCCTTGCCGTCGTTCTTCAGCGCCCACAACAGCGTAATCAGTCCGGCGGGCGCCGGCTTGATCAGCGCCGGCACGAAGACGTGGTAGGCGCCGAAGCGCACACCGAGCCGGCGCAAGGCGGCGCGACCCTCCTGGTCGAGCGACTTCATTTCCTCGGCGATGTCGCGGCGGTTGATGAGGCCGAAATGCTCGACGAGCTGGAAGGCGATGCCACGGCCGATGCCGGCGATCTGCTCGGCATTCTTCAAGTCGACCAGCGGCTTCAGCAGCGACTCGATCTGGAAATTGACGAAACGCTCGGCGCGCGCGGCGACCTTGTCTCGGGCGGGGCCGGTCAACTGCTCGTCGGCCAAAAGCACCAGGCGCGGCTTCAGCGCGTCCTCGCCGGCAACCAGCGTGCCGATCGGCGCGCCGATCCAGCGCAGCGTGCCGTCGGAGCCGAGCGCAAGGTCGCCATTGGCGCAGGCGCCGAAGCGTTCGGCACGCGCCTCGAACTCGGCGGCCAGCGCTTTTTGCGCTGCCGTACGCACGGCCTTGGCGTCTTCGCCGCCGGCGCTCTGGTCGGCGGTGAAGCGGAACCCTTGCAACTCGCCGACATGATGGCCTTCGACAAGGACGGTTCCGGTAGGACTGATTTCGGCTTCAGGCATTGTATTTTCTCTAAGGCGCCGCATGAGGACGGAAGTCCTGCGGTCTACAAACCGTTTCGTCAACCGCTCATGCAGCGCATCCGACAATCTGTCTTCGATTTCGCGCGTCTTTTCCCGCCAGTGTGCCTGATCGGCCAGCCAGCCCGGCCGGTTGGACACGAATGTCCAGGTGCGGATCTGCGCAATGCGGTGCGACAGCGTGTCGATGTCCCCCTCGGTCGTATCGGCGCGGCGCACCTGCTCGGCCATGTAGTTCTCGTCGACATGGCCGTGTTTGGCGAGGTCGGTGTAGATAGAAGCGATCAGGTCGGAGTGCTGGGCCGGCGCGATCTTGCGGTAGTCCGGCAACGCGCAGGCTTCCCACAGCAGCGCGACGCGCTTGGCATTGGTAGCCAGCGCGCGGATGTCCTCGTCGCGGGAGAGATGTTCGAGCGCCTGCGCATCGACCGCCGGCAGCGCGCGCGTCAGGCCTTCGACCGGCGCGTTGGCCTCGATCGAGCGCTTCAGCGCGTCGAGGCTGGCGAAGTCGAAATGCGCGGTGCGCCATTGCAGCACCTTCACCGGATCGAACTCGTGCCCCTCGATGCGCTTGACCAGTTCCTCGTCCAGCGGATCGACCTGGCCGGTGACGCCGAAGGTGCCGTCGCGCAGATGCCGGCCGGCGCGGCCGGCGATCTGGCCGAGCTCGGCCGCCGTCAGGTTGCGGTACTGGTAGCCGTCGAATTTGCGGTTCTGGGCGAAGGCGACATGATCGAGATCAAGGTTGAGGCCCATGCCGATGGCGTCGGTGGCGACGAGATAGTCGACGTCGCCTGCCTGGAACATTGCCACCTGGGCGTTGCGGGTGCGGGGCGACAGCGCGCCGAGCACGACCGCCGCTCCTCCTTGCTGGCGGCGGATCAGCTCAGCGATGGCATAGACCTCGTCGGCGGAGAAAGCGACGATCGCCGTACGCCGCGGCAGGCGGGTCAATTTCTTCGAACCGGCATAGGCCAGGTGCGATAGGCGAGGGCGCGTCACCACCGAGACGCCTCTTAGCAGCTTTTGCAGGATGCCATGCATGGTGGCCGCGCCGAGCAGCAGCGTTTCCTGGCGGCCGCGCAGGTGCAGGATACGGTCGGTGAAGATGTGGCCGCGCTCGAGGTCGCCGGCGAGCTGCACCTCGTCGATGGCGACGAAGGCAACGTCGGTCTCGCGCGGCATGGCTTCGACGGTGCAGACCGAATATTTCGCGCCGGGCGGCTGGATTTTTTCCTCGCCGGTGACGAGCGCCACCTTGTGGGCGCCGACCTTTTCGCAGACGCGGGCATAGACCTCGCGCGCCAGAAGGCGGAGCGGCAGGCCGATAATGCCGCTCTCATGCGCCACCATGCGCTCGATGGCGAGATGGGTCTTGCCGGTGTTGGTCGGACCCAGCACGGCAGTCACGTCGCGGCCCGACAGGATCAGCGGCTCGGTGTGTTTCGGCTGGATGTTCATCGGCCTGGAGATGAGGCTTTCTGCATCGTGTTGTCGGGAGCGCGCCTCGCATGGCGCGTATGACAGGCGACACATAGGGATTTCAGGCGCGAAGCGAAAGCGGAATGTTCCGGCCGGCAGTCCCACGGTTCGTCTTTGAGGTCTCAATTAACAGTTGGAACGAGTCTGGAACGAATCGGCGACGAATCAGTGACTCCGGCAGATTCAGCTTTTGTTCACGGCTACATGTGGATTTTGCGAGCCTGAGTCTCACCATATGCTGAATCGCGGAAACTGGCCCGATTCCTGCAAGGCGACCATTGGCGTTAACCTTTGCCGGCGGGGCATCGTCGTGATCCGATACGCCTCGGCCAACATTATGAAATTGTTGAATTTTCTTAATCGGCCTTAACCATTTGCCGGTGATTTTCGGCCTTGGTCGTTAACGTTGCGCTCAAAGCCGGAACGAATCGGCGATGAATCAGCGATGGCGGGATTTTCCTGGTTTGTTCACCCCAACATGTTGTGTTATCCACAGCTTGTCCACCGAGAATTCACAGCTTGCGAACCGGGTTTTGCACAGGGCGCCTGGAAATCGTTAATCTTTGCGTGCCGGAACGGGTCAATGTCTCGCGCGCAGCCTGGGGAACATGGCCGGCCGGCGATGAAAAACGGCCATAAGCCGGCCCGTCTTACCGGGCGATGCTGTCGTTCAGACGAAATATTGGCCGCCATTGGCGGTGATGGTCGAGCCGGTGATGAAACCGGCGTCCTCAGAGGCGAGGAAGACGACGCAACGCGCGATCTCTTCCGGTTCGCCGAGGCGGCCGACCGGGATCTGCGGGATGATGCGTTCATTCAGCACCTTCTCGTCGATCGCCTTGACCATCTCGGTGGCGATGTAGCCGGGGCAGATGACATTGACTGTGATGCCCGCGCGCGCGCCCTCCTGCGCCAGCGCCTTCGAGAAGCCGATGTCGCCGGCCTTTGCGGCGGAATAGTTGACCTGGCCGGCCTGGCCTTTCTGGCCGTTGATGGAGGAGATGGTGATGACGCGGCCGAATTTGCGGTCGCGCATGCCGCCCCACAGCGGATGCGTCATGTTGAAGACCCCAGACAGATTGGTGTCGATGACCTCTTTCCACTGCTCGCGCGTCAGCTTGTGGAACATGGCGTCGCGGGTGATGCCGGCATTGTTGACCAGCACCGAGACCGGGCCGAGATCGGCCTCGACCTGTTTGATTCCGGCGGCACAGGCGNGGCACAGGCGTCGTAGTCGGCGACCGACCATTTGTAGGCCTTGATGCCGGTTTGTGCGCTGAACTTCCCCGCTGCCTCGTCATTGCCGGCATAGTTGGCGGCAACGGTGTAACCGGCATTCTTCAGGCCGATCGATATGGCGGCGCCGATGCCGCGCGATCCACCGGTGACGAGCGCTACTTTGGTCATTGAAAGTTCTTCCTCCCCTTGGCAGGAAGAAGGGAATAGGGAGTAGGGAATAGCGAGTAGGGATGGATATCCCGCCGCACTGTTCCTTCTTCCCTATTCACTACTCCCTGTTCACTACTCACTTCTTGTTCACAGCGCTTCCACGCACAGAGCGACGCCCATGCCGCCGCCGATGCACAGCGTGGCAAGGCCCTTCTTGGCGCCGCGGCGGCGCATCTCGAAAACCAGCGTGTTGAAGACGCGGGCGCCCGACGCGCCGATCGGATGGCCGATGGCGATGGCGCCGCCATTGACGTTGACGATCGACGTATCCCAGCCCATGCCCTTGTTGACGGCGCAGGCCTGCGCGGCGAAGGCTTCATTGGCCTCGACAAGGTCGAGGTCCTTGACCGACCAGCCGGCCTTCTCGAGCGCCCGCTTCGAGGCGGGAATAGGTCCGGTGCCCATGATCGCCGGATCGACGCCGGCCGTCGCCCATGAGGCGATGCGCACCAGCGGGGTGATGCCGCGCCTTGTGGCTTCAGCCTCGCTCATCAGCAGCGCGCCGGCGGCGCCGTCATTGATGCCCGACGCGTTGGCGGCGGTCACGGTGCCGTCCTTGTCGAAAGCCGGCTTCAGCTTGGACATGGCGTCGATGGTGGCGCCATGGCGGATGTACTCGTCCTGGTCGACGACAGTGTCGCCCTTCCTGCCCTTGATCGTGAAGGCGACGATCTCGTCCTTGAACTTGCCGGCCTTCTGCGCGGCCTCGGCCTTGTTTTGCGAGGCCAGCGCAAACTGGTCCTGGTCGTCGCGGGTGATCTGGAACTGGCGGGCGACGTTCTCGGCGGTGTTGCCCATGTGGTAGCCGTTGAAGGCGTCCCACAACCCGTCCTTGATCATGGTATCGATCATCTTGTAGTCGCCCATCTTGACGCCGGCGCGCAGGTGCTCGGCGTGCGGCGACAGCGACATCGATTCCTGGCCGCCGGCGATGATCACCGTGGCGTCGCCGGCAGCGATCTGCTGCATGCCGAGCGCTATGGCGCGCAGGCCCGAGCCGCAAACCTGGTTGAGGCCCCAGGCGGTCGTCTCCTTGGGCAGGCCGGCATTGATCGACGCCTGGCGGGCGGGGTTCTGGCCCTGCGCGGCGGTCAGCACCTGGCCGAGAATGACCTCGTCGACTTCGCCCGGCTCGACGCCGGCGCGCGCCAAAAGCTCCCTGATGACGACGGCGCCAAGTTCATGCGCCGGGGTGGCGGCGAAGGCGCCGTTGAAAGAGCCGACAGCCGTGCGTGCGGCGCTGGCAACGACGATTGAATTGGAAGCGGACATTTTTCTCTCCAGACTTCGAGGTGTCGTGTTATTGGGGGCTTGTTGGGACTTTTCTTGCCCGTTCCACACACCAAGTCAAACCGGAAATGGGCATGCCGGCCAAGCGCCGCAAGCAGGGCGCGGGCGGCCGGCGGGATCGCCCAACCTTTGCTGCGCAGCATAATTAGCCCGCCATGCAGCAATAAATGATGCCGCACTGCACAAAGCGCTTGGAATTATAGAGCTTTTGCGCATATCCTTAAAAATGGCGCAATCGTTACCGGCGGCTTACTCAGGCGCGCCGGTGTCCCGGGAGGATGCTGATGGCCGCGAAAGACGACCCTATCATTATCAAGAAATATGCCAATCGCCGGCTCTACAACACCGGCACCAGCACCTATGTGACGCTCGAGGATCTGGCCGAGATGGTCAAGAAGGGCGAGGAGTTCACCGTCCAGGACGCCAAGACCGGTGACGACATTACCCATCCGGTGCTGACGCAGATCATCTTCGAACTGGAGAACAAGGATGGGCAGAACATGCTGCCGATCCCGTTCCTGCGTCAGCTGATCGCTTTCTATGGCGACCAGATGCAGCAGATCGTGCCGAGCTTCCTCGAACAGTCGATGATGGCCTTCTCCAAGGAACAGGAGCGATTCCGCGAGCAGATGAAGGGCGCGATCGGCAAGTCGCCGCTGGATGTGATGAAGATCGCCACTCCGATCAAGGCGCTGGAAGAGCAGACACGCCGCAACATGGAAATGTTCCAGAACGCGATGCGCCTGTTCACGCCGTTCCCGACCGCCGCCACAAATGCTGCGGCTGCGGCTGCACCCGAGCCGGCCCGCAAGGATGTCCCGGAAAAGAGCGGCGACGACCTTCAGGAACTGAAGCAACAGATCGCCGCCATGCAGCGCAAGCTTGACACCATGTCGTAAGCGACCACCGCATGGTCGACCGCCCTCAGTTTGGTGAGGCGGCTGTCACGGGTCGATTTTCAGCTGCCACGGTTCCCAGATATCCTCGGGCTGGCCGTCGAGCGAGCGGTAGAAGGCTTTGGCCGGCGAGTTGGATTTCAGCACCGTCCATTTGATGCGGAGGCGCCAATGCTCAAAGCGTGTTGGCGAAGCTGTTCAACAAGCGCATGGCCGACCACATCCCGCGCGTCGCTTCAGTGACGTAGAGTTCCTTCAGCCAGACAACCGGCTTCAGGTCGTAGGTCCAGGGGATGAGGTAGTGGACGGCGATGCCGACGATCACGCCCTCTCGCTCCGCCACCAACACGCCGAACCGGGGCGATGGCCCCAGCCCGTGCTCGATGAGGTTCGCTTCGGTGACGCGAAGCTAGTCGTCATAACCCTCGAAGACAGCTAGCGCCCGCATGAGGGCGAGCACCGCACCGACATCCTGGCGCTCGAATGGACGAATTCTAACCATCGCCTTCTGCATGCTTACTCCAGCCCGACCATATCGCGTGGACGCTGCCGCGCAGCCTGGCCTTGGCCTCACGCGTGCAAGACACCGGGCTCCTTGCCTGAAGCGAAAGGAAGGTCCTCGTCCTGCCAACCGGTTATGCCGCCGATCATGATCTTCACGGGACGACCGAGGCTGGCCAGCTTGAAGGCCGCCTGATCCGCGCCATTGCAATGCGGTCCCGCGCAATAGACGACGAACAGCGTCCTTTCGGGCCATTGCACCATCCGCCCGGCCGATATTTCGCGGTGGGGCAGATGCAGCGCGCCCGGCACATGGCGGCGTCCAAAGGCTTCCGGCGAACCGACCACATGCAGGAGAACAAAGTCCGGCTCCCCGGCACGCATTGCGGCGGCGACGTCGGAACAGTCGGTCTCGACGGAAAGCCGGCGCAGAAAATGGTCGCGGGCGATATCCGGCGATGCCGCCGGAATGTCTGTCACGTGGCTCATCCTCGTATCTCCATTGCTGATGCGACGGAGAGATAAGACAGGAAGCAGGGCGATTGCAGCTGGCAGCTTTGCCATATATCGTCAAGATCATGCCATCCTCTGCGAATCCGCGCCCTGCCAACCCTCTTGTCGTTGCCGTTGCCTATGACGGGCTGTGCACGTTCGAGTTTGGCGTGGCGGTTGAGATCTTCGCCTTGCCCCGGCTGGAAATGGGTGAGGATTGGTACCGTTTTGCGGTTGCCGGTATTGATACCGGTGAAATGCGCGCGCTGGGCGGCGTGCGTATTGTTGCCGACGGCGGGATCGATCTGATCGGCCAGGCCGGCACGGTGATCGTACCGGGATGGCGCGGAACGGAGGCTCCGGTGCCGCCGGCGCTGATCGAGGCGCTTCGAAAGGCACACGAGCGCGGCTCTCGCATTCTTTCGATCTGTTCGGGCGTGTTCGTGCTTGCCGCCGCCGGCCTGCTTGCGGGCAAAAGAGCGACCACGCATTGGCGCTACAGCGAGAAGCTGACGGAGATGTACCCCGACATCACCATGATTCCGGACGTTTTGTACATCGATGAGGGCAATGTGCTGACATCGGCAGGCAGTGCCGCGGGCATCGATCTTTGCCTGCATCTGGTTCGGCGCGACTTCGGCACCAAGGCTGCAAACATGGTGGCGCGCCGCCTGGTGGTGCCGCCGCATCGCGACGGCGGCCAGGCGCAGTATGTCGAGAGTTCCGTACCCGAGCCACATGAGCGCAGCCGGCTTGGACCGTTGATCGACAGGATGCGCGCCGATATTTCTGCCGACTATCCCGCCGCCATCTTGGCCGAGCTTGCCGGGATGAGCGAGCGGACGTTCCTGCGCCGGTTCGCGGCCGCGACCGGCGTCACGCCGGCGCGCTGGCTGCTGTCGGAACGGCTTTCGCGGGCGCGCACGCTGCTGGAAGACACCGCCATGCCGATCGAACGGATTGCCGAGACCGCCGGCTTTGGCGCGGCAGGCACGTTGCGGCATCACTTCCGCCGGCAATTCGCCACGACGCCCGTCGCGTACCGTGCGCGGTTCGGGAACACGGCCAGGTCGGATTAAGTCACGCGTCCCCCATAGCGGCCACGCGGCCTGATGATGCTGCCGCTAATGATCTGTTCGACCATATGCGCGGCCCAGCCGACACTGCGTCCGAGCGCAAACAGCTGGAACGGTGCATCGCGCGGCAAGCCAAGGCCGCGCGTTAGTGTGGCCAGGGCGAAGTCGATGTTGGGCTGGGCCCCGGCCGCCGCCATGGCGGCTTTTTGCAGCTGTTGCAGTGTCTCGTCGACAGGGATGACTGCCAGAAGTGCGGTGGCACGGGGATCGCCGTCGGGATAGAGCGGATGGCCGAACGCCGGCAAGGGCCGGTCATGGCCGAGCCAGCGCCGGATCGCCGCATCCGCACCGTGGGCTGCTGCATCTTCAGCCAGTTGCATCACCGCTTCGCCGGCACCACCGTGGCGCGGGCCGGACAGCGTTGCCAGGCCGGCCAGCAGGCATGCGGCAGGCGAGGCGCCTGTGGACGCTGCGACGCGGGCGGCGAAGGTCGATGCGTTGAGTTCATGATCGGCGAGCAGGACGAGGGCGCAGCGGATCGCTTCCGCGCCGGCATCATCCACCGACCAGCCCTGCGCCAGGCGCTTATGGACGGGCGCTGTGCCGGCTTCAGCGCCCAGCGACTGCGCCAGCGCTCCGACTGTGCGCGCGGCCTCGGTGCACAGCGAGGCGGCGCTGCGTCCTAGCGAAAGCCGCCCGTGGCCTGCAAGCATGGCAAGCTGCGCAAAGGCCGAGGCGCGGCCGACTGGATGAGGCGCTTCAGATGACGGAGCTTTGAAAGCCACCGGTTCAGGCGAGGCCCAGAGCACAGCAGCGGTTTCCTCCAGCGTCGCCGCTTTGGAGAGCGCAACGGCGTCTTGCCCTCGATAGATCAGTCGACCGTGCAGCACAGTCGAAATCGCGGTGACAATCGAGGGTTCGCCCCAGGCGATCGCACTCTCGGCGATGGCCGAGGGACTGCGGCCCCGCGCCCGGCGGGTCGCCAATGCCGCGATGTCGTCGGCGCGGTACTGGCTGCGGCGCGGGTCGCTCTCATCCGGCCGCATGCCGATGCGGCCACGGCTGACATAGGCGTAAAGCGTCTGTGGCCGGATCTCGAGCCTTCCCAGCGCCTCTTCCCGCGACAGCCATTCGGACATTTTTAGCCCATACATTGATTATATTGATCAAGATTGATCTAGGCGCAGCCTAACCCTTATCTCGCATACAGAAAAGCTGCAAGGAGGCGAGATATGGCGAACGGGCTCGATGATGTGGTGGCGGCGGAGACCGTGCTCTCCGATGTCGATGGCCTTGGCGGCCGCCTGACGATCCGCGGTCATTCGCTGCCGGAATTGGCGGGACGCTGGCGCTATGCGCAAGTGGTTCGCCTGTTGCTCGACGGCTTCTTCGACGGCCTTCCCGGCGATGCCGAACTGGCAGCGAGGCTGGGCAAGGCTCGCGTCGAGCTGTTCGAGCGGCTTGCACCCTCGCTGCCGCAGCTCGCACCGCTTGAGATCTATGGCGCCATGCGCGCCGGCATGGCGCTGCTGCCGGATGGCGAGACACCGACGGACGCCTTGCGGCTGATCGCGGCGCCCGCTGTGCTGACGCCGGCTCTGCTGCGCCTGGCGCGTGGCGAGCAGCCGATCGCACCTGACGCGAAGGCCGATCATGCCGCCGACATGCTGAGGATGCTCGAGGGATCCGTCCCGTCGCCGGCGCTGGCAAGGGCACTCGACACTTATCTGGTCACCGTCTGCGATCACGGCCTCAACGCCTCGACCTTCGCCACCCGCGTCGTCGCTTCGACGCTGGCAGGGCTGACATCGTCGGTGCTGGCCGGGCTCGGCGCGCTCAAGGGGCCGCTGCACGGCGGCGCGCCCGGCCCGGTGATCGAGATGCTGGATGCAATCCAGGCGCATGGCGACGCGGCCGGTTGGCTGCGCGAGAAGGTCGCGCATGGCGAGCGCATCATGGGTTTCGGCCACCGTATCTACCGCGTGCGCGATCCGCGCGCCGATGTGCTGAAGGCCGTCGTGCGGCAGCTCGGCAGCGAGGGTGAAGCCGGCCGCCGCCTGGCCTTCGCCGAACAGGTCGAGCACACGGCGCTCGAAGTGCTGCGGATCGCCAAGCCGCAGCGCTCGCTGCAGACCAATGTCGAGTTTTACACAGCGCTTGTGCTTGAGGCGGCTGGCTTTCCGCCACAGGCGTTCAGCAATGTCTTTGCCGCCGGACGTGTCGCCGGCTGGATCGCGCATGCGCGCGAACAGCAGACGACGGGGCGGCTGATCCGTCCACAGTCGCGCTATGTCGGGCCGGTGCCGGACCTCGTGGCCTGAGGCCCGCCTGTTTCGGTGGAGCAGCCCCTTCAAAGCGGGGCTTTCTTCATGACCGAAATTTCATGTGATCACGCGACCGTGTTCGTGTTCTTGCCTTCGTCATCCCTTATATGCTGCGCTGCAACATAAGTCCGCTGCAGTCGAACCCTCCCGATTCCCGGGCGGGTTGTGGCAGCAGCGACCAAACCGAACAGGAACGCCATGACCAAAAACGGCAAGGCGGAGGAAACGAAAAAGATCAACATTGCGCTGCAGGGAGGCGGCTCGCACGGGGCTTTCTCCTGGGGCGTACTCGACCGGCTGCTGGAGGATGGCAGGCTCGACATTTCAGCCGTGTCCGGCACCAGCGCCGGCGCGATGAATGCGGTGGCGCTGGCCGATGGTTTTGTGCGCGGCGGCGTCGAGGGTGCACGGCAAAAGCTCGACGACTTCTGGCGCGCGGTGGCGGCCAAGGGCCGCTTCAGCCCGGTGCAGCGCATGCCGTGGGACGTCGCCTGGGGCAACTGGTCGATCGAGAACACGCCCGGCTATTTCTTCTTCGACACCATGTCCCGAGTGTTTTCGCCCTATGTCGCCAATCCGCTGGGCTTGAACCCGCTGCGCGACGTGGTCGAGCAGGAGATCGATTTCAAAAATGTTCACGCCTGCAAGTCGATGGAGCTGTTCATTTCGGCGACCAATGTCGAGACCGGCCAGCTGCGCGTCTTTTCCGATGGCGAGATCGACCTCGACACGGTGATGGCCTCGGCCTGCCTGCCACAATTGTTCCGCGCCGTCGAGATCAAGGGCGTGCCCTATTGGGATGGCGGCTATGGCGGCAATCCGGCGCTGTTCCCGTTCTTCAAGACGGCGGCGACCGAGGATGTGCTTTTGGTGCAGATCAATCCGGTGGTGCGCGAAGGCACGCCGAGAAGCGCCAACGAAATCCAGAACCGCATCGACGAGATCACCTTCAATGCCGGGCTGCTGAACGAATTCCGCTCGATCGCCTTCGTCAAGGAGCTGATCGCCGCCGGCCGGCTGCCGCGTGGCGAATACCGCGACATCCGCATGCACCGCATCGATGCCGACGAGGCGTTCAAGGATCTGTCGGCGTCGTCCAAGGTCAACGCCGAATGGGCTTTTTTGACCTATTTGCGCGACCTTGGCCGCATAGCGGCGAGCGACTGGCTGGAGGAGAATTACGACGCCGTCGGCAAGCGGCCGACGCTCGATCTTTCCGGCGAACTCGATGACGGCTTCAAACCGGTGCGCGGGCCGGCACCGGGACGGCGGGTGAAGGAATTCCTCGCCGCCCGCAAGAAGCCGGACGCGGAACGCCGGCGGGCCTGAGTCCGCCCGGATCGATCAAGACGATCAGCGAAGTGTTCGGAAAATCGGAGTAGCGCCGATGACTTTCCGTCCCGGAACAACCGTTGCGTGTGACGGTATACAAAATCATACTGACGCCTGCTGCCATTCACTGAGTGGCTACGCAGGTCGCGCCCACATTTGAGCGTCAAAAACTAGTGCGGGCACAGGGGGGTATCAGTGCTCAAAACGCCTTGAAAACAAAGCGCCTCCAACACCCGTATGGTTCCGAGACTGTCGTTCTGTCGCCTGACGGGGCGCCGACAAAACCGTTTTCGTTGGCCACACTACATCGCCTGGCACAATGTTCCTGCAACTTTTCGACTGTATTGCGATGCAACTTTGATGTAGAAGCGCGGCTTCGCCGTTCACGGCAAATTGAACACGGCCTGGCGCGCACCCATATCGGCGACGCGCCCGAGTTGGAAGACACGGTAGCTGTTAGACGACGGACTCCTGTTGGATAACGACTTGGCCGAACCCCGCAGTGGAAAAAAATGATGCCGAAGATCAGGTTTCACAAGCTTGCCGCTATTGTCGTGCTCATCGGCTTCGCCGCCTGGATGGGAACAGGCGCGTTCTCGTCGGTCGGCAGCGCCGCTGTCGAAGGTGCTGGCAAGGCAGGCGATCAGGCCAAGCCGGGCGATCAGGCCAAGGCGCCGGATGGAGCCAAGACCGCCGAGGCCGAACCGAAGGCGCCGCTGCGCACCGTCGCTGTGGTGACGCCGCCGCGCAAGACCTATGCCCGCGCCATCCGCATTTCCGGGCTGACCGAGGCCGACAAGCGCGCCGTGCTGGCGACGCGCGTCGCCGGCGTCATCGAAAAGCTGCCGGTCAAGCAGGGCGATCACGTCAAGACCGGCGACCTGGTGCTGATGTTGGCGGCCGAAGAAAAGATCTCGATGGTCGACAGTGCCAGGCAGCTCGTCGCGCAGCGCCAGGCTGAACTCGACGCATCGCTGCGGCTCATGAAGACCGGCAATCTGCCCAAGCTGCAGCTCGACACGGCGCGTTCGAACCTGACCGCTGCGCAGTCGCAGCTGGAAACGGCGCAGGCCGAGCTCGACCGCAATCTGGTCAAGGCGCCCTTCGACGGCGTCATCGACCGGGTGCCGGTGGAGCTCGGCAGTTCCGTCATGCAGGGCGGCGAGGTGGCAACCATCCTCAAGCTCGATCCGGTGATTGCGCGCGGCGAAGTCAGCGAACGCGACCTCGGCTATCTCAAGCTCGGCGACAAGGCCACTGTCCGGCTGGTCAGCGGCCAGACCGTCGAAGGCACGGTGCGCTACATCAGCCGCGACGCCTCGTCGGCCACCCGAACCTTCCGCGTCGAGATCGCCGTGCCCAATGCCGATGGCTCCGTGCCGGCGGGCATGACGGCCGAGATTTCGCTCAGCGCGCAGCCGACCGATGCCGTCATGTTGCCGCGCTCCGTGGTGACGCTGGGCGACAAGGGCGACCTCGGCATCCGTGCCGTCGACAAGGACAACAAGGTGGTGTTCTTCCCGATCGACCTGGTCGACGACTCGCCGAAGGGGCTCGTGCTTGGCGGCATTCCCGCCGATGCCCGCGTCATCGTCGCCGGCCAGGAGCTCGTCAAGGAAGGCGACGTCGTCAAGCCGGTCGAGGCCGACCAGGCGACCATCCAGAAACTGTTGGGCGAAGCGACAACGCAGTAGCGCCGGAGCGGCCCCGGCCGGAGCCGTCCCCGCCGCAATGCGGCTCCTGAAATCTTGAGAACAGGCCATGGATATCGTCAAACTCGCGATCAACAATGCCCGGCTGACCATTGCGGTGCTGGTCTTCCTGCTGCTGGCGGGCTGGGTCGCCTATCAGTCGACACCGAAGGAAGCGGAACCCGACGTTCCTACCCCTTATGTTTATATAAATGTCGCCTATCAAGGCATTGCGCCCGAAGACGCTGAAAGACTTCTGCTTAGGCCGCTGGAGGCAAAGCTTAAGAGTCTTAAGGGGTTAAAGGAGATGAAATCATCCGCCTATCAGGGCGGCGCCTTTGTCTTTCTTGAGTTTCTGCCGTCTATAAAAGTCGACACCGCGGTGACAGATACACGCTCGAAGGTTCAGGACGCGAAGGCTGACCTGCCCCAAGCGGCAGAAGAACCGGTTGTTACCGAGGTCAACATTTCCGAGTTTCCCGTCCTGGTCGTCACGCTGTCCGGCGATGTGCCCGAGCGTGTGCTTACGGCGGCGGCGCGCGAACTGCGCGACCGCATCGAGGAAGTACCGGGCGTTCTTGAGGGCACCATACAAGGCGCGCGCGACGATCTTGTCGAAGTCGTCATCGACCCGATGAAGCTGTCCTCCTACGGCCTGCAGCTCGACCAGTTGATCGGCGCGGTCGGCGCTTCCAACAGCCTGGTCGCCGCCGGCAATATCGAGGGTTCGGAAGGCAAATACGCGGTCAAGGTGCCGTCGCTGATCGAAACACCAGAGGATGTGGCGTCGCTGCCGGTGGTTGCCGGACCCAATGCCGTCGTCCAGGCCAAGGACATCGCCACGATCCGGTCGACCTTTGCCGATGCCACGACCATCACCCGCCTCAACGGCAAGCCGGCCATCGCCATTGAAGTCAAGAAGCGCATCGGCGCCAATCTGATCGACACGCTGGCCAAGGTGCGGGAAGTGTCCGACGCCTACGTCAAGACCATGCCGGAAGGCATGAACATCACCTACACGCAGGACAAGTCCGTCTTCGTCAACCAGCTGCTGGGCGACCTGCAGAACCACGTGATGATCGCCGTCATCCTGGTGTTCATCGTCATCCTCTATGCACTGTCGGGACGCGCCTCGCTGCTGATCGGGCTTGCCATTCCGTCATCCTTCCTCATCGGCATCCTGCTGCTTGCGATGATGGGCTACACGATCAACATGATCGTGCTGTTCAGCCTTATCCTGGCGGTCGGCATGCTGGTCGACGACGCCATCATCGTCACCGAATTCGCCGAAAGGCGCATGGGCGAAGGCATGCCGAAGGCGGAAGCCTTCACGCTGGCCGCCAAGCGCATGGCCGGTCCGGTCATCGCCGCGACGATGACGCGCATCGCGGCGTTTTCGCCGCTGCTGTTCTGGCCCGGCATCATCGGCGACTTCATGAAATACATGCCGATCACGCTGATCGTCACGCTGTCGGCCTCGATGCTTTATGCGCTGGTGTTCGCGCCGACGCTGGGCGCGCTCTTCGCCAAGGCGCCGGAGCATCACGAGGAACACAATCGCGACGGCTGGTACATGGCGCTGGTCAAGCAGGCGGTGCGCTTCCCCATCACCGTGCTGGTGCTTACCGCCGTGCTTTTGACCGGCGTTGGCTTCGCCTATTCCAAATACGGCGCCGGCGTCGAGTTCTTCCCCAGCGTCGAGCCCGACTACGGCCTGCTCTATGTGCATGCCCGCGGCAATCTCTCGCTGGCCGAAATGGATACGGCAACCAGGATCGCCGAAAACCGGCTGCTCGGCTGGCCCGGCGTGAAATCGGTCTACACCCGCGTCGGCAAGACGCAGGGCGGCGGACAGGACGTGCCGGAGGACGTCGTCGGCGTCATCCAGTATGAGTTCATCGACTGGCGCGAGCGCAAATCGGCGAACAATATCCTGGATGAGCTGCGCACCGTCATGGCCGGCATTCCCGGCGTCGATGTCGAAGTGCGCGTGCCGGAGGCCGGTCCTCCCACAGGCAAGGCGGTCCAGCTCCGGCTTTCAGCCATCGATCCAAAAGGGCTTGACGACCAGGCCCGTGCGGTCGCGGCGCGCATCGCCAAGGTGCCCGGCGTCATCGACGTTTCCGACGGCCTGCCGCCGCCCGGCGTCGACTGGGCGCTCGAGGTCGACCGCGCCAAGGCGGCGCAGTACGGCATCAGCCCGACCGCGGTCGGCACCGTGGTGCAGTTGGTGACCAATGGCTTGAAGCTCTCGGAATATAGGCCCGCCGGCGCCGACGACGCCGTCGACATCAGGCTGCGCCTGCCCGAAGACCGGCGCACGCTGTCGACGCTCGATGAGCTCAGGGTGCAGACCGCGCAAGGCTCGGTGCCGATCTCCAACTTCGTCGTGCGCAAGCCGGAGCCGACGGTCGGCATCCTCAACCGCATCGACGGCGCCCGCACCGTGGTCGTCCAGGCCAACGTCGCCGCCGGTAACCAGGTCGCGGCGGTGCAGGCGGAGGTGACCAAGGCGGTCACCGACATGAAGCTCGACAGCGGCATACGCTGGAAGCTGGCCGGTTCCAACGAGGACAGCGCTGAAGCCAGCGCCTTCCTCGGCAAGGCCTTCGGTGCGGCGATCTTCCTGATCTTCCTGGTGCTGCTGATGCAGTTCAACAAGTTCACCAGCGTGCTTCTGGTGCTGTCCTGCGTGGTCATGGCGACGATCGGTGTGTTCCTGGGGCTGCTGCTGACAGGCGAAGCCTTCGGCATCGTCATGTCGGGCATCGGCGTCATCGCGCTGGCCGGCGTGGTGGTGAACAACAACATCGTGCTCATCGACACCTATGACCGGCTGCGCGAAGAGGGCTGGGACAAGATGGAGGCGGTGCTGCAGACCTGCCGCGAACGTGCCCGCCCGGTGGTGCTGACGGCGGTATCGGCCATCCTCGGCGTGCTGCCGATCGCCTTTGGTCTTGGCCTCGAAATCTTCCATCACGAGACGACGATCAACGCGCCGTCGACGCAATGGTGGATTTCGCTGTCCTCGGCCATCGTCTTCGGCCTGTCCTTCGCCACGCTGCTGACGCTGGTGGTGACGCCGTCGATGCTGATGATCTTCACGCGCAGCAAGAACAGCCGCTTCTACGCGTTCTTCCGCCGGCTGTTCGGCCGCGACAAGAAGCCCGATGCGCCTGTGGGGCCGAGCCCGCTCGATGAACCGGCAATCGCCTTCCCGAAAGCCGCGGAATAGCTGCATTCAACCAGTCGGACAAAAGGCCGTCCGGAACAACCGGGCGGCCTTTTGCATTGTCCCCTCATATCCGACCAGCAAGGCGAGGGACTCTTAATGACCGTCAGCACCATCCTCATCATCGTTTTGATCCTGATCCTGATCGGCGCCGTACCGGCCTGGCCGCACTCACGCTCCTGGGGTTATGGGCCGTCGGGCATCGCCGGCGCTGTGCTTGTGGTGCTGCTGATCCTGGTGCTGATGGGCAGGGTTTGATCGGAGCCTGAGATATCGGAGATTAGCGTTTCCTCGCCCCACGAAGTGCAGGCAATAGGCATACGGCGGTGCCAGCCCCCACTCCGGCCGCTGCGCGGCCACCTCTCCCCCATGTCCATGGGGGAGAGGAAATGCCAAGCTTTTCAAGGCAGCGATCTTGGCGATTAGCATTTCCTCTCCCCCACGAATGTGGGGGTAGAGGTGGCTGGGCGAAGCCGAGACGGAGTGGGGGAGCTCCATATGCGATTGGCCCGAAATCGAGATGACGAGCACACGCTGGGTCCCCCTTGGCCACCCCGCCCGCTTGCGTATACGCTGCCCGCACCACAATCACCGAGGGAGCCATCAAGGTGAACACCGCCAGCCCGCCAAGGCCTCTCGCCGAGATCGCCAGCTATCACGCCCACATCTACTATGACGGGCAAGCCGAGCGGCAGCACGCCGAATGGCTGCGCCTGCGCATCGGCGAACGTTTCCGCGTGCGCCTCGGCAACTGGCGCGACGAGCCGGTCGGCCCGCACGAGCAGGGCATGTACCAGGTCTCCTTCGCCACCGAGATTTTCGCCACGCTGGTTCCCTGGCTGATGCTGAACCATGGCGGCCTCAGCATCCTCATCCACCCGAATACCACCAACCCCAAGCGCGACCATCTGGTCGATCCGATCTGGATCGGGCGGCCGCTGGGGGTGCATGGGGATGTGCTGGGTGAGGAGGACGAGGCGGAGGAGGCGCTGGAGGTGAACACGGAGCCGACGCTGGGGGCTTAGGGAGGCGTTCTGCAAAGTAGAGACTTGGCCTTGGAGACGCGTTCGCCAGTAGCCTAGCTCAGGCATGCATGACAGGCCGCTTTGCGCCTCAAGCCGTATCCTATGCCTTCATCATTGCTTCGTCGAAGGTGCCGAACCAGCGCGGGGCCGTTGGAGCGATGGACCGTCAATTGATGGCAAGGGAGAGTTCTCCTTGGTCGCCGGTACGCCGAGGCGGGGTCGCCGAATAGGCAAAGATTGCAATAGAGGAGGCAGCCGGCACTCGTTCCCGCAGGGTCGGGCGCACCCGTTCGGACGGAGCAACTGGCGCTCCGCACGAGGGACAGGGCAACTCACTGGTGACTGGGTGCGTGCCTGACGAAGCTCTTCGTTTCGGCTGAGATAAATGCTCTCACTTACGGAACATCGCAGGTTCGTCGAAGTTGGAAAGCCACGGAGGACGTGCACATGAACAGTGTAATCTATCTTATCGGCCTTATCGTCGTCGTGCTCGCGGTCCTCTCCTTCCTCGGTTTTCACTAGGTGGCCTCATGCAGCATGAGAAGGATCAGGGCGGACAGCCCACCGATTTCGACAAGGCGAAAAGCGACGTCTCCGAAAGACTTCGCCAGGAAAATGAGCGTGCCAGCGAGTTGCTTCACGACGCGCGGGACGAGGTGACCCGCAAGGCTGGCGACTATGCATCTGAAGCCACGCAGGTCATCTCCGACAAGGCGGAGGAGGCGCAGCGCGACATCGGATCGAGCTTGGCGGCGTTGGGTGGTGCACTGCGAGCGGCCAGCGATCACCTTGCCAGCAACGATGAAAGGAACGCATCGAAGTTCGCTTTGGATGCTGCCAGTGGCCTTGAGCGGCTTTCATCGTCCTTGAAACAGAAGCCCTTTAGCCAAGTCCTTGATGACGTGCAGTCCTTCGGCCGGCAAAATCCCGGTGTCCTGCTTGCGGGATCGGTGTTGGCCGGATTGGCTCTCGGGCGGTTCATCAAGGCTTCTCCGCCGGCAAGGCCCGATTCTGAGGCCGCTCCGGGAAGCCTCAAATCACACACCGATCAGCCACAGGGTTGGTCCGCTGATCGTCCACAAGATTTTGGCGTGGTCGGCGATGATGGGGCCACGCAGATCGCGGAGCAGGACAGATGAATAACCAGGACAATCCCAGCCTTGCCGGGCTAGTCACCGATTTGGCCCAGAATGTCACCACTCTGGTGCAAACCGAGGCGAGGCTGTTTCGGGCCGAGCTCTCTGAAAAGCTTACCAAAGCCGGAGCAGGTGCCGCGGAAGTGCTGGGCGGCGCGATTTGCCTGCTCGCCGCGCTCTTGGTGTTGCTGCAGGCGCTCATTATCGCACTGACGCGGGCAGGGCTTGGCGCGGGGTGGTCTTCCCTGCTGGTCGGTGTGGTCGTGGCGGTCCTCGGCGTCATCCTGCTGCGGACCGGGACGGCCAGCATGGCGCCTTCGGAACTTACCCCCGACCGGACCCAGGGACAGCTGAAGCGCGACGCGAGCGCGATTAAGGAACAGGTGAGATGAAAGAGAAATCCGCAGCCGAACTTGAACGCGAGGCCGAGGCGGCTCGCGCCCGGGTGATGGAGACCGCCGAATCCATTCGAGGCAAGATGACGCCGGGACAATTGCTGGATGAGTTCACCGGGCTGTTCTCGGGAGGGGAGAGCGCGGCCATGCTCAGCAATCTCAGAACGCAGGTCCGAGACAATCCTTTGCCGGTCACCATGGTGGGCGCAGGTCTGGCCTGGCTGATGTTCGGCAGCGGTGCCTCAAACACCGCCCACCGTTCGGCTGGCTATCCATTGCCTTCAGCGCCGGGACGACATGATGTAGCAGGGGAGCGCGGCGGTTTGGGCGGCACGCTGTCCGACGCCGCGGAATCGCTCTCCTCGAGCGCTACCAGCGTCGGCGACACCATATCGAGCACCGCAAGAGCCGCTGCGGCGGGTCTGACGGGAAGCGCTGCCAATGCAAGCTCGACGACTGGGGACATGGCGGCGAAAGCCAGCCGCTCCGCGCAAGATCTGTTGGAGGACCAACCCTTGGCCGTAGCGGCCGTCGGTCTCGCCATCGGCGCCGCTATAGGTGCAATGCTGCCCCATACCGCAACGGAGGACGAGCAACTAGGCGCCTATGGCGACAAGCTTCGCGATTCCGCCGAAACTTTGCTCAATAGGGGCCTCGATGAGGCCAAGCAGGTCGCCGCCGAAGCCTATGAGACCATCAAGCAGGAAGCTGGCCGGCAAGATATGGAAGCAGACACGATAGCCGATCAGCTCGGCGAGATCGTGAAGTCCACAGCAGACAAGACCGAGCATGCCGTGCGCGAACGAATTTCCGATACGTCTCAGCGCCAAACCTAGCTTGATGATCCTGGATCAACGATAGCCGGCCTCTCCAGAAAGGGGCCGGTGTTGTCCGTCAAACGGTGACCCGCTCGAGTCACTTCAGAGCCGTGTGCGGACTGATGTCCCTTGCCGATAGTAATCCAGCGGATCAGGTTCTCTGGATTGTTGGCCAACCCGCCGCCGATAAGACGCGGTCAGCAAAACTGGCATCTAGGCGAGGACCGACATTGCACTTGAAGTTCGCAGACCGAGGATGCCGGTCCGCTCTGGGACGTAGGGCGACACCCCACTTCACCCCCCAGCCAGCCGCGGCAGCAGAAAAATCTCCGCCCCCGGCGGCAGTTCCTTCGACCACGTATCGCGATAAATCGTCCCGTCGATCGCCACCGCGATGCCCTTCTCGATCCAGGGCTCGATGCCGGGATACTGTTCAGCCAGTTTCCTGAACAGCTCCCTGATGTCCTTGGCCTCGACCTCGACCTTGCTCTGGCCGCCGGCGAGCTGGCCCAGCGCGCCCCAGAGCGTCACTTCGACCATTAGGGCAAGAACCTCATTTTTGCCCTAGCCTCCCCGTTCCGCCTCGATCGCGGCGAGGACCCTTGGCGGCGACATCGGGATGTGGGTCATGCGCACGCCGGCGGCGTTGGAGACCGCGTTGGCGATCGCCGCCAGCGGCGGCACGATCGAGGTTTCGCCGACGCCGCGCACGCCATAGGGGTGGTTGGGGTTGGGGATCTCGAGGATCTGCGTGTCGATCATCGGCAGGTCCGAGCAGACCGGGATGCGATAGTCGAGGAAGCCGGCATTCTGGAGGCGCCCGTCCTTGCCGTAGATATACTCCTCGTTGAGCGCCCAGCCGATGCCTTGCGCGGCGCCGCCCTGGTACTGGCCCTCGACATAGGTGGGGTGCACCGCCTTGCCGGCATCCTGGATCACCGTGTAGCGGATCACCCTGGTCGAGCCGGTATCGGGGTCGACCTCGATGTCGCATATATGGGTGGCGAAGGAGACGCCGGCGCCGTCGGCGACGAGCTCGCTGTGGCCGGCGATCGGCCCGCCGGTCTTGCCGGAAGCGGCGGCGATCTCCTTCAGCGACAGGGCTGCAAGGTTGCCGTATTTCTCGCCCTTGGCGATGGCGTGGCCGTTTTCCCAGACCACGTCGTCGACGGGGATGTCCCACGTCTGGGCGGCGCGCTCACGCAGGATCTTGATCGCGTTGCGGGCGGCCGAGATGGTCGCCATCGAGGACGAGAAGGTGCCGCGGCTGCCGTCGGTCATGTCGTTGTAGCCAAGCGAGGACGTGTCGGCGACCACCGCCTTGAGCTGGGCATAGTCGATGCCGAGCTCCTCCGCCGCCACCAGCGACAGCGACGCGCGCGAACCGCCGACATCCACCGTGCCGACGGCCAGCGACACCGAGCCGTCCATGCCGATGTTCAGGTCCACGCAGGTCTGGCCGCCGAAGTTGAACCAGAAGCCGCAGGCCATGCCGCGCCCCTGGTTCTTGCCCAGCGGCGCCTTCATGTGCGGATGGTGCTTGGCCGCCTCCAGCGTCGGGCCGATGCCGATCGGGCCGTAGACCGGGCCGTAGGAAGAGCGGGTGCCTTCCTGCGCGGCGTTCTTGATGCGGAACTCGACCGGATCCATGCCAAGCTCCTTGGCCAGTTCGTCGACGGCGCTTTCCACCGCGAACGCAGCCATGGGTGCCGAGGGTGCGCGATAGGCCGCAGTCTTCGGTCGGTTGACCAGCACTTCGAAGCCGACCGTCTGGACGTTATCCAGCTTGTAACAGGCGAACGCCGTCATGGCGCCGATCTCGGCCCAGGTCCCGGCATAGGGGCCGCTGGTGTAGCGCAGCGTCGCTTCGGCGGCAGTGATGGTGCCATCCTTGCGGGCGCCGATCTTGACGTCGATCGAGGTCGCGCTGGTCGGACCCGAGGCGCGGAACACCTCGTCGCGGGTCATCACCAGCTTCACCGGCCGGCCTGCCTTGCGCGACAAAGCGAGCGCCACCGGCTCGGCCCAGACATGGGTCTTGCCGCCGAAGCCGCCGCCGATTTCAGACGAGGTGACGCGCAGCTTCGAGGCTTCCAGCCCGAGCAATTGCGCACAATGCTGGCGGTAGACGAAATGGCCCTGCGTGCAGACCCAGAGGTCGGCGGTGCCGTCGGACGAGACGCTCGCCACGCAGGCATGCGGCTCGATATAGCCCTGGTGCGTCTGCTCGGTCTTGAAGGAGCGCTCGACGATGACATCGGCGTGGCCAAAGCCCTGATGGACATCGCCATGGCCAAACTGGCTGCGCTTGGTGACGTTGGACGGCTTTACCGGCTTTTCCTCGAGACCCTCGGTGAAGATGGTGTCGTTGATCAAGGGGGCGGTGTGCTTCATCGCCTCGTCGACATCGGTGACATGCGGCAACAGCTCGTATTCGACCTCGATGAGCTTCAGCGCCTGCCTGGCCGTGCGGGCATCGACGGCGGCGACCGCGGCCACGGCGTGGCCGTCATAGAGCGCCTTGCCGCGCGCCATGCAATTGTCGAGGACGTCGTACATGGCGGCATCGCCATCGGTGAGATCGGGCAGGTCGGCGGCGGTGATCACCGCTTTCACGCCGGGGAGCTTTTCCGCCTTCGAGGTGTCGATCTTGAGGATTTTCGCGTGGGCGTGCGGGCTGCGCAGAACACGCCCGACCAGCTGTCCAGCCATGTTGAAGTCGGCGCCGTAGCGGGCGCGTCCGGTCACCTTGTCGACGCCGTCGGGACGGATAGGCCGCGTGCCGACGGATGAGAATTTGCGGCCCGAAAAGCGTGGATCGAAGTTCATGCGTGTGCTCCCTTCATCACGTTGGCCGCATCCTGCACCGCGCGCACGATCTTGTCGTAGCCGGTGCAGCGGCAGAGGTTTCCGGCGAGGCCGAAGCGGATTTCTTCCTCGGTCGGATCGGGGTTCTTGGCCAGGAGGTCCTTCGCCGCGATCAGGAAGCCCGGCGTGCAGATGCCGCATTGCAAGGCTGCGTGTTCGAGGAATTTCTGCTGCAGCGGATGCAACTGATCGCCATGCGCCATGCCTTCGACGGTCTCGATATGCCGGCCTTCGGCTTCAGCGCCAAGCACAAGGCAGGAGCAGACCAGCCGATTGTCGAGAATGATCGAGCAGGCGCCGCAGTCGCCCGTGCCGCAGCCTTCCTTGGCGCCGGTCAGGCCGAGCCGATCGCGCAGGACGTCGAGCAACGTCTCGTCGGGCTGGCAAAGGTATTCGACGTGATCGCCGTTGATTGTCGTTGAAACTGCTACACCGGCCATCATTTGCCTCCTGCGCGTGCGTAGGCGGTCGTCGCGGCCCGTCCGGCCAGCACGCCCGCAACTTTTCGTCTGAACTCGATGGTACCGCGCTTGTCGTCGATGGGGCGGCAGGCCCCAGCGCAGATCTTGGCGAGCCGCTCAAGTGCCGCCTCATCCAGCTTCCTGCCGATGAGAGCCTCGGCTGCTTCTTCCACCAGAAGCACGGTCGGGGCCGCGGCGCCCAGCGCGACGCGGGCGGCTGTTATGACGCCATGCTCGTCGAGCGTCAGCTTCACGCCGGCGCTGACCACCGCGATGTCCATCTCGGTGCGCGGAATGAATCTGAGGTAGGCGTCGCCCGAACGCGGCGCGCGCTTGTCGAGCAGGATCGCCTCGACGATCTCACCCTTGGTGAGCGAGGTCTTGCCAGGCCCGATCGGCACAGCCTCGACCGGAATGGTGCGCTTGCCCGAGGGACCGGCAACCGCGGCCTTTGCGGCGGCGGCCACCAAGGCCGGGACGCTGTCGGCGGCCGGCGATGCGTTGCACAGATTGCCAACGATGGTGCAGCGGCCCTGGACCTGCTTGGAGCCGATCAGCTTCGCCGCTTCGACGACACCGGGCCAGGCCTTCTTCAGAACCGAGCTCTCGCCCAGGACGGCGCAGGGGACGGCGGCGCCGATGCTGAAGCCGTCGGCCGTCTCCCTGATCTCGCTCAAGCCCTCGATCGCCTTGATGTCGACGATCAGGTCGGGATTGACAAACCCGCCCTTCATCCGAACGAGGAGGTCACTGCCTCCAGCGAGAATGGCTGATGTGCCGGAAGCGTCGGCCAGCAGGCCAACGGCGTCTTCGATTGAAAGCGGACGTATGTAACGCATCGTCTCCCCTTGGTGATGGTGATCTCGCCGACCGTTATAAACAGTCTCCTCATAATGACCATCCGGTTGCTGATTTCCAGCGATTGGGCCAGCACCGCGAGAGATTTTGTCTAGGCGGCGTCTTTTGCACGGTCGAGGCTGATGCCGATGTCCTTCAAGGCCTCGGCCACGGCCTCGTCCAGCGGGGTGTGCGGGACTTCGCCGATGATGCCTTCCAACCGGTCGGACACGAGCCGGTGCGGTTCGAAGCGCAGATAGGACATCGAGACGATCTCGCGCCACATCGCCACGAACGGGCTGCCGGCGCGCAGCACCCACCAGGGCATGAAGGTCAGTTTCAGCGGGCGGCCAAGCGCCTTCTCGGCCGCGGCCTTGATGTCCATGTCGGTGACGGCGTGGCCGGGGAAGTTGAGCGTCTCAAAGAAGCCGAGCTTGCCCTGATTACGCGCCAGGCCGACGAAGCCGATGGCGAAGTCCGGCAAATAGGCCCATTCGTGCACGAGGTTGGCGGGGCCAGGCGCTGTGTAGACGTCCTTGTTCATCTTGGCGGTGACGACGAGGTCGAACCATGATCCGCTGCCGGTGCCGCCGAAGAAATCGCCGGCGCGCAGGATGATGGTGCGGACGCGGCCGGCATTGGCCTCGCGGCGAAACAGCGCTTCCATGGCGCAGCGGATGCGGCCCTTCTCGGTGGTCGGGCGGAACGGCGTGTCTTCCGTGACGAGCTGAGGCATCGGCGAGCCGTAATTATAGACGGTGCCGGGGAAAAGTTGCAGCGCGCCATTGGCATGGCAGGCGGCCATGACGTTCTCCGCCATCGGCAGGCATTTGCCCCAGTCGGTGTAGATCGGGTTGAGACCGTTGAAGACGATGTCGACACCCTGCGTGGCGCGGATCAGCGCCTCGCGGTCGAGTGCATCTCCGGTGACGGCGGTGGCGCCCTTGAGTTCGGCCGGCACCTTGCCGGTGCGGGTGACGGCGCGGACGTCGAAACCGGCGTCGATGAAGGCCTTGCCAACCACGCGGCCGAGCCGGCCATTGGCGCCTAGAATTGCGATCTTGGTCATTTTTCTTCTCCGTGTCTGTGTTTGCACGGCGAATATGATGCGTTCATACGCGAATGAAAATTGACTATGGATGCAGATTTGTTATTCATAAATGAATGGAAGACATCGACTGGAACCTGATCAAGAGTTTCGTCACCGTGGCGGAGACCGGCAGCCTGTCGGCCGCGGCGCGCAAACTGTCGGCCAGCCAACCGACGCTCGGGCGTCACATCGGTGAGCTCGAACAGGCGTTGGGCGTCACCTTGTTCCGGCGCGGGCGGCGCGGCTATGCACTGACGGAAGCAGGCGCCACGCTGTTCGAACGCGGCAGAGCGGTGAGCGAGCAGGCGAGCGCGTTCTCACTATTGGCATTGGGCTCGGTCGAGGCGATCGAAGGCACGGTGCGCATTGCCGCCAGCGAGGTGGTGGCGGCCTATGTGCTGCCGAGGATGACGGCGCGGCTCGGCATCGAGGAACCCGGCATCGAGGTCGAGATCGTCGCCTCGAACCAGGTCGAGAACCTGCTGCGAAGGGATGCCGACATCGCCATCCGCATGGTCAAGCCGGCGCAGAACGAGCTGACGGCGCGCAAGGTCTGCGATATCAAGCTCTGCTGCTGCGCGGCGAAATCCTATCTCGACAGGCACGGACGCCCGCTCAAGCCTGCGGACCTTCTCGACCATCCGCTGATCGGCTTCGACCGCAGCGACGAGATGATCCGGGGCTTTACCCAGGCCGGCATCCCCGTCACCCGAAGCAGTTTCCGCTTCAGGACCGACAACCAGATCGTTCTGTGGGAAGCGCTGCGGGCGGGAAACGGCGTCGGTCTTGGCCAGGAGCCGCTGGCGGACAGCGACCCGTCGCTGGAGAAACTGCTGCTCGGCCTGCCACTGCCCAGCCTGCCGGTGTGGCTGGCCATGCATCGCGACGTGCGCACCAGCGTGCGCATCCGCCGCGTAGCGGATTTCCTCTACGAGGAGCTGAAGCGCTATTCGGCGGGGGCGGCCGCGAATTCGGCGCGGTGAGCGAGCCCGGCCATCAACAGCACGACGACCAGCAGCGCCGACATGGCGACGAAAATCGGGCCGAAGCTCGAATGCTCGGCAACGAAGCCGATCGCCGACGGCGCCACCAATATACCGGAATAGCCCATGGTGGTGACGACGCTCATGCCGGTGCCCGACGACATGCCTTCCTGATTGCCGCCGGCCGAGAAGATGATCGGCACCATATTGGCGATGCCGAAGCCGCACAGGGCAAAAGCCGCGATGGCGATCCAGGGCGAAGGCGACAGGCCGGCGACCAGCATGCCGGCGGCGGCGACCACCGCCGAGCCGCGCAGCGTGGCCACCGCGCCGAAGCGGTTGCGCACGCCGTCGCCGAAAAAGCGCATGACAGCCATGACGCCGGAGAAGGCGGCGTAGGCAAGGCCGGCGATGGCGAGGTCGGCGCCGAGCTCCTGCCGGAGATAAAGCGCTGCCCAGTCGAGCACGGCGCCCTCGGAAATCATCGTCAGCAGCGCCATCAGCCCGACAAGATAGACCAGCGGGTTGGCCGGCAGCGTTAATCTGTGATGCTCGGCGGCCTGCGGCTTGTCCTCGGCGATGAGGTAGCCGACCGCCACGGCAATGACGGCAAAAGCTATGACCGTGACCACAGCCGCATGGGCGAGGTGGCCGTAAGTCTGGATGGCGTAACCGCCCAGACCGCCACCGGCGAAACCGCCGAGGCTCCAGAAGCCGTGCGAGGACGACATGATGGCGCGGGACAGCCGGCGCTCGACCACCACGGCATTGGCGTTCATGGCGACATCCATGCCGCCGATCGAGCCGCCGAAGATGATCATGGCGATCGCCGCCAGCGGCACGTTGGGCGCCAGCGCCACGATCAGCAGGCCGAGGCTGCCGCACAGGCCGAACCAGCGCAACACGGCGCGCGAGCCATGCCTGGAGATCAGATGGCCGCACCAGCTCATGGCCGCGACCGCGCCGACGCCGAACAGAAGGATCAGCAGACCGAGGGTGAATTTCGAGATGTCGAGCCGGGTCAGGAACACCGGAATCTGCGGCGCCCAGCTGCCGGTCAGGAAGCCGTTGGCGAGGAAGATCGCGGCTACGGCCCATCGCCCCTGAAGGGCGCTCTGCATGGTGTCTTGCGCGTTCATGGCCCGAATCCGGTCAAGGAATGGCTTTGCGCGGCAAATTAGATCGATTCAATTTCTCGTCAAGCGCCTTTCTCTTCGTCATCCTACGGTTTCCGCGACGTCGCTTCGCGACTGCTCCACCCTAGGATGACGAAGTCGCGTAGGGCCTAGCCAATCGTCAATGATCCCTCGGCCGCCTCGCCTCGAATTCCGCCTTCTTGGCGTCCGAAGCCTCGGTCTGGTTCAGCGCCTGCCATTGCGCATAGGGCATGCTGTAGACGATTTCGCGCGACTGGTCCTTGCCGAGATCGACGCCCTCAGCCTCGGCCGCTTCGCGGTACCAGTTCGACAGGCAGTTGCGGCAGAAGCCGGCGAGGTTCATCAGGTCGATGTTTTGCACATCGCTGCGCTCGCGCAGATGCTCGACCAGCCGGCGGAAGGCCGCGGCCTCGAAATCGCGTTTCTGGTCATCGCTGAGTTCGGTCATTGCCTTGGATCCTCACAGCGGCCCGGTGCGCGAGCCGAACATCTTCACCTGATGTATATCGGGACGGCGGTCGATGGCGTCAACGATCGGCGCCAGCCGTTGCGCCCAGGCCAGCGCCCCCTTGCTGTCTGATATCAGGTCCTGGCGAATCTCGATCAGCGCATGGGCAAAGCCGTTGACGATGGCGTGCTTGAACATGGTGTCGCCACGCAACGCGCCGTCATAAGGTTCATTGTCGCCGACGACGAGGTTTTTATCCTGCGCCAGCATGTCGATCAGCGGCCGCGCCACGCGGTCGTCGAGGTCCCACAATATGCCGACATGCCAAGGGCGGATGAAGCCCTGCATGACAGGGGTGAAGGAGTGTACGGAGAAGATGAACGGCGCTTTGCCTGAGGCGTGCGCCACCGACGCGATCATGGCGCCGACCGCGTCCTGATAAGGCCGGTAGAAGCCGTCGAGCCGCCTTTCGCGTTCGGCCGGTGCCATGGGATAGTTTCCCGGCACGACGGTGCCGTCATAGAGCTGGCGGATCAGCGTCGGGTCGTCCTCGCCGCGATTGGGATCGATCAGCAGCCGCGAAAAATTGGCGATCACCGCCGGCACGTCGAGCGCTGCGGCAAGTTCGCGCGTCACCGTCTCGACACCGATGTCGTAGGCGATATGGCGATCGAGTTCCGCCGCCGGCAGGCCTAGACTGCCATACTCCTCCGGCAGGTCGCGGCGGGCATGGTCGGCGACAAGCACGATGCCTCGCTTGCGGTCGCCTTCGACAATATCGAAAGGCGCGAAAACTGTGGATCGGGTCATTGGCTGGAAAGGTCTGTTCGCTGGCTTCCGGGGAGGGTGGTATCGTCATTCCCACGAAGAGGACTGTTGCGCAATGCCGTTGTTTGGCCACGGTTTCTGCGAAAATCCCGTGACGCGCGGCAGATCGCGTGTCGGGGGCCTTTCTAAATCGATTGGAATTGGACAGAACGGCGCGTTGACATGCGCCCGGACTTTTCCGAAAAGGGGCGTTGAGAGATGCAGATGACGTTATTGAGGGGTTTCGGGATGGGTTCCGCCGGCAGGCCGCGTGCGCGCACCGCCTTTGCCGTGCCGCTCCTGACCCTGACGCTAGGGCTCACCGCGCTGGTCGCGGCTTCGCCCGCCCGCGCCGATTTCCGCGTCTGCAACGCCACGCAGAACCTGGTCGGCGTCGGCATCGGCTACCGCGCCAAGGCAGGCTGGATCACCGAGGGGTGGTGGCACATCGAAGGATCGAGCTGCAAGACGCTGATCGAAGGTCCGCTGTCATCGAGGTTTTACTATCTTTATGCAGAAGACGCCGAGCGCGGCGGGCGCTGGGATGGCCCGATCAACATGTGCGTGGCTGAAAAAGAGTTCAAGATCGCAGGCGTTACCGATTGCGTCGCTCGGGGCTTCCAGCGCGCCGGATTCCAGGAATATGACACGGGCGAGCAGGCAAGCTGGATGGTCCAGCTGACCGATGAGTCCACAACGGGAGGCGCTCCAGCCGCCCCGGGAACAAACAGTCAATGAGACGTAGCCGCAAGGTCAAGATCCTCGCCACCATCGGTCCTGCCTCCTCGTCCGAGGAGATGCTGCAGAAGCTGTTCGAAGCCGGCGCCGATGTCTTCCGCATCAATATGAGCCACACCGATCACGAGTTGATGCGCACGCTGGTCGGCCGCATCCGCGCGGTCGAGGAGAAAGTTGGCCGTCCGATCGGCATCCTGGCCGATTTGCAGGGACCGAAGCTGCGCGTCGGCAAGTTCGCCAACGGCAAGGAGGTTCTGACGCCGGGCCAGACCTTCACCCTCGACAACAATCCCGAGCCCGGCACGTCGACCCGGGTCTACCTGCCGCATCCCGAAATCCTGAGCTCGGTCGAGGCCGGCCACCGTCTGTTGATCGATGACGGCAAGCTGGAGCTCAGGGCGGTGAAGAGCGACGGCAAGTCTATCACCTGCACCGTCGTCGCCGGCACCACCATTTCCGACAAGAAGGGCGTCAGCCTGCCCGACACCGACCTGCCGGTCGGTGCGCTGACCGAAAAGGACCGCAAGGACCTCGATGCGGTGCTGGCGGAAAGCGTCGACTGGGTGGCGCTGTCCTTCGTGCAGCGGCCGGAGGATTTGGCGGAAGCCCGCAAGATCGCGCGCGGCCGGGCACTGATCATGGCCAAGATTGAAAAGCCGCAGGCCGTCGCCCGGCTGGCCGAAATCATCGAACTCTCCGACGCGCTGATGGTCGCCCGCGGCGATCTCGGTGTGGAAATGCCGCTGGAAGCGGTGCCCGGCATCCAGAAGCAGATCACGCGCGCCGCGCGCCGCGCCGGCAAGCCGGTGGTGGTCGCCACGCAGATGCTGGAATCGATGATCACCGCGCCGGTGCCGACCCGCGCCGAGGTGTCCGACGTGTCGATCGCCGTGTTCGAGGGCGCCGACGCCATCATGCTTTCAGCCGAATCCGCTGCCGGCGCCTATCCGGTCGAGGCGGTGGCGATGATGAACCGCATCGCCACCAAGGTCGAAACCGACCCGACCTATGCCGGCATCATCAACGCGCAGCGCTCGGAACCGGAAGCAACCGGCGCCGACGCCATTTCGCTCGCCGCCCGCGAGATTGCCGAGACTCTGAAACTGTCGGCGATCATAACCTATACGGCGTCGGGCACCACGGGCCTGCGCGCCGCGCGCGAGCGGCCGCAAGTGCCGATCATCGCGCTGTCGCCGATCCTCAACACGGCGCGGCGGCTGTCGCTCTTGTGGGGCACGCATTGCGTCGTCTCGCCCGACGCCAGCGACCTCGACGACATGGTCGACCGCGCCTGCCGCATCGCTTTCGAAGAGGGGTTCGGTCAGCCGGGCGACCGCGTCATCATCACGGCGGGCGTGCCGCTGAGGACGCCGGGTTCGACCAACATGCTGCGCATCGCCTATGTCGGGTCGGACGTGCAGGCCACCCGCAACATAGGTTGACAGAGGCTTCAACTCATCACAGTTCGCAGCGCTCTTGCCGCACCTTCGGCGTGATCGATACGCTGAAGGAAGCGGTGTGCGCGAGGGATTGGGTCATAGAGATACTGATCCGGGCCGCGCATCTTTCGCCGGTTGAGGTCGGCGGTGTCGAGCAGGTCGAAATCGACCCTTTCCAGCGTGCAGTGCCAGCCTGCGCTATGCGAAGCCCATCCCCTTCCGTGGTGCTGCAGAAGCCGCTCTCGGCTGGAATAGCCGTGATAGTCGAAGGCGATCACGCCGTTCGTCATGTAGATATGGTTGCCGTAGAAATCCTCGCCCGGAATGATCCGTTCGCCGCAGAATCCGTCCAGGGGAGGATGGCTGAGGAAGGTGCCCGCAAGGATGTGGCAGGCGCCGTAGCCGAAGAAGATGCTATCCGGTAGCGCCCAGAACGCTTCGGGGTTTTTCTTGATTCCGTACTTCAGGACATACATGCGGCCGTCACGTCGGGGCGAGTTGCGCGTCGGGCACCGTAATGTCGGGGCACTGTGCATCGTTGTACGCATCGCCGGCGATGCGTGCTTCCACGGTTTTTGCCATTGCCTGCAGGTCGACGACCTTGCCGGCGACTTTCTCGATCGCGCCGACGACGAGGTCGGAGGCGATCCAATCCGGCTTGTGGCCGAGATTGTGGACCCAGATCAGTTCGGCGCCGGGGATGTCCCTGACCAGGCCGACCGAATGGATCGAGGCATAGACCACCTTGTCGCGGTCGCCCGAGATGACGATGGTCGGCGCTGTGATGTCGCGGTAATGCGGCGCGGCCTTCAGCGTATAGTCGTAGAGGCCGGCGACATCGATGGCGTTGGCGCGGAAAGCGCCGGGACGCAGCACCAGCGGAATCGAGGCATTGCCGACATAGCCTTCCGGCACCTTGTTGGGAGAAAACACGCAGGCCGTGGCGCCGTCCATCTGCAGCGTGCCTGCCGGATAGGTCAATGTCTCCGAGAACAGCCAGCCGATGATGGGGGTGGCGGTCAGCTTGTAGTACCAGGCGGTCGCGCCGCCCGGCCAGGGGTGGCTGACCGGCGACAGAAAGACCAGCCCGAGCGTCTTCTCCGGGTGTTCGCGGCCAAAGGCGGCGGTGATCACGCCGCCAAACGAATGGCCGACGATGATCGCCTTGTGGATGCCGAGACGGTCCATCAGCCTGGCGATGGTGTCGGCCTGCCCCGACGGGCTCTCATTGCCGGGGCCGCGCGCCGACCAGCCGAAGCCCGGCCGGTCGAGGAAGACCATCTCGGCGCGGCCTTCGAGCAAAGGCCTGATCGGCAGCATCTGATCCCTGAGGTTGGCGCTGGCGCCATGGATGAAGACGATCGCCGGCAGCTCGGCATTTTGAGGCGCCGGTACGTGGACATAGTGGATGCGGGTGGCGTCGATGTCGGCAAATTCGCCGGCCGGCGGGTTCCGCCACTCGATCAGCCACGTGCCGGCGCGGGTGACACCGGCCAGGGCAAAGACGAGCGCGAGGAGCAAAGCACAGGCGGCGTAAATGAGGTTCATGCGCGGAGATACGGGGGTGGAGGGGGATAAGTTCTAGGGAGTAGGGAGTAGGGAGTAGGGAGTAGGGAGTAGGGAGTAGGGAGTAGGGAGTAGGGAGTAGGGAGGTGGCGTCTCGACCAATCTTCTCTACTGACTACTCACTAATCCCTAATTCCTACTGCCTAATCAAATTCCTTCGCCGGCAAGCTCTTCCGAAATTGCCGCGACCTGGTCCTGGGCGCTGCGCATCATCGGATAGATGGTAAGCACCTTCTGCCAGGCTTCGAGCGCCGATTGCTTGTGGCCGGTGGCGGCCATGATCTGGGCCAGGCCGGAAAGCGCGCCGAAATGGCGTGGTTCAAGCTGCAGCGTCTGGTCGATGTCGGACATCGATTTCCCGAAATTCTTCATCATGTAATGGACGGTGGCGCGCCGGTTCCAGCCTTCGGCATATTTTGGCTGCAGGATGACGACCTGGTCGAGGAAGTCGAGGGCGACGTCGAACTTCTGGTCGTCAATCGCCTTTTGCGACCATTGCATCATCAGGTCGATCGAGGCGCTGCCGGACTGGAACCATTCGCCCCAGATGCGCCCGGCGATGCGCTCGGCCGCCTTTTCGTTGCGCTCGCGCTTCAGCTCGGCAAACAGTTGGTCGAGCCTGGCTTCCCTGGTCAGGGCAACCGGCGGCTTTGCCGGCGGATCGTCCGCCGACGCCGGAGTGACGCCGAAAAGAAAGAGGGTGGCCAAAAATGCAAAAAGAATCCGCATCGCCGGAATCTAACCCCGGACGGCGGATCGTCAAACTGAAATTAGCGTGAAAGTGCCTGGAACCAGGCAATTACCATCGTATGGACGGAGGCAACGAGCCTCCGGCCGAACACTCAGCCCTGGCGCGCCTTGTAGCGTGGAGCGGTCTTGTTGATGATGTAGACGCGGCCCTTGCGGCGAACCAGCTGGTTGTCGCGGTGACGCGCCTTCAGCGCCTTGAGCGAATTCTTGATCTTCATGGTCTTGCCCGTCGGTCTGGGCCCTGTCCGGGCCGAATTATTAAGGCGCGCCTGAAAAGCGCGCCTTTGAACTTGCGGTGGCTCATAAACGAGGAGCCTTGCCCGTGTCAACCGCAAGCGTGCTGGATAGAGGCCGAGAATGGCTTTGGCCATCAAATATCCGCCATCTCGGCTCCACGCCATTGCGCGGCCGAAGGCGGGCTGGAATGGTGCGGCACCCGCAAGCCGATTTGGAGACCTCTATGCGCCTGTTGTTTGTGTCCGCGAGCCTTGCCGTTCTGGCAGCCGCCTCCATCGCGCAGGCGCAGGAATGCGACCGCAACGACGACAGCCAGCAGATGATGAACATCTGCGCCGGCGAGGACTATCGGGCGGCCGATGCCAAGCTCAACCAGGCCTACAAGGATCTCGTCGGTCGCAACGACGACAAGGGCAGGAAGCTGCTGCAGGTCGCGCAACGCGCCTGGATCGCCTTCCGCGACGCCGAATGCGGCTATACGACGACAGACAGCGAGGGCGGCTCCATCCATCCGATGGAGGTTTCACAATGCCTGACCGAACTGACGGACCAGCGCATCAAACAGCTCACCGCGGGCGCCAATTGTAGGGAAGGCGATGCGAGTTGCGCCAGCCCCGACGAGGACGGAGATCTGAACGACGAGCTGCAATAGGGCTCGAGCCACGCCCTCGCGCAAAGTGCCGGAATGGCTTAGCTACGGCGGCTGATGCGCGTGAAATGGCCCATCTTGCGGCCTGGGCGCGCTTCCGCCTTGCCGTAGAGATGCAGCATCAGATCGGGCTCGGCGAGCAAAGCGGGTACGCGCAGCACATCGTCGCCGATCAGGTTTTCCATGACGCAGTTTGAATGCCGGCCAGGGTTGCCCAGCGGCAGGCCGGCAATGGCGCGGATATGCTGCTCGAATTGCGAAACGATGCAGGCGGCTTCCGTCCAGTGGCCGGAATTGTGCACGCGCGGCGCCATTTCGTTGGCCAGCAGCGTGCCATCGGCAAGAACGAAGAACTCGACGCCGATGACGCCGACATAGTCGAGGGCCGACAGGATTTTCGCTGCCGACCCCTGTGCCGTCGCCGCCGTCTCCAGCCTGATCTGGGCCGGCAGGGTCGAGGTATGCAGGATGCCGTCGCGGTGGACGTTCTCAGCCGGATCGTAGGCGGCGACCGCGCCGTCCAACCCGCGCGCGGCGATGACCGAGATTTCGCGCTCGAAAGCGACGAAGGATTCGAGGATCAGCGGCACATTGCCCATGGTCTCGCATGTGCCGGCAAAGCCGCCCGTCTCCATGTTGCGGAAGACGCGCTGGCCCTTGCCGTCATAGCCCATGCGGCGGGTTTTCAAGATGCCGCTGCCACCGAACTCTCTCAGCGCCGCCGTCAGTTCGTCGTCATTGTCGACGGAGCGGAAATCCGCTGTCCTGATGCCGATGCTGTTAAGGAATAGCTTCTCCGCCACCCGGTCCTGGGCGACTTCCAACGCCCTGGGCGGCGGATAGACCGGGACCTTGGCGGCGAGCGCGCCGGCAGCCGCTACCGGCACATTCTCGAATTCGTAGGTGACGACGGCGCTGACTGCCGCCAGTTCGGCAAGGGCGTCCGCATCGTCATAGGCGGCGGTGATCTGGCGGTTGGCGACCTGAGCCGCCGGGCAATCGGCCTGCGGTTCGAGGATAATTGTGCGGTAGCCGAGGCGCGCTGCGGCAACAGCCAGCATGCGGCCGAGCTGGCCGCCGCCGATGATGCCGATGCTCGATCCCGCGGGCAGGCTCACGGCGCGTCCGTCGGTTCGGTGGCGACCCTGGCGGTTTGGGCGGTGCGCCAGGCATCCAGGCGGGCGGCAAGTTCTTCGTCGTGTAGCGCCAGCACGGCGGCCGCCAGAAGGGCGGCGTTGGCCGCACCCGCCTTACCGATGGCAAGCGTGCCGACCGGAATGCCGGCCGGCATCTGGACGATGGAGAGCAGCGAATCCTGGCCTGACAGCGCCTTCGATTCGACCGGCACGCCGAACACCGGCAGCGGCGTCATCGCCGCCGTCATGCCGGGCAGGTGGGCGGCGCCGCCGGCGCCGGCGATGATCACCTTGTAGCCGGCCGCCTTGGCGCCTTTGGCGAAATCATAGAGGCGGTCCGGGGTGCGGTGGGCGGAGACGATCAGCCGCTTGTGCGGAATGCCCAGCGCCTCCAGCGTTTCGGCGGCGTGGCGCATCGTCGCCCAGTCGGACTGGCTGCCCATGATGATGGCGACGTCGGCGCGGTGGTCGGTCAAGCGCATGCTCCCGGCGGTAAAGGCGCGCCTTAGCGGAATTCGGGCTGGCCCGCAAGGATGGCGGCCGCCGCAGCCTAGTCCGGCCAGCGCAGGGCGCCGGATGAATCCTTTCGCGGCTGTCTCATCGCATCCGCCGGCCTGTCGGCCGCGGTGAGCACGGCGCGGAGGCGTTCGGCGACGATCTCGGCCTCGCCTGGGTGCAGGTTGCACGGGTCGAGGAAGAAATGGCCACGCTCGACCTCGTGGTTGCGCACGATGATGGGCGGCGATCCTGCCGCCAATGCCGAGGCGAGGCCGGCGGCATTGAAGCGACTTTCGGACGAGACGAAGATCTGCAGCCGGTCAAGTGGATTGGCGGTCGGGTCGGGAATGATGTTTGCGACGATGCCGGGTATTCCCTGCAGCGAATCCCTCCATAGATTGAGCGCCGCTTCCTCGCGTCGGCGGATGCCGGCATGGTCGCGCTTTTCCCAGGCTTCGAGCGCCGCCATCGTGCCGGCGATGCTTTCCTTGCCGACCTTCATGGCGCGGGCGACGCCACGGTTTTGCAGATAGGCGGCGCGGACGAGATCCTTGCGGCCGGCGACGATGCCGCTGGTCGGCCCCGAAAGGAATTTGTGGCCGCTGTAGACGACGATGTCGGCGCCGCGCGCCAGGAAGCTGCGCAGGTCATATTCGGAAGCCGCGTCGACGATCACCGGCACGCCCCTGGCGTGGCAGATATCGCAGAATTCCTCGAGGGAAAGCATGCCGTATTGCACGGTGTGGTGCGCCACGACGTAGAGCGCCGCCACGGTGCGCTCGTTGATAGCCTCGCGCACATGATAATCCTGCGTGACGCTGACCGTGCCGGCCGGAATGACCTTGGCGCCGGCAACGCGGATCGACTGGTCGATCGGTGCGCCGTAATTGACGATATGGCCAAGCTGGATGACGACTTCGGACTTCAGGCCTTCGGTGTCGTCGGGCAGCCGTTCGATCGCCAGCAAATTGGTGCCGGTCATTGCCCCGGCGATCGCCATTGTGATGCCTGAGGCGCAGCAGGCGGTGATGAAGCCGGCCTCGCCGCCGGTGAGGCGGGCGGTGATCACGCTTGCGGCGCGCTGCAGATCGTCCATCTCCACCCATTGCGAGGCGATCTCGGCCATGGCGCTGATCGCCTCGGGAACGATGATCGAGGCGCCGAGCGTCGTCATCGTGCCGGAGACGTTGATGATCGGCCGCAGTCCCAGCCGTTCACGGATCGTGGTGTTGGAGCCGGTGTCGGAATAGGTTTTCATGTTCAGCAATCCCTTGACGGTCAGGCGGCGATCTCGACGACCGCTTCGATTTCGACGGTGATGTTTCCAGGCAGCGAGCCGACCCCGATCGCCGAGCGGGCATGGCCGCCGATCTTGTCGAAGACGCTGGCGAACAGGTCCGAGCAGCCATTGACCACTTTCGGGTGGTCGCTGAAGGTCGGCGTCGCATTGACGAAGCCGAGCAATTTGACGACGCGCACGATGCGGCCGAGATCGCCGGCGGCGGCGTGCATGACGGCGAGCAGGTTGAGGCCGGTGAGGCGGGCATGCTCATAGGCCTGCTCGACGGTGACGTCCTCGCCGACCTTGCCGGTGCACAGCGTGCCGTCGGCGCGCAACGGCCCTTGACCCGAAAGAAAGATCAGCCGGCCGCTTTCCGCATGGGTGACGAAATTGGCGATCGGCGTCGGCGGCTCGGGCAGCGTCAGGCCGAGTTCGGCGAGCCGGATGTAAGGCGTCATGGAAGAATTCTCCTTGGGCCGGCCTGTTGTTTTACGCAATTCCCAGGGGAAAGCGCTTCGCGCTTTTCCCGGGAAAACCGCTTACACTTCTCCTGGAATTGCTTTGGGCCGCCCATGTCAGAAATGGGAGGCGCGGAAGCGCGCCAGGAAAGAGCGGAGGCGCTCATTGGTGGTCTCTTCGGCAAGGATCTCCTTCGGCGGGCCAACAGCGCTGACACCGCCATCGGCCATGAAGACAATGCGGCTCGAAGCGTCGCGGGCGAAGGCCATCTCGTGCGTGACCATCACCATGGTCATGCCGTCTTCGGCCAGGCTGCGCACAACGGCCAGCACCTCGCCGACCAATTCGGGATCGAGCGCGGAGGTGATCTCGTCGAGCAGCAGGATCTTCGGCTCCATGGCGACTGCCCGCGCTATGCCGACGCGCTGCTGCTGGCCCCCGGAGAGTTCCGCCGGCAGGCTGTCGGCCTTGTGGGCCAGGCCGACGCGGCTCAGCCAATGCTCGGCGATCTGGCGCGCCTCGGCCTTGCTCTTGCCGCGCACCTTGGTGAGGCCGAGCATGATGTTGCCGGCGGCGGTGAGGTGCGGAAACAGGTTGAAGCTCTGGAACACCATGCCGGTTTCGGCGCGCATATTGGCAAGGTCGCGCTCGCTGCGCCGCTGGCGCGCGCCGGCCTCACGAAAACCGACCTCCTTGCCGTCGATTCGGATCGAGCCTGAGTCGTAGCTTTCGAGAAAGTTGACGCAGCGCAGCAGGGTGGTCTTGCCGCTGCCGGAAGGGCCGATGACGGTGACCACCTCGCCCCTGTCCACCTTGAGGCTGACCGAGCGAAGCACCTCGACCGAACCAAAGGCTTTCGAGACCCCGGCAATGTCGAGAAGGGCAGCATTGTCGTTCGAGCTTGTGGCCATCGTGCTAGTCCCGGATGAAGGCAAAGCGCCGTTCCAGCCGCCGGCTGGCGTAGGAAAGCGCATAGTTGACGGCGAAATAGATCAAGGCGCCGAGGATGTAGAGCGGCATCGCCTCATAGGTGCGGCCGATGACCTGGTTGATCGCCTGCATCAGGTCGGTGATGCCGAGCAGCGAGACCAGGGCGCTGCCCTTGACCGCATCGGTGACGCCGTTGATCCAGGGCGGCAGGAAGCGCCGGAAGGCCTGCGGAAAGATGACGTAGGTGAGCCGCTGGCGAAAAGTCAGCCCAATGGCCATCGCCGCTTCTGACTGGCCCTTGGGAATAGAGCCGACGGCGCCCCGGAGATACTCAATGACCTGCGCCGTCTTGAACAAGGTCAGCGCCAGCACCGCCGCCGAGAAGGATTGCAGATGCAGGCCGATGGCCGGCAGGCCGTAATAGACGAAGAACATCAGCACCAGGATCGGGATGCCGCGGATGGTGTCGGAGAAGATGCGCACGGCCCAGCGCAGCGGCGCCGGGCCGTAGACCAGGCCGACGCCGAGCGCGACGCCGGCAATCAGCGACAGCACCACGACCAGCAGCGACACCCACAAAGTGATGGCGAAGCCCTGGGCGAGGAACGGTACGGCGTAGAGGATCTGGCTCAGCATGTCAGCGCGCAGCCCTGAACCGGCGTTCGACCAGCCGCAGCCCGAAGAGCAGGGTGTAACCGGTCACCAGGTACATCGCCGTCGTCACCAGATAGACCTCGACAATGCGGAAGGTGTTGAAGTTGATCCACTGGGCGCCGAAGGTGAGCTCGGGCACCGAGATGACCGATGCGATGGACGTGTCCTTGAACAGCGAGATGAAGGTGTTGGACAGCGCCGGCAGCGTGATGCGCAGCATGGTCGGCAGGCGCACATGAACCAGCCGCTGCCAGGGCGTCAGGCCGATGGCTTTGCCGGCATCGAGCTGGCCGCGCGGCACGGCTTCCAGGCCGGAGCGGAACACCTCGACCAGATAGGCGCCGCTATAGACCGACAGCGTCAGCACGAACGAGGTCGGCGCGTCGTAGGCGACGTCGATCACCGTCGGCAGGCCGTAGAAGACAAGATAGACGAGCAGGATCAGCGGCACGTTGCGGATGAATTCGACGTAAGCCGCAATGATGGCGCGCACCACGCGTCCGGCCGAGACATACCAGACCGCCAGCACCAGGCCGATGACGACGCCGATGGCAATCGAAATCACGGCAAGCTCGAGGCTGAGCAGAAGGCCGCCCCACAGCTTGTCGAAATGGCGCCAGATCAGGTTGAAGTTGAGCGTATAGCCCATGCGTCTCCCGCAATAACCAAGGGGATGCGAACTAGAAGGCGGAAGGGCTAACCCTTCCGCCAGCACTTGTCAGACAACCGGGAAACCGGGATGGCGGGCCGGCGGCTCTTGGCCGAAATAGTCCTTGAAGGCGGCGTCGTAGAGTGCGGTCTCATGGCCGAACATGGCGATGGTGAAGGTCTGGTTGACGAAGGTCAGCCAGTCCAGGTCGCCCTGCCTGACCGCCGCGCCGTAGAGCATCGAGTACCAGCTCTTGCCGGCATCGAAATATTTGTCGGGGTTGCGCGAGGCCAGCCAGCGCACGGTTGAAAGATCGACAGCGGCGGCATCGGCGCGTTTCGATTCCAGTGCCTGCAGCACATTGGCCTGGGTGTCGATCTGCAGCACCTGCGCCTCCGGCAGGGCGTAATGGACCGAGCTTTCGGCATCGACATTCTGCAGGATCGAGATGCGCGTCGCCGAACCACCGGCGAGCAGCTTGTCGAAGGTCTTGTTTTCCGCCGTCGGCAGCGTCAGCAGGGCGACGCCCTCGACATAGTATGGCCTGGAGAAGTGGATCAGCTGCGAGCGCTGCGCGGTCATGGTCATGAACTGGATGGTAATGTCGACCTTGTTGGTGGTGACATTGGGGATGCGCTGCGCCGGATCCTGCATGACGAACTCGACCTTGCTCGGATCGTCGAACAGACCCTTGGCCAGGATGCGGCCCATGGTGATGTCCATGCCGACCAGCTCGCCGGCATCGTTTTCGAAATGCCATGGCGCGTTGGTGCTGCCGGTGCCGACGATCAGCTTGCCGCGGTCAAGCGCGGTGCGCAGAACGCTGTCGGATGCGGCTTGTGCCGCCGCCTTTTCGGCGCTGACAGCGGTCATCACGCCCGCCGTTGCAAGCCCGGCCATGCCCAGTTTCAGAAAATCTCGCTTGGATGCGTCGTTCACTGCGACCTCCTGTTGTTTGAGTTCCCCTTACAGACACACGTGTCGCCGACCTGAATTGTCTCTTACAATAGACACATGTATCCTGTACAAGACAGATACTAACATCAGGAATCAGTTATGCAAGACAGCAATGGACTCACGGATCGGGCGGAGCTTGGTCCAGCCGAGAGCCCGACGCCCGACAAGACCTCCGGCTCGCGCGAGAAGGGCCTCAACCGGGTGCTGGAGATCCTGGACTTCCTGCATGTTACGCAGCGCGCCATCGGCATTGGCGATCTCGCCAAGGGGGTGAATGCGCCGCGCTCCACCACCTATACGCTGGTGCGTTCGCTGGTCGATGCGGGTCTCCTGGAGATGGAGGGCGACGGCAACCGGGTCTATTTCGGCAAGAAGCTCTACCTCTATGGGATGGACTATGTCAGGGGCAACGACCTGCTTAGGCGGGGCCGGCAGGAGGTCGACAATCTGTCGCGCGAGACCGGCGAGACCTCCGAATTGTGCATGCTGCAAAGCGGGCGCTATACCATCGTCCATTCCAGCCCCGGCACCAGGCCGTTCCGCATCAGCTCGGCCACCGGCCTGCAGATCCCGCTGCCATGGACGGCATCGGGGCGGCTGCTTCTGGCCGGATTGGAAAGGGCCGCCATCCAGGACATGGTCTCGGAAGACGACCTTTTGCTGCCCGACGGCCGCAGGCTGCAGTTCGACGACTTCATCGCCGATATCGCGACGGCCAGAACGACCGGCTATTGCATCACTTCGGGGCTGGTCGACGCCTACACCAAATGCCTGGCCGCCCCTGTCTTCGCGGCCGCCGGCAAGGTCGAGGCGACGATGTGCCTGGTGGTGCCGATCGACACTTCAGCGGAGAAGACCGACGAATTGCTGACGTTGCTGCGCCATCGCGCGGCGCGGCTGTCGATAGCGGGGTGAGCAGTTAGGCCCCGAGGCCGTCGGCTAAGCGATGATGTCCGGAATGATCTTGTCTTCCAGCGCCATCAGCCGGTCCTTGAGGAAAAGCTTCTTCTTTTTCATGCGCTGGATCTGCAAGGGGTCGCAGCCCATGGCGATCATCGCATTGATGGCCGCGTCGAAATCGGCATGCTCCTGCTTCAGGCGGGAAAATTCGAGGCGGACATCGGCCTTTTCCTGGTCGGACATTCTCTACCGTCTGCATGTCTGCGGCGCCCGGCAATGGGCATGATTGGGCGGGGGCGGCATCAATTGCCGCCGGCGCGCAGCCAATATCACATATCACATTGTCGTGGAATGCTACCACGCAGCATTCGACATCGCAGCCGGATGGTGGCAGACTGTCATGGTGCCGTCACAGATGCGACCTGCGGTGGACGTGCCTTTGACGGCTGCAATCGAGGAAACCATGAAAGGGAGAACCAATCATGTCTCTTGCATCCCATCTTGATGAGTTGCAGCGGAAACACGGTGATATCGAACGCGAGATCGACGATGCGATGAACCATCCATCGGTCGACGACCTCGAAATCGTGAATCTGAAGCGACGCAAGCTGGCACTCAAGGACGAGATTGAAAAACTGAAGGCGAAACCGACGAGACACTGACGCCCTTCCAGGATTAGACGCGCCGCCTTGGCGCGTGACTATCGCTCCGGTGGCGACATGCCGCCGGAGGCCTGTTTTTGCTACTGGTTCCGATACTGTTGGCCGGCGAAACCCGTCTGTGGGATCGCCGCGCTACTGCGATTTGGCGGCTCTGCTTGTCTGTCGCCATTGACAAGCCATCTTTGCTCCTCCACCTCATGCCCGAACCTCAGCGCTATGCGCTGATAGCTGTTTGAGCGTGCGTCGACGTGGACGTATGTCGCTCGGGTGATCAAGAGGCTGCCGGCATGACCGGGTATTTTTCCTCCCCCTTTGCGCGCCGGACATCGGTCGGCGTCGATGTCGGCGGCGTGGTCGTCGGCGGCGGCGCGCCGGTCGTCGTGCAGTCGATGACCAACACCGACACGGCCGATATCGACCAGACCGTCGCGCAGGTTGCGGCTTTGCATCGCGCCGGCTCCGAGATCGTGCGCATCACCGTCGATCGTGACGAGAGCGCTGCCGCCGTGCCGCGCATCCGCGAACGGCTCGAGCGGCTCGGCATCAACGTGCCGCTGGTCGGCGACTTCCACTATATCGGCCACAAGCTGCTGGCCGACCATCCGGACTGCGCCGAGGCGCTGGCCAAATACCGCATCAATCCCGGCAATGTCGGCTTCAAGGACAAGAGGGACCGCCAGTTCGCGGCGATCGTCGAAATGGCGATCAGGCATGACAAGCCGGTGCGCATCGGCGTCAATTGGGGGTCGCTCGATCAGGAGTTGCTCACCCGGCTGATGGACGAGAACCAGCGCCAAGGCTTCCCGCTGACGGCGCAGGAAGTAACCCGCGAGGCGATCGTGCAGTCGGCGATCCTGTCGGCCGAAATGGCTGAAGAGATAGGCCTCGCCCGCGAAAAGATCATCCTGTCGGCCAAGGTCAGCGGCGTGCAGGATTTGATCGCCGTCTACACCGAGCTTGCCACGCGTTCCAACCATGCGCTGCATCTCGGCCTCACCGAAGCCGGCATGGGCTCCAAGGGCATCGTCGCCTCGTCAGCGGCCATGGGCATCCTCTTGCAGCAAGGCATTGGCGACACCATCCGCATCTCGCTGACGCCGGAGCCGAATGGCGATCGCACTCGCGAGGTGCAGGTCTCGCAGGAACTGCTGCAGACCATGGGCTTCCGTCAGTTCGTGCCGATCGTCGCCGCTTGCCCCGGCTGCGGCCGCACGACATCCACCGTGTTCCAGGAACTCGCCCAGAACATCCAGGCCGATTTGCGCAAGAACATGCCGGTCTGGCGGGAGAAATATCCCGGCGTCGAGAACCTCAAGGTCGCGGTGATGGGCTGCATCGTCAACGGCCCCGGCGAATCCAAGCACGCCGATATCGGCATCTCGCTGCCCGGCACCGGCGAGACGCCGACCGCGCCCGTCTTCGTCGATGGCAAGAAGTCGGCGACGCTGCGCGGTCCGTCGATCGCCGCCGATTTCGAAAAAATGGTTGCCGACTATATCGAGCAGCGGTTTGGCCAGCACGGCAAGGCTGCGGCCGAATAAGCCATGCGGGGGCTGCTCAAAGCCGGTGTGATCCTGCTCTGCGGGCTGGGTGCCGGACAGGCGCTCGCCGATCCACCGCAATCGCGCTCGGCGGCGAAACGATTGATCGGCCGTGTCTGTGACCTGATCGAGACGCATGCCGAGCGGAACGGCCTGCCGAAGGATTACTTCGCCCGGCTGATCTGGAAGGAAAGCCGCTTCGACCCCAATGCGGTGAGCCCGGTCGGTGCCGAAGGCATCGCCCAGTTCATGCCGGGCACCGCCAAGATGCGCGGGCTGGCCGATCCTTTCGACATCGACCAGGCGATCCCGGCTTCGGCGAAATATCTCGCCGAAATGAAGACCGGCTTCGGCAATCTCGGCCTGGCGGCGGCTGCCTACAATGCCGGCGAGAGCCGCGTTTCGCGCTGGCTGGATTCCGGCGGTTTCCTGCCGATGGAGACCGAGAGCTACGTCTTCGACATCATGGGCGAACCGGCCGACAAGTTTTCCGACAGCGCTTACGCCGGGACGGTCGAGCCGCTCGACGCGAAAACCAGCTTTCCCGTCGCCTGCCGCAAGCTGCCGGTGATCATGTCCAGAACCGTGGCGATGGCCTCGATCACTGTGAAGCCATGGGGCGTCCAGGTGGCCGGCAATTTCCGCAGGGGCGCGGCGATCAATCAGTGGCTGCGGGTCAGGAGCCGGTTTCCGGCGCTGCTTTCCGGTCGTGACCCGGTGGTCAGCCGGGTGCGCACGCCGATCGGCCGACGCGGCATCTACGCCGTCAGGATCGGCGTCGACGACCGTGCCGCCGCCAACGTCATCTGCCAGAAACTGCAAAGCGTCGGGGGCGCCTGTATCGTCGTGCGCAACCGATAGGCCGAGGGGGCGACATGACGGCCAAAATCGTCCTGCTTAATGGCGTCGGCAGCGCCGGCAAAAGCTCGATCGCCAGGGCGCTGCAAACAATCGCCACCGAGCCCTTCCTGCATGTCCAGATGGATGCTTTCATCGACATGCTGCCGCCGGCGCTGCAGGATCATGCCGACGGGTTTTCCTTTGAGACCGTGCTGGAAGACGGCAAGCCGTCGGTGGTGATCAGGAGCGGGCCGGTCGGCGCGCGAGCCATGCGCGGCATGCGCCATGCCATCGCCGCCATGGCCGGGCAAGGCAACAATCTCATTGTCGACGACGTGATCTTCAATGACGAGATAGCGGAGCACCGCATGCTGCTGTCGGGTTTCGACCTGCATCTGGTCGGCGTCATGGCGCCGCTGGAGGTGCTGGGAGCGCGCGAGGCCGCGCGCGCCGACAGGCTGCCTGGCCTGGCGCGCTGGCAATATGGACGCGTCCACAACGGCATAGACTACGACCTCGAAGTCGACACCAGCCGGCTGACGCCGCTTGAATGCGCCCGTCGCATCCAGGAAAGATTCCGACTATAGTGGCCGGTGTTCTTTTGTTGCAATCATAGCTCTTCCAATCGCCCGAAAGCGATAGTCACCCGTCATGTGCAGGGTCGTGGCGATTAAATATTAATGAGCCCTGCTGTAGCAAAAGAGGTCGATATCTCGACGAGAGCTTTTGCGATCGTCAAAAAGGCGGGGCATGGGGGCGGTGGCAAATTTCCTTAGACGCGTTGTAAGTGAACTTGAAACGCCGCGCGCCAAACGGCCGTTCGGTTCTGGCTGGCTGTCCGGCTCGATTGGCTTGCTTGCCGGGGTCACCGCCCTGCTGATGGTCATCGTGCTGCGCTACCCGTCGCTTACATCGATGCCGGATCTGGCCCCCATCCACCAGATGCTGTTCTTCAAGCCGGTGCTCTATTTCGTCCTCATCTCCGGCTATATCCTGGCGATCCTCAGCATGACGCTGCGCAGGCAAAAGACGCTCGGCGCGGCAGCGATGTTCACTGTGCTGCTGGCGTCGCTGGTCGGCATGCTTCCGGTGCGCCATCAACTGCACATCGAAGGGGTGTTCTTCGGGCTTGATTTCTTCATCCTGAACGCCCTGTTCATGGGTGTGCTGTTCGTTCCGCTCGAACGTCTTTTCGCGCGCAACAAGGATCAGACCGTGTTCCGCGACGAATGGCGCGAGGACCTGTTCTACTATCTGGTCTCATCGCTGCTGGTGCAGATTTTGACCTACCTGACCTTGGCGCCGTCCAACTTCGTCAATGCGCAGGGCGCCCTTGGTTCGGTGCGCGCCTGGGTCCACGACTTGCCGTGGCTGGTGCAACTGCTGGCGGCAATGTTCCTGACCGACCTTGCCCAGTATTGGGTGCATCGGGCCTTTCATCGCATTCCCTGGCTGTGGAAGTTCCATGCCGTGCACCATTCCGCCAAGTCGATGGACTGGATTGCCGGTGCGCGCATGCATTTCCTGGAAATCATCGTGCTGCGCAGCCTGACGGCCACCCCGATGTTCGTGCTGGGGTTCGATGAATCGGCTATCCAGACGTATATATTGATCGTCTACGTCTATTCGTCTTTCATCCATTCCAACATCGGAACCAGTTTCGGTCCAGTCGAAAAGGTGCTGGTGTCGCCGCGTTACCACCACTGGCATCACGGCCTCGAGAAAGAAGCGATCGACGTAAACTTCGCCATCCATTTCCCGCTGCTCGACCGGCTGTTCGGTACCCACCATATGCCCGAAGGGCGCTGGCCGAACGGCTACGGCATTCACGGACATCCCGTTCCGAACGGATACTGGCAGCAATTCCTCTATCCCTTCCGGCGCGGCTAGACTGGAGTCCTTCGCGAAGCGCGCGTGTCACCGCGCCTGGCGAGGTTAGCCCAATCCATGACAAGCGACAGAGCCCCGAGATGCGTGACGGCTACATAATCTGCGGCACGCCGAGAACCGGAAGCACCTTGCTGTGCGGCCTTCTGGCCTCGACGAAAAACAGCCGGCGATCCGCACTCGTTCTACCGGCGGCAGGACAAGGCGGAATGGGCAGAAGAGTGGAAATTGCCGCATCCCGATACGATGAGCGCGCATGACTTCGATGTCGCCTACCTCAAGGCGGCAATCAGCGCGGGAAAGGGCGGAACAGCCGTCTTCGGCTTGCGCCTGATGCGGGAAAACCTGGGTGAACTCTCGGCCATCCTCGACCGGATCTACCCAGACCTGCCATCGGACAAAGCACGCTTTGAAAAGGCCTTCGGCCGGATCCTCTACATCCATCTTTCGCGCGAAAACAAGCTGGCGCAGGCGGTGTCGCTGATCAAGGCCGAGCAGACTGGGCTTTGGCACATCGCGCCCGACGGAACCGAGATCGAACGGGTCGCACCGCCGCAGGAACCCCGCTACGATTTCAAGCGGATCCAGCGCGAGCTTGCCGAACTCGAAGCCTATGACGCGGGCTGGAACGTCTGGTTCGCGGAGCAGGGGATCGTCCCGCTGCGCATCGGCTATGAGCGCCTGTCAGGCGATCCGGCAGCGGCATTGGCATCCATCTGCAAGGCCCTGGGCGTTCCGGCGCCGAATGCCGCCGACGTAAAGCCGGGCGTCGCCAAGCTCTCGGACGAGATTAGTCTGGACTGGATGCGCCGCTATCGTCTGGACGCGGCGATTTGATCAAGCCCTCTTTACCGCGACCGTTTCGCTGAGCCATGTGCCGATCTTACTGCCGAGGCGGTCGGGCGACACCGGCTTGGGCAGATAGTCGTCCATTCCGGACTCGATACATTTGTCGCGGTCGCCCTTCAGTGCGTGAGCGGTGACGCCGATGATTGGTGTGTGATTGCCACTCGCTGCCTCCGCCGCCCGGATGGCGCGGGTCGCCTCGTAGCCGTTCATCTCCGGCATGGAGACGTCCATGAGGATCAGCTTCGGCCGCAGCGCCCGGTACATCTCAACGGCCGTGCGGCCATTGCTGGCGATGCGGTAGCTGAGGCCAAGCCCATTGAGGATTTGGCCGAACACCAGCTGGTTAACGTCATTGTCCTCGGCGATCAGAATATCGATCGGGCCGTTTGGCGTGGCGATCGATTCAGGCACTGTGGCCGCCGGAATTGCCGGGCCGCGAATGACGGTGAAGGCGGGTGGCGTCACGGGTGCCGCCTGCTGAACAACAGGCTCGCGAACGAACTGGGCCTTGCCGATCTGGGCCCGCGCTTTCTGGATGGCCGAGATGACGGTGCCGAGCAGGATGGCCGAGCGCGCCGGCTTGGTGAGATGCGCGGCGATGCCGAAATCGATGACCATCTTGCCGAAATCGACCTGGTCGACGGAGGTCAGCAGCACCACCGGGATGGCGGAGAGACGGCTGTCGGCGGAAATCGCCTTGGCGACATCGGCGCCGTTCATGCCGGGCATCTGGTAGTCGAGGATGATGCAGTCGACCGCAGCACCGAGTTGGCTGGCCCGGTCTAGAAAGGCGAGGCCGACGGCGCCGCTTTCGGCGGCCGCGCAGTCGAAGCTCCAGCTTCTGAGCTGCTCCAGCAAGATCTCGCGGTTGACCGGGTTGTCGTCGATGACCAGCACGCGGGCGCCGGTGACATCGACCGGCACGATCTCGTTGCGCGTGTCCTGCTGATGCGCCGGCAGCGGCACGGCGAACCAGAACACCGAGCCGCGGCCGATCTCGCTTTCGACGCCGATCTTGCCGCCCATCAGGTCGATGAGGCGGGCGGCGATGGCAAGGCCGAGGCCGGTGCCTTCATGGCGGCGCGTCGACGAGCCGTCGACCTGCGCGAATTTCTCGAACACGTTCTCGAGCTTCTCGGCAGGAATGCCGATGCCTGTGTCCTCGACGCGGACCTTGAGCTGGACGATGCCGTCGACCACCTCGCCGCCGACATCGATCAGCACATGGCCCTTCTCGGTGAACTTCACCGCATTGCCGAGCAGATTGGTGACGATCTGACGAAACCGTCCGGCATCGCCGACGACATGGGCAGGCAGGCGCGGGTCGACACGCACGATCAGCTCGAGGTTCTTTTCGGCGACGCGCGCCGACACCAGTGTGGCCACGTCCTCGACCGCTTCGGCAAGCCGGAAGGGTGCAGGATCGAGCGTCAGCTGACCGGCATTGATCTTGGAGAAATCGAGGATGTCGTTGATGATGGTGAGCAGCGCATTGCCGGACTTGACGATGACTTCGGTGAAGGTCTTCTGGCGCGCGTTAAGCTCGGTCTTGGCGAGCAGTTCGGCCATGCCCAGCACGCCATTCATCGGCGTGCGGATCTCATGGCTCATATTGGCCAGGAATTCCGATTTGGCGCGGTCGGCCGCTTCGGCCTTGAACAAGGATGCGGCGGATTCGGTGAAGGCGCGGCGGATCGCCTTTTCCATCGGCCGGAAGATCCAGAGGGCAACGATGGCAAGAACCGCGAACAGAAGGCCGCTTGCCCACAACAGCAGCCTGTCGCTGGAGGCGTCGGCCAGATGGCGTTCGCCATCCATGGCGGTCCGCACACGCACCAGCATCGGCTGGACGAACAGGTCGTTCTGGTTGAGGATTTCGCGCGAACTCCATTCGTCGGTCTGTTGCGCCGCCGACATCAGGTTGAAGTTGCGCACGATGTCGCGCGACGACCAGAACAGGTCGCCGTTGACGGCGGCCGACGAGAGTTCGTCCAGCGTTTTGGCCGATAGGCTCGGCTTGATCGCGGCCAACTCCGCGGACAGTGTTTCGATCTCGCTGGTCAGGCGTTGCGAATGGCCGCGCGCGGCGGCGGCAAGGCCGTCACGGGTTTCGGTGCGCCAGGTCGTGCTGGCGGTTTCGGCAAAGCTGGAGGCGTTGCGCAGGTCGCGGGTGAAGACGACGAGATTGCTGCTCAGCGCGTCGATGTCGTGGCGGAAGGAATTGACGCGATTGAGCGCAAACATCACCGCGGTGGAAGCCAGCGCAAAGATGAGCAATCCCGAGATGTAGCGGATCCGGATCGAGCGGATGAAGAAAGAATATTCCGGCATGCGCAACCCCAACACATACGCATCATTTTAACGGTCGGGATTACGCTTGATTTACATTAAAATTCCGTTCGCGCCTGGCGGGCCGTCAAGATCCTGGCTGCACGTGCCCGGAGTTGGCGCCATAGAGGGTGGCATCGCATTCGCGCATCATGCGCAGTGCTTCTTCCTCGGTCAGGCCAAACTTGCGCATCATGCTCCGGATTTCGGGGCCTACAGCTATCTCCACCGGTCTTGCCTCCTGGCGGGTCTTCCTGGCCTTTCTTGGACATCAGTTCGTTTCCCGTCTTGACCGGCACATGTTTCGCATCAGCCCTGGCCTGGCCTCACCGTGCTGCGCCAGACCATGGGCGCATGGCAGATCAGGCGGCTGCCAGCCTCCTCCCGCACGCCGGTCGCGAGCCGCACGGCGCGCCTGGCGATCTCCTCGATCGGCGGCGAGAACGTCGTCAGCCGGTAAGAGGCCCAGTCGGCCTGTTCGATGTCGTCAAAACCGATGACGCAGAGATCGCGGGGTACGTTGATGCCAAACTCGTGGCGGGCCGCATCGAGAAAGCCGCACGCAATCAGGTCGGTCACGCAGAACGCCGCATCCGGCCGCTGCCGGCCGGAAAAGAGCCGCCTGGCGCCATCGGCTCCGGTGGCATAGCCGGTGCGGCCCTCGCGCCACACGGTCACCTCCAGCCCTTCCTTCTGCGCGGCGGTAAGGAAGGCGGTTTCGCGGGAGAGCAGGCTGGGCGTGCCGGCAGCCGAGGTCACCAAAGCGGGGCGGGTACAGCCGGCCCGGATGAAGGCATGCAGCGCTGCCTCTGCGGCTGCAGCGTTGTCGACACCGATATTGTGCGGGCCGTCGAAGCGGTCATCGCGATTGATCAGCACCAGCCGCTGGCCGTTCTCAAGACAGGTGCGGATCAGCAACTGCGGCGGCGAGCCGGACAGAACGATGCTCGCATCGGCGCGATAGTTCAGCGTGTTGCGCAGCGCCTGGTCGACATGGTGGCTGGGGCCGGAGGTGTTGAACACCATGGCCATTTTGCCGGCGTCCCGCAGATGTTGGGTCAGCGCCTTCTGCAGGCGGGCATGATAGGGCGTGTCGCCATCGGCAACGATGAGGCAGACGATGCCGGTCGAAGCCCGCATCAGGCCGCGAGCCAGATGGTTGACGTGATAGCCGAGTTGCTCGGCCGCCAGCATCACCCGTTCGCGGGTTTCCCCGGAAACGGAAGCGCCGGGCGTGAAGGTACGTGACACGGCCGAGCGCGAAACCCCGGCGAGGTCGGCAACCTGCTGGGCGCTGGAAAAACCGGTGCGGATTCTCGGAACCGTCAAGCGAACGCTCTCGCTGCTGTTTTCGTGATTCTTTGCACGCCCGTGCAATGTAATGCAACTCTTCTGCCATTGCCACCCACCGCACTTGACAGGCATGGCGGAATGCAACAGCTTTGCACAGCCGTGCAATACAAGCCGGCTCAAGAGTGGCATCGGAGGAATACCCTGTCCATTTCGCCGAAGACGGCATTGAGGGCGCGACTGTCCGGACCGGCTGCATGAGCAGGGCGGCGGCGCATCCGAAGGCGGACCGGCTGTCCGAGGCCGAGATGGACAGGCGTGCCGAGGTCTGCCGGAAACTGCTTGTCACGGCCGGGCAACTGGCGATGGAAGGCTATGCCCGGCAGGGCGCCGTCCAGCCGGTGGCGATGAAAGGCCCGCAGGATTTTCTCACTGAAACCGACGGCAAGGTCGAGGAGCACATCCGCGCGACGCTGGCAGACGCTTTTCCGCAGGACGGGTTTTTGGGCGAGGAAGGCGGTGGCATCGGCTCTGCCCGCATGTGGGTCGTCGACCCCATCGACGGCACCGCCAATTTCATGCGCGGTATTCCGCATTTCTGCATTTCGATAGCTTTCGTCGAGGACGGCCGCAGCGAGATCGGCGGCATTGCCAATCCGGCCATCGGCGAAACGTATTTTGCCCGTCGCGGGCAAGGCGCGACACGCAATGGCGCGCCGATCCATGTTTCGCCGACGCAAGCGTTCGACCGTGCCTTTGTGGAGTTCGGCTGGTCGCCGAGGATTCCGAACCGTGAGTATCTCGACAAGGTGAGCCTGGTGTGGGCGCTCGGCGCCAATGTACGCCGCTCCGGCTCCGGAGCGCTTGGGCTGGCCTATGTGGCCGACGGCCGCTCGGATGCCTATGCCGAGCTGCACATCAATTCGTGGGACTGCCTGGCCGGATTGCTGCTGGTGGAGGAGGCCGGCGGCCGTGTGAACCGGTTCCTCGACGGCGACGGCATGGCGAAGGGCAATCCCGTGCTAGCGGCAGCACCCGGCGTTGCGGCGACATTGTCCCAGGTGATCGGAGTGCCGCTCGACGACGGGTAGATCGTTTCCAGTGAGAAGACAGGGAGGAATATCGATGAAGACATTTGACAGTAAGCGAGGCTTGCGCGCCGCCTGGCTTGGCCTTGGCGCGGCGCTGGCCATGTTCGGATTGGCGAGTGCCGCCCAGGCGGCCGACCGCAGCCTCACAATGTATTGCGCCGTCGACGAGGCCTGGTGCCGGGCGATGGCGACCACCTACCAGAAGGAGACGGGCGTCAGCGTCGACATGACCCGCATGAGCGCCGGCGAAATCTACGCCCGCCTCCGGGCCGAGAAGGACAATCCGCAAGCCGATATCTGGTGGGGCGGCACCGGCGACCCGCATCTGCAGGCGGCGGAAGAGGGCCTCACCCAGGAATACAAGTCGCCGCAACTGGCAAACTTGCGCGACTGGGCGCTGAAGCAGGCCGACAGGTCGAAGAACCGCACGGTCGGCATTTATCTCGGTGCACTCGGCTATGGCTACAATGAGGAAGATCTGAAGCAGCGCGGGCTGACCGCGCCGGCGTGCTGGGCCGATCTGGTCAAGCCGGAATTCCAGGGCGAGATCGAGATGGCCGACCCGAATTCATCGGGCACGGCCTGGACCATGCTTGCCACCATCGTCCAGCTGATGGGCGAGGACAAGGCATTCGACTATCTCAAGCAGCTCAACAAGAACATCGCCGAATACACCAAGGCAGGGGCCGCGCCGGCGCTCGCCGTCGGCAAGGGCGAGACGCTGATCGGCATCTCCTTCCAGCACGACGTGATCAATGCCGCGAAACAGAACCCTGCCGTGAAGGTGGTGTCGCCTTGCGAAGGCACCGGCTTCGAGATCGGCTCGATGAGCATCGTGACGGGCGCCAAGCATGCCGAAGAGGCGCAGAAATTCTACGACTGGGCGCTGAGCCCGGATGCGCAGAAGCTCGCGGCGCCGAACGGCAGCTTCCAGATTCCGTCGAACACCGCCACGCCGGTGCCGCCCGAGGCGCCGGACCTCTCGAAGATCAAGCTGATCGACTACGACTTCGCCAAATACGGCTCGTCGGCCGAACGCAAGCGGCTGTTGAAGAAGTTCACCGACGAGGTCCGCAATGGCGGCTGAGCGCGTTCTTTCGTGCTCACTCTAGCATCTGATCGCCGGCTGCCCTTCGCGGCAGCTGGCGCACCATCCTTTGGCACAGAAAGACATTGAATGGCCGCGGCCGGTTCCATGGTCAGTTCCGCTCCTGGACGCAGCGCGCTCGCCTGGGTAATGGCCGCGTGGGCGAGCTTCGTGCTCTTGCCTTGGTACAAGGTCGAAGGCCGCTTCCTGTCGTTCGACTGGCTGGCACAGCCGGCGGATGCGACGCCGGCCATCATACTGGCGCTCGGTGGCCGGCCCTGGCTGTTGCCGCTTGTCCTGCCGCTTCTGCTGGCGAGCTGGCTGGTGGCGCGCAACAAACCCAAGAGCCTTGCGATTGCAGGCGCGGCGGGCCTGCTGTGGCTGGCCATCGAAGGCTTTTCCATCATCCATTCGGGCTGGGGATTTGGCTTGCTTACCCAGGTCGCCGGCACGCCGGGACCGATACAGCCGGGGCTCGGCTGGGGCGCTGCGCTCTATGCCGTGGCGATGCTGATGTTCATCGCCGAGGCGCTCGCCGCGCGCGGCTGGTGCAAGGGCGACCGTTTCGTCGTCGGCTCGCTCTCAATCGTGATTGCTTCGCTGATCCTGTTCGTCGCCTATCCGCTGCTGTCGATCCTCACCTCGGCCATCAAGGATAATGACGGCAATGTCGTGCCGGCGCTGTTCGTCGAAAAGATCTTCAGCGCCAACATATGGAGCCTGCGCTGCCTCTATGGCGAGGGCTCCTGCGGCGTGGCGTGGAACACGGTGGCGATCGCAGTCCTCGTCGGCTTTTTCTGCACGGCGCTTGGGCTGGCTCTGGCGCTGATTGCGCTTCGCACCAAGCTGCCGGCCAAATGGCTGCTGCGCGGCCTGTCCATCCTGCCGATCATCACGCCGCCCTTCGTCATCGGCCTGGCGCTGATCCTGCTGTTCGGCCGCGCCGGCATCGTCACCAACCTCATGTCGGTGCATCTCGGCATTCCGCGCAGCCGCTGGATCTATGGCATGGCCGGCATCACCATCGCGCAGGTGCTGGCCTTCACGCCGATCGCCTTCCTGGTTCTGGTCGGCGTGCTGCAAGGGGTCAGCCCGAGCATGGAGGAGGCGTCGCAGACCTTGCGCGCCAGTCGCTGGCGGACGTTTCGCACCGTCACCTGGCCGTTGATCCGGCCGGGCCTGGCCAGCGCCTTCCTGATCTCGTTCATCGAGAGCATGGCCGATTTCGCCAATCCGCTGGTGCTGGGAGGCAATTTCAACGTGCTGTCGACCGATATATTCTTCGCGGTGGTTGGCGCGGCGCACGACCAGGGCCGCGCGGCGGTGCTGGCGATCGTGCTGTTGATGTTCACGCTGGCAGCCTTCGTCATCCAGCGCCGCTGGATCGGCAGCCGCAGCTACGTCACCGTCGCAGGCAAGGGCGATGGCGGCGTACCGGCGACGCTGCCCAAGGCCTTGCGGATCGGCTGCTACGCCGCCGTCGTTCCGTGGCTGGTTCTGACCATCGTGGTCTACGGCATCATCCTGAGCGGCGGTTTCGTGCAATCGATCGGGCGCGACAACACGCCGACGCTCGAATATTTCCTCACCGCCTTTTCGATCGAGAAAGGCGTCAATGGCTGGTTTTTCAGCGGCTCGGCCTGGCCGTCGCTGCTGATGACCATCGGCCTGGCGCTGGTGGCGATGCCGTTCACCGCGGCGCTCGGCATCCTGACGGCCTATCTGCTCGACCGGCAGCGTTTCGCCGGGCGCACCATGTTCGAGTTCCTGGCCATGATGAGTTTCGCGATTCCCGGCACGGTAATCGGCGTCAGCTATATCCTTGCCTTCAACGTGCCGCCGGTGCAATTGACCGGCACCGGGCTGATCATCGTGATCTCCTTCATCTTCCGCAACATGCCGGTGGCGATCCGTGCCGGGCTCGCCAATCTGGGCCAGATCGACAAGAGCCTGGACGAGGCATCGCTGACGCTTGGGGCGCGGTCTTTTGCTACCTTGCGGCGGGTGATCCTGCCGATCCTGAAGCCGGCGATCGTGACCGCGATGATCTACAGTTTCGTGCGCGCGGTGACGGCGGTCAGCGCCGTCATCTTCCTGGCGAGCGGCCGGTTCAACCTCGCCACGGTCTACATTGTCGGGCGCGCAGATGTCGGCGAATACGGCATCGCGATTGTCTATTCGGCGGTGATGATCGTCGTCATGATGGTCATCCTCATCGGCATCCAGCTGCTGGTCGGCGAACGCCGGCTCGGCCGGCGCCGGCCTGGTCCGGAAGCCGTTGTGGCAGCAATCTGATGGGGAGAAGCGGCGTGGATCAGACGGCGAAGACTGTTGCCCCGATTGCGACGGACAGGCCAGCGGTGCGGTTCGAGGGCGTCACCAAGAAATATGGCGCGGTGACCGCCGTCGACAACGTCAGCTTCGACATCGCGCCGGCCAGCCTGGTGACGCTGCTCGGGCCCTCGGGTTGCGGCAAGACGACGACGCTCAGGCTGATCGCCGGGCTGGAACAGACCAGCACCGGGCGCATCCTGATCGACGACAAGGACGTCACCTTGCTGTCCGCCGCCGAGCGCGATGTCTCCATGGTTTTCCAGTCCTATGCGCTGTTTCCGCATATGAACGTGATGGAGAATGTCAGCTACGGCCTGCGGGCGATGGGGCTTGGCAGGGCGCAGGCAGCCGAGCGCGCCGCCGAAAAGCTGTCGCTTGTCGGCCTGTCCGGCTACGAGAAACGCCAGCCGAGCGAATTGTCCGGCGGCCAGCAGCAGCGTGTCGCGGTGGCGCGCGCTATCGTGCTGGAGCCGAAGGTGCTGTTGTTCGACGAGCCGCTGTCCAATCTCGACGCCAAGCTGCGCCGGCGGGTGCGCGACGAAATCCGCGGCCTGCAGCAGGATCTGGCACTGACCATGGTCTATGTGACGCATGACCAGGAAGAGGCGCTCGCCGTCTCCGACCGCATCATCGTCATGAACGCCGCTCGCGTCGCCCAGGACGGCACGCCGCGCGACCTCTACAACGAGCCGACCAACCGTTTCATCGCCGACTTCATGGGCGACGCCAATCTGCTCGATGTCGAGGTGCTTTCCAGCAATGCGACCAGTGCCAGGGTCAAGGTCGGACCCTTGCTGCTCGACATGCCGGCTCGCGGTAACGCTCCGGGACCGGCGATGCTCGCTGTGCGCCCGAATGCCGTGCGCATCCTGGCCGACCAGGCAGCCACCGGCCGGATGAGGGGCCGGGTGATCAAGAGCTCGTATCTCGGCGACCACATGGAATACCGGATCGCGATCAGCGATCCGGCGGTCGAACTGTTCGCGACATCGCCTGATGTCACACCCGCTGTGGCGGAAGGGACGATGGTCGGGATCGATTTCGATCCGGCGAAGATCGTGCTGATCAAAGACGATTGAACGCGCCGGGAAAGCACCTTCGAAAAAATCCAGCCTGAATGTCACACCGGCCGGACCTGCCTCGTCATGATGGCGTACCCAACACAAGGACTGCAATCATGACCGCCAAAATCGACCTCTTCGCCGCCGCCCCTGCGCTGATCAAGCAGTGGCAGCGCGCATCGACCGAACTCTCCGTCGCCGCCGGGCTCGAGCACAGCCTCAACGAGCTGGTGAAGCTTCGGGCGTCGCAGATCAATGGCTGCGCCAACTGCATCAATCTGCATGCCACCGAAGCGCGCGAGAATGGCGAGACCGAGCAGCGCATCTATCTGCTGCCGGCCTGGCGCGAAGCGCCCTGCTACAGCGACCGCGAGCGTGCCGCGCTCGGCTGGACCGATGCGCTGACGCGCCTCTCGGAAGGACAGGACCGCGAAAGCGCCTATGATGATCTTAAGGCGCATTTCACCGAGGAGGAGCAGGTGAAGCTCACCGTTTTGATAAACATCATCAATGGCTGGAACCGCATCGCCGTTGGCTTCGGGCTCTACACCGACGCAGCAACGATACGCGCCAGCGCCAAGGCGGCCTGATGACGGCGACGGCACCCGACGACGCGGCAGCGGGCTTCGGCCCGCTGCGTCCGAAGCTGATGCGGGTCGCCTATCGCATGCTGGGCTCGGTGAGCGACGCCGAGGATGTCGTGCAGGATGCCTTCATCCGCTGGATGGGGACCGACCGCTCGCAGGTTCGCGAGCCAGAAGCGTTCCTGCGCCGCACGGTGACGCGGCTTTGCCTTGACCAGCTCAAATCCACGCGGCGCCAGCGCGAGACCTATATCGGCCCTTGGCTGCCCGAGCCGATTGTGGAAGAGGACGATCTTGAAGATGTCACCTTGCCGCTGATGTTGGCGCTGGAGCGGCTTTCGCCGCTTGAGCGGGCGGCCTTTCTCCTGCACGATGTGTTCGGGCTGGAATTCGAGGAGGTCGCGACCGCCATCGAGCGCGATTCAGCCGCCTGCCGCCAGCTTGCCGCTCGCGCACGGGGCCATGTCCGCCAGGCGCGGCCCCGCTTCAAGGTGGAGAAGCAGCGTGGCCTGGAGATCGCCGAAGCTTTTTTCGCGGCATCGCGCAGCGGCGACATGCAGGCGCTCGGCGCGCTGCTGACGGAAGATGTCAGCGCTCATGCCGATGGCGGCGGCAAGCGTCCGGCGGCTTTGGCGCCGGTGCTGGGCTTCGACGCCGTCATGAAGCAATACGCGCAAGTCGCGGCCTGGCTGCGCGACAATCGCTCGACGCTGGTGCGCATCGGCTTCGTCAATGGACTGCCGGGGTTCGTCACGCGGGAGGCCGATGGCGAATTGCAGACCACCGCGCTTGACATCGAGGACGGCAAGATCGCGGCCGTCTATGTCATGCGCAATCCCGACAAGCTCAGGCATCTGCACTAGACCTGAGATTGAATCGGGCGAAATAGCGGTTCGGCCTGCCTCCAAAGGCCGGCCTTTCCTGTGTGCGACCCGCATGACGATGTCAGGGGGCCTTTTGCGGTTGCCGCCCCCAACCTAGGATGCCTTCTCACCCTCAGATGTCTGGATCAGCCTGCGCGCGGCATCTGCTCCTGCCGCAAGGAAGCGATCCGACAATTCGGTCCCTGCCACCGCGCGGGCCAGTTGAAGCGCGCCGATGAGGGTCGCAAAGACGCCCATGGCAACGCCTTCCGGATCCCTGGCGTGCGGAAGCGCTGCAGACAACTGGCGCACCAGAACCAGCAAGCGTTCGGTATAGACTTGTCGCGTTTCGAGCGGCTGACGCGCGAGTTCCGGGAGCAGCGCGGCGTTGGCGCAGCCCGTTCCCGGGTTGTCCCGGTGCGCAGCTGACAGATACGCCGCTATGCCCATCTCCGGACCACCGGCGGCCAATACCTCCTGCAGTTGCTGCACCTGGCTCTCCAGTGCCGCTACAAGGCTTTCACGCACGAGCTCCGCCTTGGACTGGAAATGCGGATAGAAGGCTCCGTTCGTCAGTCCGGCGTCGCCCATAATGGCTGCCAGTCCGGACGCGGCGATGCCGTCACCGCGAAAACGCTGGGCTGCGACCGCCACGATGCGATCGCGAGAGGCGTCCTTTCGGCCCTTTTCGTAGCGCATGGCGCTCTTCCTTTCTGCTATTGCATTATAGGTGTAATGTGATATTACGATCATAATTCAATCAACGGCAAAAAGCTAGCCCTCATGTCTGTGGAGTATCAAATGAGTACCCTTTCGGGAAGAACCGCAGTCGTGACCGGAGCCTCTTCGGGCATCGGCCGCGCCAGTGCCGAGGCCTTGGCGCGGGCGGGGTATACCGTCTTCGGGACAAGCCGCAGCAAGGCCGGCAACGGCCCGGCTAAGGTGTCCATGCTGACCTGCGACGTGACCGACGGGGAGTCCGTCAGCGCCCTCGTTGCAACCGTGCTGGCCCAGACCGGTCGTATCGATCTGCTGGTGAACAATGCCGGTGTCGGCCTGCTTGGCGGCGCCGAGGAATCTTCGGTCGCACAGGTGCAGGCTCTGTTCGACGTCAATCTGTTCGGCGTCATGCGCATGACCAATGCGGTGTTGCCGTCGATGCGGCGCCGCGGCCAAGGGCGCATCGTCAACATCGGCTCGATTCTAGGATTGGTGCCCGCGCCATACTCAGCGCACTACTCGGCGGTCAAGCACGCGCTGGAGGGCTATTCGGAATCGCTCGATCATGAGGTTCGCGCCTTCAACATTCGCGTCTCGGTCATCGAGCCGGCATTCGTGCGCACCGTCTTCGACCAGAACGGCATCGAGCCGGATTCCCTGTTGAAGGACTACGATCAGGCGCGCGCCGGTCTCAAGGCGCTGCTTGCCGATGTGATGCCCAAAGCCGATCGGCCGGAAGTGGTGGCGGATGTGGTCGTCAAGGCAGCGACCGACGCCCGTCCGCGACGGCGCTATACCGCAGGGAAGGCAGCGCGCCAGGTCAGCCTGCTGCGCCGCTTCGCCCCCGCGGGGATGTTCGACAAGACCTTGCGCAAGCAGTTCCGCCTGCCGGTCTGAACAACGGTGGGACGGAGAATTCACACACAAACGGCACACCAACGGACACTCTCAGAAAGTCACTGCCATGAAGGCATTCGTTGTCGATAAATATAGCAAGAAAGGCATTTTGCGGCTGGCCGAGATGCCGGAGCCGGAGCTGCTGGACAATGACGTCCTGGTCGAGGTCCATGCCGCCGGGGTGAACCTGCTGGATTCCAAAATCAGGACCGGCGAATTCAAACTCGTCCTTCCCTATCGCCGGCCCTTCATCCTCGGTCACGACGTTGCCGGGAGGGTTGTCAGGGTGGGCTCGAAAGTCCGCAAATTCAAACCCGGCGACGCCGTCTATGCGCGGCCGCGCGACGGCCGGATCGGGACATTCGCCGAATTCATCGCAATCGATGAAGCCGACGTGGCGCTGAAGCCGGCGAACCTCAGCATGGAAGAGGCGGCCTCGATCCCGCTGGTCGGTCTGACCGCCTGGCAGGCTCTCATCGAGAGGGCGGGTCTGAAGACAGGCCAGAAGATCTTCATCCAGGCTGGCTCCGGCGGCGTGGGGACATTCGCCATCCAGTTGGCAAAGCACCTCGGCGCGATCGTTGCGACAACAGCGGGCGCGGCAAGCAACGATCTGGTCAGGGATCTCGGCGCCGATGTCGTCGTCGACTACAGGAAGGACGACTTCGAGAAAATCCTGTCGGGCTACGACGTCGTCCTGAACAGCCAGGACGCCAAGACGCTTGAGAAATCCCTGACTGTGCTGAAACCGGGTGGGAAGCTCATCTCGATTTCCGGTCCTCCGGATCCCGAATTTGCCTGGAAACAGGGACTGAACGTGGTGCTAAGGCTGCTGCTGCGGCTGCTGAGCCGTGGTATCAGGACCAAAGCCAAGCGCCGGGGCGTGGGATTTTCGTTCCTGTTCATGTCGGCGCAAGGTGAGCAGCTGAGCAAAATCACGTCCCTCATCGAAGATGGGGCGATTCGCCCGGTCGTCGACAGGGTCTTTCCTTTTGAAGCGACCAATGAGGCGCTGGCTTACGTCGAAACAGGACGCGCCAAGGGCAAGGTCGTCGTCAAGGTCAGATAGCGCGCCCAGTTGCTTTGGGGCATTTGAGAGACACCAAGCAAGGCAGCGCAAGGCCGACAAATTCCGAAAACGGTTCGGCATCCGATTGCCCAAACCTCAGTTGTTGCGGATTGCCACGAAGCTTGCCGCTGCCTTCAGCAAGGCTGCCTGTTCACCGTAAGGCTCAAGCAATTCATGGGCCTGCTTGACCAGCCCATGGAGCTGGCTGCGCGCCCAGTTCGCGCCATGCAGCGCGACCAGCGTCGCCTTGCCGGCGGCTGCGTCCTTGCCGGTCGCCTTGCCCATCTGGCTGGCATCGGCGGTCAGGTCGAGCAGGTCGTCGGCAAGCTGGAAGGCAAGCCCGACCGCCGAGCCGAATTCGGCCAGCCGGTCGCGGTCCTGCGGTGCAGCGCCGGCAATGATCGCGCCGGCTTCGCAGGCGTAGCGGATCAGCGCGCCGGTTTTCATCGCCTGCAGCCGGACGATGCCGGCCTCGTCCGGCCTGTTGCGCTCGGCTTCGAGATCGAGCGTCTGCCCGCCGACCATGCCCCCCGTGCCGGCGGCGCGCGCCAGCGCCAGCACCAGCGCCGCCCTGCGCTCCGCCGGCAGCGCCGTCGCCTCATCGGCGAGGACATCGAAGGCAAGCGTCAGAAGCGCATCGCCGGCAAGTATGGCGGTGGCTTCATCGAAGGCCTTGTGCACGGTCGGCTGGCCGCGGCGCAGATCGTCGTCGTCCATGGCAGGCAGATCGTCATGGATCAGCGAATAGCAATGCACGCATTCGAGCGCCGCCGCCACGCGCATCGCCGCCTCGCCATCGGCGCCAAAAAGGGCGGCACTTTCCATGACCAGGAAGGGGCGCAGCCGCTTGCCGCCGTTCAGCACGCCATGGCGCATGGCCGCCATCAGACGCTCCGGCCGGGCGATCTCGCCGGCAAGCGTGCGGCCGTCGAGCAGCAGCCTGAGCCCGGCCTCGATCGCCGCCGCCCGCCCCAGAAGTGCGGCCTCAAAGGCCAATTGCTCGTCTTTCGTCATGGCCGGGAGCGGTAGCCGACACTCAGACGTTGCGCAAGAAGCCTCGCGCCATTATGCCGGAGGCGGGAGAGTGGCGCGGGTGGGGGCGGCTTGACGGAACCGATCGTCGATCATGAAACCGAAGGGTTTGAGATGGCGCGACCAAGGCGCGTGAACCGCGCCGGTCTGAAGCGCCTGGCACGGCGTGGCCTGGTCGTCGCCGTCGTGCTGGCGGCGATACCCATTGGGCTGACCTTCCTCTATCTGCCGTCCTTCGTGCATCCGATATCGACCTTGATGGTCAAAGACCTCGCGACCTTCTCCGGTTACGACCGGCGCTGGGTGTCGATCGACGATGTGTCGCCGGTGCTGGCCAATTCGGTGATCATGTCGGAGGACGGGCAGTTCTGCTTCCATCGCGGCATCGATCTCGGCGAATTGCGCGGCGTCGTCGACGACGCGCTGGCCGGCGAAGCGACGCGCGGCGCCTCCACCATCACCATGCAGACGGTGAAGAACCTTTTCCTGTGGTCGCGGCCGCTGGGCTCGGTGCGCAAGGTGGTCGAACTGCCGCTGGCCGTCTATTTCGACGCGGTGATGTCAAAACGACGGATCATGGAGATCTACCTCAACATCGCCGAATGGGGGCCGGGCATTTACGGCATCGAGGCGGCGGCGCAGCATCATTTCGGGGTTTCGGCCAAACAGCTGTCGCGGCGGCAGGCGGCATTGCTCGCCGTCTCGTTGCCCAATCCGATCGCCCGCAATCCGGCCAAGCCCGGTCCGGGTCTGCGGCGCCTGGCGTCGCTGATCGAACGCCGCGCCGGCCGTTCGGGCGCGTATGTCGGTTGTCTTGATTAGGTAGAACCGCTGCCAGTTCAAAAAAAATCGCCACGGTGCTGGCCAAAACGGCGCAGGGCGTGTATAGGCACCCGACTTTCTCAGATTATGGCCCTGACGCGGCCCTTTCACGAGGGCTATCGGGGCATTTTGACCATGTAGTGGAGCATATCCATGGCCGTTCCGAAACGAAAAACCTCTCCGTCCAAGCGCGGCATGCGCCGCTCGGCCGACGCTCTCAAGGCCCCGACCTATGTCGAGGACAAGAATTCCGGCGAAATGCGCCGCCCGCACCATATCGACCTGAAGACCGGCATGTATCGCGGTCGCCAGGTGCTGACGCCCAAGGAAAGCTGAGACCAGCTTTCGAAGGGTTTGAATGCCAAAAGAACCGGCCATTGGCCGGTTTTTTTGCGTTTGGTGCGCGTCGCGCCGCCAACTATGCCAAAGACCGGGCGTCCGTGGCGATACAAGCTGCGGCGGCGGTGCTGTATTGAGTGATGCCTTGTCGCGGCGCTTCCGCGCGATGATCGGCCGGCTTCAGAGGGACCGCATGACCAAGCTCACCACAGCACCGCGCGATATCTTCCAGACCTTCATGAACTTCCCGCTGGTCGAGGACCTCGATGCGCTGAAGGCGGATGTCGCCATCATCGGCATGCCTTACGGCAGTCCCTACACGATCGACGAGTTGGTCAACGACCAGACCAACGCGCCGACGGCGGTGCGGCGCGCCTCGCAGCGCATCAGCCTCGGGCTCGACCGCTATGATTTCGACATTGGCGGAACCCTGTTTGACGGGCAGGACGTCAAGGTGGTCGATGTCGGCGATGTCCCCGGCGATGCCGCCGGCGGCCACTACAGGTTGGCCGAAGCGGCGATCCGAAAGATCCGCGTCGCCGGCGCCTTGCCGATCACCATTGGCGGCGATCACGGCATTCCGATCCCGATCCTGCGGGCGCTTGACGGCGAAGGGCCGATCACCCTGGTTCAGATCGATGCCCATCTCGACTGGCGCGACAATGTCAACGGGGTCAGGGAAGGCTATTCCAGCCCCATCCGCCGCGCTTCGGAGATGGCGCATATAGCCGGGATTTTCCTGCTCGGCATCCGCGGCCAGGGCAGCGCCCGGCTCGAGGAGGTCGAGGCGGCCCGCGCCTACGGCTCCAACATCGTCACCGCCAATGAATGGCAGGATATCGGTACGGCGGCGCTGCTCAAGCGCATCCCGGACCGTGGCCGCTATTACCTGACCATCGATGCCGACGGTCTCGATCCCGCTGTCATGCCGGCGGTCGAAGGCCCGGCGCCTGGCGGCATCAGCTACCGGCAGACGATCGAACTGGTCAAGGGGCTGTTCGCCAAGGGACGTGTCGTCGGCATCGACATCGTCGAGATCGCGCCGGCGCGCGACGTCAACGAGATCACCTCGATGACCGCCGGCCTTTTCATCCTCAACGCTATCGGCGCCGCCGTGCGGACAGGCCAGTTCAAGCGCTGAATCCCGGCGTGTCGGTGGTCAGCCGGGGCAACTGTGGCTGACAGGGTTGTTTCGCGCGGTCTTTTTCCGTGTTTGCGGGCGCTAGCGAAAAATCTTGACGGCGTGCCTGCGGGGCATTCTACAGAAGGTGCCCCCATTGTTTAGGCAATTCCTTGGGAAACCGCTTTCCTGGAATTGCTAGAGGAGACGCCTGATGTTCGGTGCCATCCCGCTGCTGATCGTGCCCTTCGTGGCCTACAATCTCGGACTCCTCGGAATATTCGGCAGCGGCGACGATCCGTGGGCGACCGAGATCTTCTCGTTCAGCATGATGTCGGGCGGGGTGTTCTCGATGACGCTCGGCGACCTGATGGTGGTGATCGGGCTGATCTTCCTGTTCCTCGAAATGGTGAAGTCGGTGCGCACCACGAACGCCTCGATCATGGACCATCTGTTGTCGACGCTGGTCTTCGTGGCGTTCCTGGTCGAGTTCCTGCTGGTGAAGGGCGCGGCGCACTCCGTCTTCTTCACGCTGATGGTGATCGCCCTGTTCGATGTGCTGGCCGGGTTTTCGGTGTCGATGCGGTCGGCGAGTAGAGACATAAATTTGAACTAGCCGCCTTCGTTGGATGGTCGCATCCGTTCGCGATTGGCGTGGCTGCTCTTTCTGGTCCTCCTGGGGCGAAGCAAGGAGCGAAGCGACGCGGCGCAGACCTTGGGATCCATTCCGTGAAGCTAAGGCGTTGCAACGGTTCAGAATTCTGCTCCGCTTACACTTGCGGCAAAGGTCGCGGCATGGATCCCGGGGTCTTCGCGACGGAGCTTCGCTCCTGCTTCGCCCTGGGATGACGAAGCTCCCCCTCAGCCCGGATCGGCGGTGAAGCCGGCGGCTTCGATGCCAGCGATGGCGGCGGCCTCGTCATTGTCCGACGTATCGCCCGAAATTCCGACGGCGCCGATGGCGGCGCCTGCCTTGTCGCGGATCAGCACGCCGCCGACGACTGGCAACACGCGTCCACCCGAGACGTCGGAAATGCCGGCGACGAGATGCGGCCGCTCCTTGGCGAAAGCCTCGACACGGCGCGAGCCCATCCCGATGGCGAGCGCGCCATAGGCCTTGCCGGCCGACATTTGCGGGCGCAGGAACGAGGCTCCGTCCTGACGCTGGAAGGCGACGAGATGCGCGCCGGCGTCCAGCACGGAAACGCCGAGCGGCTTGAGCTTCAGCTCGGCGCCCTTGGCGAAGGCGGCGTCGATGATGTGCTTGGCTTTTTCGAGGGTCAGTGCGGTCATGGCTGTCTCCTGATCAAAACGCGTCAATCATCGCCTGACATGCGGGATGCGAAATCCCGGTTGCGGTTGAAATTGCTTCGCGTGGGAAAGCGGAAATGGCGGGCATTGCTGATCGTGGCACATGGCGGATACGATCCGCCGGCATCCAGATCGGGCGTCGATGAAGAAGGCCGCGCTATTTTTTCTTGGCTCGGGGCGCTTTCTTGACCGGAACGGCAGGGGCGTTGGCGAGGTCTTCCGCTTCCTTGGCAAGGCGCAATGCCCGGAGCTTGTTGGTCTTGGCCTGGCGGGCGTCGGCCTCGGCGACATACTCCGCCATCGCCTTTTGCCGCACCGTGGCTGCCTCTTCCTGCTTCTTGAAACGCATATCTGCCCTGGCGCGGGCAGCATCCTTAGAGTTCTCGACCAAGAGCGTTATCCAATCCCGTAAATTATGTTTTTCAGCCCCTTGATAGCAGAGCCGGCCTGATAATGGGGAAATAAGTTGGTCAAGCGGCCGGGGCCTCGATGCCGCTCGACGCCTTGCGGGCTACCACCGCCTCATATCCGGCCTGCAATGTAGCGCGGACGGAAGGCTGCGCGGGTGTGGCGACAGGCGTGCCCAGATGGTCGTGGCGCAACTCGTCCATGAACTGCTCCCACATTGGCGGCCCGCCTTTCTCCAGCAGCTCGGCGCGGATCGAAAGCTCCTCGCTCACCGGCAGCCAGACGCGGCCCCAAGCGCCGAGATGCGCCATGATCGGCACCAGCGTGATGGCCATCTCGGTCAGGCTGTAGATCGCCTTCTGCTTGTGCGAGGGGTCGTCGGCCTTGGTCAGCATGCCGAGTTCCATCAGCCGCTTCATCCGGTCGGCCAGGATATTGGAAGCGATGCCCTCGATCGAGCCGTTGAGCAGTTCGCGAAAGTGGCGTTTGCCGCCAAAAATCATGTCGCGCAGGATGATCAGGCTCCAGCGATCGCCGAACACTTCCAGCGACAGATTGATAGGGCATCCCGAGCGGTGTTCGGTTTTCATCCGACTCTCCTCAAAAAACCGGTTGCATTATCGTATCAGTTTTATTATCGTGCAACCGATTGCAAAATGCAACCAGTTTGATTGGCCTTTGATTGGCCGATAGGAGGAGAGTCCCATGACAAGGGCCGCAGCACCCGAAATCGTCTCCCAGACGTTTGGCGATCCCGGAGATCCAGCCATTCTGCTGATCATGGGCGCCATGGCCTCGATGCTCTGGTGGCCGGAGGCGCTCTGCAAAAAGCTCGCCGGCGAAGGCCACTTCGTGATCCGCTACGACAATCGTGACACCGGCCTGTCGACCAAATATACGCCGGGCGAGCCGCCGTATACGTTCGACGACATGGCGGACGATGCGGTGCGCGTCCTCGACGGTTGCGGCATCGGCAAGGCGCATGTGGTCGGGATGTCGATGGGCGGCATGATCGCGCAACGACTGGTGTTGAAACATCCCTCGCGTGTCATCACACTGACGGTGATCAGCAGTTCGCCGGTGGGGATCGATACATCGCACCTGCCGGGGACGACCGAGGCCTATATGGAGCACTCGGCCGATGGCGCCAAGGTCGATTGGTCGGACCGCGACCAGGTGATCGGCTTCGTCGTCAAGGATGCGCGTGCGATCGCCAGCAACGCGCATCCCTTCGACGAGAAGGCGATGCGCGCGTTCGTCCAACAGGACTACGACCGATCCGGCGGCTTCCTGAGCGCGACCAACCATTTCATGCTGAAGAGCTGCGAGGATCTGAAAGGACGCCTGTGCGAGATCAAGGTTCCGCTGCTCGTCATTCACGGGACATCGGATCCGATCTTTCCGGTCGAGCATGGCGCAGCCCTTGCCGACGCTGTTGCCGGCGGGCGGCTTGTCCGCGTCGAAGGCGGTGGCCACGAACTGCATCCCGACGACTGGGGCACGATCGTTGCCGCCATCGTCACGCATACCAAGCCCTGAAGGCAGTCTCGAACCTTGACACATTCGCCTCACGGAAATAGTTAAGTAAATGCTTCAGTATTGGCGCTGGCTGGCACCGCTCCAGTATCGACGAACCGCAAACAGACGAGCAAAAAATGTCCCTGACGTTCCATTTCCATCCGCTGGCATCGTTCTGCTGGAAACCGCTGATTGCGTTTTACGAGAACGATACGCCCTTTACGCCGGTTATCGTCGACCTCGGCGACGAGCAGTCGCGGGCAGCACTCCTGAAGGTGTCGCCGACCGGCAAGATGCCCGCGCTGCGTGACGATGCACGCAATCGCACGGTGCTGGAATCGACCATCGTCATCGAATATCTGGCCGCGCATTATCCCGGGCCGGTCGAGCTCATCCCGGCCGAGGCCGACCTTGCTCTCCAGGTCCGCCAGGCCGACCGTTTCTACGATTTCTACGTGCAGGCGCCGATGCAGAAGATCGTCGGCGACAAGTTGCGCCCGCAGGACAAGACCGATCCGTTCGGGGTCGACGAGGCGCGCGCGCAACTGCGCAACGCCTATGCGATCATCGAGGAGGAGATGCGCTCGAAACTCTGGGCGGCCGGCCCCACCTTCACCATGGCCGACTGCGCGGCCTCGCCGGCGCTGTTCTACGCCAACAAGGTCGAGCCGTTCGGCGACAGCTATCCGGCCGTGAAACGCTGCCACGACCGCCTGCTCAAGCGGCCGTCTTTCGCCCGGGTGATCGAGGAGGCGCAGCCCTACTTCAAGTTCTTTCCCTACAATAACGGCTGATCGCGATGCTGCACGATCCCGCCCAGCTCGACCTGATGTTCCAGGCGCTCGCGGACCCGGCCAGGCGCAGCATGGTCGAGCGGCTGTCGCGTGGGCCGGCCTCGGTCAGCCAGTTGGCCGAACCGCTGGCGATGTCGCTGTCGGCCGTCGTCCAGCATCTCAACGTGCTCGAAGCAAGCGGGCTGGTGCGCTCGGAAAAGCTCGGCCGCGTGCGCACCTGCCAGATCGCGCCGCAGGCGCTGCGCAGTGCAGAACACTGGATCAACGAACGGCGGCTGACATGGGAGCGTCGGCTCGACCGGCTCGGCGATTTTCTCGCCGAGACCGAATGACCTGAAGCAGAGGAGAAATGACCATGCCCGGCAAAAGCAGAGCGGAGTTGATCCGCGGCTATTTTTCCGCCTACCAGGCGAATAACAAGCCTGCCGTCGCGGCGGTGCTCGCCAACGATTTCACCTTCACCAGCCCCTATGACGACGCCATCGACCGTGCGACCTATTTCGAGCGCTGCTGGCCGGACAGCCCGGCCTTCAGCTCGATCGTCATCGAGCGGATATGCGAGGACGAGGACGCCGCCTTTGTCCTCTATCGCTGCGAGACGGCGGACGGAAAGACCTTCCGCAACACCGAACTGCATCTGTTCCATGGCGACAGGTTGCGCGCCGTCGAAGTCTATTTCGGCGCGTCCTATCGCGACGGCGTCTTCGTCGCGCAGAAACCATCAAGCTGACCAAGAGGACCCGACCATGGCCGAACGATCCGTCGTCCACTCCACCTTCGTCCTCGAGCGCCTCTATCCAGTTGCGCCGGCGAAAGTCTATTTCGCGCTCAGCGATCCGGCCGCCAAGCGGCGCTGGTTCGCCGACCCCGACAACCCGATGACCCACAGGCACGAAATGGATTTTCGCGTCGGCGGCCAGGAGGTCAATGCCGGCGGGCCGAAGGACGGGCCGATCCACACCTATACCGCCACCTATCAGGACATCGTGCCCAACCAGCGCATCGTCTACAGCTACGACATGCTGTTCGGTGATGTCAGAATCTCGGTTTCGCTGGCGACAATTGAGCTTCGCCCGGAAGGCACGGGCACGCGTCTGGTGCTCACCGAGCAGGGCGCGTTTCTCGATGGGCACGACACACCGTCATCGCGCGAGCATGGTACCGGATTCCTGCTCGATGCGCTGGGCAAGGCGCTGGCAACGGACACTTGAAAGCCAGGGAGGCGAGCTGGAATCGCGGCCTATGCTTCCCAGAACTGATCAAGCCAAATATTGAGCTTGAGGAAGCCGCCACTGCTGACTGTATAGACCCGCCTCGTGCCCTCGGCCTTGGCCTGAACCAGACCGGCGTCCAGCAACACTTTCAAATGCTGGGACACGGCCGGGCGGGAGACTGGCAGGCCCGAAGCCAGTTCGTTGACGGTTTTCGGGCCGCGCCGGAGCTCTTCCAGAAGATAGCGCCGGCTGGGGTCGGCAATCGCCATGAAGGCGTCAGAAAAGATCATGCCTATACTTGTGGGGCAAAGCTTTTCAAATCTCAACCGTCGGCTTCCGCTTTTCTGAGCCGCAGTGCTTCAGGGGTGACCGAGCGATCGGCCGGCTGGGTCTTGAAGGCATCGCGGTCTTCGATCGGCACCGGCGCGCGGCGGCTGATGCGCAGCAGCGTGTAGGCGGCGAGGCTGAGATGCGCCAGCGCGGTGGCCAGGAACAGGCCTTCGGGGCGGAGCCAGCCCATCAGGGCGGCAGCCAGCAAGGGCCCGATCATGGTTCCGAAGCCATACAGAAGCAGCAGGCCGCCCGAGACCTTGACGAAATCCTCCGATCGGGCGTGGTCGTTGGCATGCGCCACGGCGATCGAATAGAGCGTGTAGGCAAAGGCGCCGTAGGTGGCGGCGAAGACAATGACGAGGACGGCGGAACGCGGTTCGAACAGGAAGATCAGGATGGCGAACAGTGCGGCGCCGAAAGCCGCGCCCGCCAGCACGAAACGGCGGTCGGTCTTGTCGGAGAGGCGTCCGGCCGGAAGCTGCATGGCCGCGCCGGCAATAACGACAAGGCTCATCATCAGTGCGATCTGGGCGGTGGAGATGCCGATACGGGCGCCGTAGACGGCGCCAAGCGTGCCCCAGGCGCCATTGGCGATGCCGACCAACAGGCAGGCGATCGCCGACACCGGCGAGTTGGCGTAGAGGCCTTTGACGTCGAGCTTGACGTCCTGCAGCGGCTTGGGAGACGAAGCCGACGACACCGCGGTCGGGATCAGTGATAGGCAGAACAATATGCCGGTGATCATGAACAGCGACGCCGATCTGACGTCGCCGCTGGCAACGATCATCTGGCCGCCCATGATCGAGGCATAGGTGACCATCATGTAGAGGCCGAAGACGGTGCCGCGGTTCTCGTTGGTGGCCTTCTCGTTCAGCCAGCTTTCGATGACCATGAAGGCGCCGGCCATGGTGAAGCCGGTGAAGGCACGCAGCAGGATCCAGACATATTCGTCGATGATCAGGCCGGTAAGCAACGCCACGATGGCGCCCGAAGCGGCAAAGGCGCCGAACGCCCGGACGTGGCCGGCGCGGCGCACCAGGCGCGGTGCGAAGAAGCAGCCGGTGACGAAGCCACCGGCCCAGGCCGTGCCCATCAGACCGAGCGATGCGGTCGAAAACCCTTCGAGTTGACCTCGCAACGGCAACAACAGGCCGTGCAGTCCCGAAGCCGCGAGCAGGAAAGCGGTGCCGCGAAGCAGCGAGAGGATCGGCCTGTAGCTTGCAAACATTGTTTGATCCGTCTGGAGATTCGGTGGCGGGGTCTGAAGACAGGCGCATTCGGGCTTTCGGCGGCGGATGCTCAACGCCGAAACTAACGCGAAAACTAGCCGCGGCGAAACAGGGCTTCGGCCGCCGATTTGGTGCTGCCCTTGGTCTGGAGCTCGGCTTCGAGCCGGGCAATCTCGTCGCGCAGGATGCTGATCCGTTCGGTAAGGTCACCGACCGAAAGCAGCGACAGATCCTGTCCGATCTCATGCGGGCGGGCTTTCTTTTTGGGTTCGTCGTCGAAGATCGCCATCGTCGCTCCTCCCTATTCAGTATTGGGCTGATTTGGCCATTTGCCTGATCCGGCAATCAGCATACATAGGGCAGGGGCGCAGATGCAAACAGCCGGCAAGAAGCTGGCAGCCGGCGACAGACCGGCGGACCGAGACGGGAAATTTCATGGCGAGCGGACATAAAATTCCAGCCACGATGACGGCCATCGCAATCTCGCAACCGGGCGGGCCGCGGGTGCTGAAACCGGAAACGCGCGACGTGCCGGTGCCTGGTCCCGGCGAAATCCTGATCCGGGTGCGTGCGGCCGGCGTCAACCGCCCCGACGTGCAGCAGCGCAAGGGCGCCTATCCGGCGCCGCCCGGCGCTTCCGACCTGCCCGGCCTCGAAGCATCGGGCGAAGTGGCCGCCCTTGGCGACGAGATATCGCGCTGGCGTATCGGCGACCGGGTCTGCGCGCTGACGCCGGGGGGCGGTTATGCCGAATATGTCAAGGTTCATGCCGGCAGCGTGCTGCCGCTGCCCGCCGGCTTCACCCACACGGAGGCGGCCGCGGTTCCGGAAAACTATTTCACCGTCTGGCACAATGTGTTCGAGCGCGGCGGCTTGAAAAAGGGTGAGACGCTGCTGGTCCATGGCGGCTCATCGGGCATCGGCACCACGGCGATCCAGCTGGCGTCGGCCTTCGGCGCGTATGTCGTCACCACCGCCGGCTCGAAGGAGAAATGCGACGCATGCCTGAAGCTCGGCGCCGACCGGGCGATCAACTACCGCGAGGAGGATTTCGTCGCGGCGGTCAAGGATGCGACCGGCGGCAACGGGGCAGACGTCATACTCGACATGGTCGGTGGCGACTATATCGCGCGCAACTACGAGGCCGCCGCGGTCGAGGGCAGGATCGTCCAGATCGCCGTCCAGGCCGGCGCGATGGCGAGCGCCGATTTCTCGAAAATCATGGTCAAGCGGCTGACCCACACCGGCTCGACGCTGCGGCCTCGCACGGTCGAGTTCAAGGCGGCGCTCGCCGCCGCACTGGAAGCACAGGTGTGGCCGCTGCTCGGCACCCGCAAGGTAGCGCCGGTGATGGACATGATCTTCCCGCTGACCGACGCATGGCGGGCGCATGAGCGCATGGAAGAGGGCGAGCATATAGGCAAGATCGTTCTCGACGTCGGGTAGATGGGCGAGAGTCAGGTGAGGCCGGCCTGCGAATGGCGGCTCCCTGCGCTTCCCGCCTCCGCCGGCCGAAGCCCCCATGAGGGGTTGCGGCAGTTAAGGCTACGGCCGGCGTAGGCCGGTTCTCGGGAGCCGCCATTCTCGGCTCGGCCTGACCTGAATCTCGCTCATCCTCCGCGCTCAGCCTGTCGGCAAGATGAACAGAAGCTTAATGCTGCAATGCAGCATTTGCATTGCGGCTATGCAAAGACGTCTGTTCAATTCGTGGGCAGCACTGCCTATCTAAGCGTCATCGAAACGATTTGATCCAACAACTGGAGGACAACCATGAACCCGATCCGCGCTTTCCGTAACTGGCGTATGTACAACGAAACCGTGCGCGAGCTGAACAAGCTCAACGCCCGTCAGCTCAGCGACCTCGGCATCAGCCGCGGCGACATCGAGAGGATTGCCCGCAAGGCCATCTAATTCGAAGCATGGTCGGCCAGTGAGGCCTGACCACGCGGCAGAAGCAAGAGCCGCCGCAGACGGTATCCCGTCGCCGGTTCCGAGCCCGCTGGACCCTGTCCGGCGGGTTTTGTCGTTTTGGACCCCTGTTACAACTCGGCATCAATGATCGCCGGAGCCGAGGTCCTCCTGGCCTCCCCTGCTGTCCGGTGTCCGACGGCTGCGCCCTGCGCCAAAAACATTGCGAAACGGCAACGGAGCGGTTATACAGGCCGCGAATTTCCCATTTTGGTGGCTCTAAACCACCGCCCGCGCGGGAACGCGGGCGAACGAGAAGGATTTTTGAAATGGCCAATACGCTGCTGATGCCCAAGGCGACCGCCGTCTGGCTGGTCGACAACACCGCGCTGTCCTTCGAGCAGATCGCGCAGTTCTGCGGGTTGCATCCGCTCGAGGTCAAGGCGATCGCCGACGGCGAATCGGCGCAGGGCATCAAGGGCATGGATCCGATCATGACGGGACAGCTGACCCGCGACGAGATCGCACGCGCCGAGAAGGATCCGAACCAGCGCCTGAAACTATCCGACCCCAAGGTGCGGGTGCCGGAATCCAAGCGCAAGGGTCCCCGCTACACGCCGTTGTCGAAGCGCCAGGACCGGCCCAACGCCATCCTGTGGCTGGTCCGCAACCATCCGGAATTGAAGGACGCGCAGATTTCGCGCCTGGTCGGCACGACCAAGTCGACGATCGAACAGATCCGCGAGCGCAAGCACTGGAATTCGGCCAATCTGCAGCCGATGGACCCGGTGACGCTGGGTCTCGCTTCGCAGATCGACCTCGACATGGAAGTCAACCGCGCCTCGCGCGGCCGCGAGCAGGCGCAGCCTGTCGGCGACACGCTGCTGCCGGCTGCCGTGACCGAGCGCCTGGTGCCGGCGCCGGAGAAGCCGAAGGACGAGGATGCCGAGCTCGACGCAAACGCCGTGTTCGCCAAGCTCTCGGCGCTCAAGTCCAAGAAGGAAGATGCGGACGACGAGTAAGGTTTGCGACAGTTCATCAAAAAAGCCCGCTTCGAGCGGGCTTTTTCATTGATTATCGAAGTCTCAGCTGCGCGCCGCCCGGTCCGGCGTCATGCCATAGTCCTCCGAGCGTTCGACGGCGCGGTAGAAGTCGGCAAGCTGCTTGCCTCGCTCAGGCTTGAAGATGCGGCCGGCGATGACCACCGAGGCGATGCGGTCGATGCGGAAGGCGCGGAAATCGTCGCGCATCTCGCACCAGGCAACCAGCGTCCATACCTTGCCCCAGAACCACAGACCGAGCGGACGGATGTCACGCCCGGTGCCGCGGCCGGCCTCGTCGCGGTAGTCGATGGTCAGCACCTGTCGCTTCTCGACAGCGCGCTCGATCACGTCGATCGCCTCACGCGCGGCGTCGCTCACCACCCACATCGGCGTGTGGATCTCGGTGCGGGCGATGCGGTCCTTCTCGGCGTCGGGCAGGACGGCGCCGATCTTGACCAGCGCCTCGTCGGCCGCACGCGCCATGGCCGCGCCGCCAAAGGCCCGCACCATGCGGGCGCCGGCGACCAGCGCGACGATTTCGTCACGCGTGAACATCAGCGGCGGAAGGTCGAAACCCTCCCTCATCATGTAGCCGACGCCGGCCTCGCCGTCGATCGGCACTCCGGTCGACTGCAAATCGGCGATATCGCGGTAGATGGTCCGCTCGGAAACCTCGAGCCATGTGCCGAGCTTCTGGGCGGTGACCAGCCGGCCGCCACGCAGGTGCTGCACGATCTGAAAGAGCCTGTCGGCACGTCGCATCGTATGGTCCCTCGGCTGCTTGTCTATGAATGTCATGGTCCCAAAACCGGTTCCGGGTGACATCCATGTCCTGTTTTATGCTTGTCGTTCTCCCAAAAACCGCTGCGCACTTTTGGGCGACACGCATTATGGTTTAAGTCCTTCGCGCCTGCGCTGCACGGCGACGAATTCCGCGCCGAAGGACAACTTCTTCGTTGTCGGCGTGTTCACGTCGAGCACACGCCAGTACGGCGTGATATCGTTCAGCGTCATGCCGCGTTCGAGATCCTCATTGGCGGCTTCGGCGACGGTGCGCAGATGATAGCCGATGGTGACCGGACATGTCACTTGCGCCCCATGCTCGATGGCGAGGGCGGTGCGCAAGGCGCGTACATCCATCTCGACGCCGTTGGGGATCGTGCGAATGAAATCATCGACCTGACGGGCCGTCGGCACCAGCATCGGCTGGCCCTCGACGACGTCGCCCATTGTGCGTGGCGTCGGCTTCACGCCGTTGACGCCCGGCGTGTTCAGCCTGTCGTTCCAGCTTTTCACCATTCATGTCTCCTGACACGTTTATGGCATGGTGCTCCTGACAGCATTCTGTCAGGAGCCTTCAGCATTGTCCGTAGCAGGCGCCAAAGTTTTTGCGCCAGCCCGAGGGGTCGCCGCCCGGGGGTCGATGTCAATGATCCGGGCGTTGCGGGGTCCGCATCCAAGCATTGTCATGTAAAACGCCTCAGATCTCGCGAATGCGGCTGTGACCCTCATACATATCCGGCCAGCCAATGTCCTTGCGGATGTCCGCCGGCAAGGAGTTCAGGAAGCGCTGGGTACGAACTTCATTGCGCATCGTGCGGATCTTGCCGACATAGTGCTGTACGCTGTTCAAAATACCAAAGCTGTTCATGACCATCTCCTCTTCTCTGATGGAGACACTATTGCATACCCCTCCTGACAGCAGTCTGTCAGGAGCATGTCAGCTCGTTGAAGAAAGCTGCGAGGTGCTTGGCGGTCGGTTCGGAAACGAGCCTTTTGTCAGGAATGGCCAAGTCGACCGAGACCATGCAAGAACCGCTTTGACAGCCTGTCGCGATGCTGCTCAAAGGCGGGCATGTCGAAACTCCTCGCGCTCGTCATCATCGGCATGATGGCCATTCAGCTGATCAAGCCGCTCGGCTGGCCGGGCCTGAAGCGGCGCGGCGATTTCTGGAAGCTGGCCCTGATCGCCATGGCGGCCATCGCGCTGGCGGGTGCGCTGGGGCACTGGGCATAGCCTTGAGGGTCAGGTCGGGTCCACCGTTCCCATGGCAATCATCCGGATGGCGTTGAGGCTGGGCACGAAGAAGTAATCGCCACCGCGCGTCGTCATGAATTCCGGCAGGTTCGCCGCAATAAAAGGCGTGGCGTTGGCCGGGCCGGCCGGAATGACATGCTTGCTCGATTCGGCGCGGTTGCCGGTCAGCGTGCAGGTGTCGTTGCCGGTTTCGGAATCCAGGCCGTAGCTCATCCATTGCTGCTGGATGATATTCTGGCTCAGATCCATTGGAAGCAGGCTGCAATCAACAGTATTTGGAAATACTCGCGTCAGTTCTCTGAAGCCCACCAGTCCGAGCTTGTGCCCCCTCAGGTCAATCGGCGAGCACCCATCCGACCAGATGTTCGGCCCAGGCGCGGTAACCGGCTTCCGAGGCATGAAAGCCATCGGAGGCAAAGCCGGCCTCAGGGTTGGTGATCGGCAGCCGTGGCGCCGGCACGGCGCCGCGCTCGAAACAGAGGCGCTCGCCCATGCGGTTCATTGCGGTAGCGCGGATTTCGAGTATCTTGCCGAGCAGCGGCGGCATGGCCGGCGCACGGGTGAATTCCAGCACCGGCGACCAGACGACGCGGGCCTCCGGCCATTTGGCGCGCAGCGCGTAAAGCAGGCCGCCGAACTCTTTCTTGAAGCGCGGCACCGAGTGGAAATTCTTGGTGTCGTTGGTGCCGATGGCGAGCACGATGTGCGTCCACCGATCGGCCGACAGATTGGGCAGCACATGGTCGCGGATCTGGCCCGACGTTGCCGAGTTGAATCCGGCGGCGCGCCAGCGCACGGCAAGGCCGGTTCGTTTTGCGACCAGCATTGCAAGCTGCGCGGCAAGCCCGTTCTCGGAATTGCCGATGCCGACGGAAGCGGCCGAGGAATCGCCCAGCACCAGCAGCGAGATGGCCGGCGCCTTGCCCGATATTTCGTGCATGACCGGCCCTTGTGCCGGCAGCATGCGGGTGGTGCGGCGGCGCACGCCGAGGCCCTGCCAGACATAAACGGGGTAGGCGAGCCAGGTAAGAAGGGCCGGGAAGCGCATGGCGATACCGTTTAGAGATCAGCGGCAGCCTTAGCGCAAGTTTCGCCTGAGGTGAACGAGCTTCTAGTCGCAGCAGTTCGGCTTGTCCGCCTGCTTGTCCTGATATTCGTCATGCAACCGCACCCAGTCCATCAGGCTATGATAAGGGCCATTTTCGCCGCGGCCCTTCGGTGTCATGTCGAGATAGTCGTAAGTGCCGATCTGCGCCTCGCCGCCGCGGGCGCGCGACATAAAGGTAAGGAATATGTCGCCGTTCTCTTCCTTGTAGAAAACACTGGTGCCGGGAAGGTCCTTTGACGTGCGCGGACGCGTCTCGAAATTGTAGGTGGTGTCGCCGCCCGCGATCTGCTTGTCGGTGAAGGAGACCTGCATGTCGAAGTTGAAATCCGAGGCGTAGGACGACACCCAGTCGAATTTCCAGCCCATACGCTGCTTGTAAGGCAGCAGTTCCGCCAGCGGCGCGCGCGCAACCACCACCAGCGACACGTCGTGGTGCCTGAGATGCTGATCGGCGCCGTCTATATGGTCGGCAAGGAAGGAGCAGCCTTCGCAGCGGTGGTTCGATCCTGGCGTCATCATGAAGTGGTAGACGATCAGTTGGCTGTTGGCGCCGAACAGTCCGGCCAGGTTCTTCGGACCCTGCTCGGTCTCGAAGACATAGTCCTTGCGGATTTTCATCCAGGGCAGTTCACGCCGCTCGGCGGCGATGCGCTCACGCAACCGTGTCAATTCCTTCTCGCGCGCCAGATGCGCCTTGTGCGCCTCAAACCAGTCTTCACGCGAAACCACCTTGCTGCGAGTCATGAAGTTCTCCCTGTCTGTTCACCCAAGGACGTTTGGGGTGGGCAGAAACCGACATCGCCGTCAGCTTTTGCCGAAAAGGAGATAAGGATGGACGAACTCCGTCCAAGCCGGGCTTTGCATAAACAAACCCGGGCGCATCGGCCCGGGTTGTATGACAACGGGAGGACTGCGCTCAGGCGGCCTGTTCGAGGCTCGCCGTCCATTGTCCCAGCGCCGCCAGATGGTTCATGTGGGCACGATGGGTGAAGGCGGCCTGGCCGGCGGCGACGTTCGATGCCTTGCCGCTCCAGGCCTTTTGCGGGGCGGCCTGCAAGGCGCGGCCATAGGAGAAGGTCAGCTTCCACGGATGCGGGCCGATGGCGTTGATGGCGTTGAGGTTGGCGGTAGCCTCCTCGTCCGACTGCCCGCCCGAAAGGAAGGCGATGCCCGGCACCGCTGCCGGTACGGTTTCGCGGAACAGTTTTATGGTCTTTTCCGCGACCTCTTCGGGGCTGCTCACCTTGCCCGACTTCCTGCCGGCCAGCACCATGTTCGGCTTCAGGATGGTGCCTTCCAGCACAACGCGCGCCGCATGCAGCTCGTCATAGAGCTTGATCAGCGTTGCCTTCGAGATGTCGTAGCAGGTGGCAATGTCGTGCGCGCCGTCCATCAGCACTTCCGGTTCGACGATCGGCACGATGCCGGCCTCCTGGCACAGTGCGGCATAGCGGGCCAGCGCATGGGCATTGGAGGCAATCGAATTGGCCGAGGGCACGCCCTTGCCGGTGTCGATGTCGATCACCGCGCGCCATTTGGCAAAGCGGGCGCCGAGCTTGTAATAATCCGCGAGCCGCTCGCGCAAGCCGTCGAGGCCTTCGGTAACGGTATCGCCGGGAAAGCCGGCGAGTGGCTTGGCGCCGGCATCGACCTTGATGCCGGGAATGGCGCCCGCCGCCTTGATGATGTCGACCAGAGGCGTGCCGTCGGCAGCCTTCTGACGGATGGTCTCGTCGTAGAGAATGACGCCGGAGATGTACTTCGTCATTGCGTCCTTGGCGCGGAACATCATCTCGCGGTAGTCGCGGCGGCTATCGGCGGTCGATTCGACGCCGATAACGTCGAAGCGCTTCTTGATGGTGCCGGAGCTCTCATCGGCGGCCAGCAGGCCCTTGCCGCCGGCCACCATCGCGGCGGCAATGTCTTCGAGACGTTCGCTCATTTTTGCTTCTCCTTGACGGTGTTGTTCCGCGCTTAAGGGAAGTCTACCGCCAAAGGAATGGCATCGGAAAGCTCGAATCGATTGAAAGTTTCCAGCGCCTCGTTTGACGCCCTCGTCCCGATCAGGCCTGCTTCTTCAGGACGTCGACGCCGGGCAGCGGCTTGCCTTCCATCCATTCCAGGAAAGCGCCACCGGCGGTCGAGACATAGGTGAAGTCGTCGGCGACGCCGGCATGGTTGAGGGCGGCCACCGTGTCGCCGCCACCGGCGACCGAGACCAGCTTGCCGGCCCTGGTGCGGGCCGCCGCGTGCCTGGCCGCCGCCACCGTGGCGTGGTCGAAAGGCTCGATCTCGAAGGCGCCGAGCGGGCCGTTCCAGACCAGCGTCGCGGCGCGGTCGATCCATTCACCGATCGTCTTCACGGTCTTTTCGCCGACATCGAGGATCATGCCGTCAGCCGGGACATCCGAAATGGCAACGGTCTCGCTGGCGGCACCCGCCTTGAATTCCTTGGCGACGACACCGTCGACAGGCAGGATGATGGCGCAGCCGGCTTCGGCGGCCTCGATCATGATCTGCTTGGCGGTCGCGGCAAGGTCATGCTCGCACAGCGACTTGCCGACAGCGGTGCCACGCGCAGCGAGAAAAGTGTTGGCCATGCCGCCGCCGATGACCAGCGCGTCGACCTTCTTCACCAGGTTCATCAACAGGTCGATCTTGGTCGACACCTTGGCGCCACCGACAATGGCGACGACAGGGCGGACCGGATTGCCGAGCCCCTTCTCCAGCGCCTCGAGCTCGGCCTGCATGGTGCGGCCGGCATAGGACGGCAACAGCCGCGCCAGGCCTTCGGTCGAGGAGTGCGCCCGGTGGGCGGCGGAAAAGGCGTCGTTGACGAAGATATCGCCATTGGCGGCGAGCCGCTCTGTAAAGGCCGGGTCGTTCTTCTCCTCGGTCTTGTGGAAGCGGGTGTTTTCCAGCAGCAGCACATCGCCCTTGTTCATGGCGGCGACCGCACTGCCCGCCGTGTCGCCGACGCAGTCGCCGGCAAAGCCGACGGGGCGGCCAAGCACCTCCGCGGCAGCCTTGGCGATCGGCTCCAGCGAGAATTCGGGCGAGGGACCATCCTTCGGGCGGCCGAAATGCGCGAGCAGGATGACCTTGGCGCCCTTGCCGGACAGTTCGGCGATGGTCGGCGCAATGCGTTCGATGCGGGTGGCGTCGGTGACCTTGCCGTCGGCGACGGGCACGTTGAGGTCGACGCGCACCAGCACGCGCTTGCCGCTGATATTGCCGATATCGTCGAGTGTCTTGAAGGCGGCCATGCTGATACCTTTCCGTGAAAAATCGCCGGGACCATACCTCGCATCGATGACGATGCAAGGCTTGAGCCGGGGTGCGAGCTAAATTTTGAGATCAAGGCGAAGGCTGTCGTGATGATGCGGGACGTCAGCGTGAACCGATCGCTTGTCAGCCTTCGGTCGTTATCTTTTCCGCCGTCGGCTCAAGGGCCTTCTCATTGGCTATCGCCTCTGCAGTCTGCGTCTCGGTCGGCTTGTGCCAGTTGCGGATGAAGGCGGAGACCCGATCGCCGATCTCGCCGGCGCTCAGGAACACCGGAACCCGCGCCACCGGCGCGGTCGGCTCGAAGGAGAGGCCGAGACCGGTGATCTTGCCCTTGTCGTCGACGTCGCGGACGATCAATTCGATCGGGCCGATCAGCACCCGGTCGGCATATTCGGCATGGCCGCCGAGCCGCGCCGTCACCAGCGCGCCGACGGTGAGCTTCTGCTCGGCTTCGCTCAATCCCGGAGTGTATGCGGCCTCGAGCTCTGCGGCCGAGCGGGCGGGATCGACGGCAAAGGCGCCGAAGAAGTCGGCATCCTCGGGGTCGACTACGGCGCGGCTGGCAAACAGCTTGTCAAGCAGGCGCGGATAGCGGTCGGGCACGAAGATGTAGACCTGGTCGCCGGCCGCGAGCCGGCCCATGTCCTGGAAACGCATCGAGCGGCCGTCGCGCAGCACCAGCGAGGGCCGTGCCCAGCGCGGGATGCGCTCGCCGCGCGCCACCGGGCTGCCGGGCGCGACGCGGTAGGCGAGCAGTTCGTGGTGGGCGGAGCCCGGCAGTTCGAGTTCGACCTTGTCGAGCGGCCCGAGTCTCGCCGGCACGATCAGGCCGAGCCGGCGCGCCAGCGGACCGACCGACCAGCCCTGCACCACCAGCGATACCAGCACGATGATGAAGGCGACGTTGAAGATGGTGCGGCCGTTCTCCAGTCCGCCGAGCAGTGGGGTGATGGCAAGCAGGATGGACACGGCGCCGCGCAGGCCGACCCAGGAGACGAAGGCGATCTCGGGACGCGGCAGGCGGAACGGGATCAGGCAGAGCCAGACGGCGACAGGGCGCGCGACAAACATCAGGAACAGGCCGAGCAGCACCGCCGGCACCATGATCGCCGGAAACTGCGAGGGTGTCGCGAACAGGCCGAGGATCAGGAACATAATGATCTGTGCCAGCCACGACATGCCGTCCTGGAAGCGCTTCAGGATGGTGACGGCGCGGATGTCGGAGTTGCCGGCAATCAGCCCGGCGAGATAGACCGCCAGGAAGCCCGAGCCGCCAATGGCGCCGGCGGCGGCGAACACCATCAGTGACAGGGTCAGCACGAAGATCGGCAGCAAGCCATGGTCGAGGTTGAGCCGGTCGACGAGGCGCACGATGCCGAGCCCGCCAAGCACGCCGACGACGGCGCCGAGCCCCATATTGAGGAGGAAGCCGAGGATCAGGTCGGTGACCAGCACATGGGTCTCGGGATTGGCGTGGGCGGCGATGATCTCGACCAGCGTGATGGTCAGGAAGATGGCGATCGGGTCGTTGGTGCCGGATTCGACTTCCAGTGTCGCGCGCACGCGCTCGCGCAGATTGATTTCGCCGGCGCGCAGCAGGAAGAACACCGCAGCCGCATCGGTCGAGGCGACGGCAGCTCCAAGCAGGAAGGATTCCAGCCAGCTGAGGTCGAGCAGGTAATAGGCGGCGGCGCCGAACAGGCCAGTGGTCAGGATTACGCCAAAGGTCGCCAGCGACAGCGCCGGGCCGGCCGCCTGGCGCAGCGCGTTGAGCGGCGTGCCGAAACCGGAATCGAACAGGATGACCGCCAGCGCCAGTGAGCCGGCAAAATATGCCACGCGCGCATTGTCAAATTCGATACCGAGACCATCGACGCCGCTGGCGAGGCCGATGCAGAGGAAGAGCAGCAGCAAAGGGGCGCCGAAGCGAAAGGCGATCAGGCTCGAGAACGCTGCGGCGACGACTAGCGCTGTGCCGACCAGCGTGACGAGATAGATCGCATGCTCCATCCGTGATTTGCCCCTCGAATTCCTCTTTCTACCGATTCACGGGAGAGTGGGGCGAAGGAATGGCCGGTGCAAGGCGCAAGGATGGCTTTTTGCCTTATGCCGCTGATTTTCCGGCGTTTGGCGGCTCGGCGCGCCTTGCCCGGCGCGCTGACGAAAAACGCCCGGGCACAGCCGGGCGTTCGAAGCTGCGAGACGATGCCTTCAGATCAGGCGATGGTCTTGCCGAAGGCGACCGAGGTGTCGGCCATGCGGTTGGAGAAGCCCCACTCATTGTCGTACCAGGACAGCACCGAAACGAAGTTGCCGTCCATGACCTTGGTCTGGTCGAGCGCCAGGATCGACGAGCGCGGATCGTGGTTGAAGTCGATCGACACATTCGGATGATGGGTGACGCCGAGAATGCCCTTCAGCTTGCCGTTGGAGGCAGCGATCACCGCTTCGTTTACCTCCTGCACGGTGGTGGCGCGCTTGGCGATGAACTTGAAGTCGACAACCGAGACGTTGGGGGTCGGCACGCGGATCGAGATGCCGTCGAGCTTGCCCTTGAGGTCGGGCAGCACCAGGCCGATCGCCTTGGCCGCACCGGTCGAGGTCGGGATTTGCGACAGGGCAGCCGCGCGGCCGCGGTAGAGATCCTTGTGCATGGTGTCCAGCGTCGGCTGGTCGCCGGTGTAGGAGTGGATCGTCGTCATCATGCCCTTTTCGATGCCGACGGTCTCGTGCAGCACTGCGGCCAGCGGCGCCAGGCAGTTGGTGGTGCAGGACGCATTCGAAATGACGATGTGGTCCTTGGTCAGCTTGTCGTGGTTGATGCCGTAGACGACGGTGAGGTCAGCACCTTCGGCAGGCGCGGAGACGACGACGCGCTTGGCGCCGGCGGTCAAATGCGCGGCAGCCTTGTCGCGGGCGGTGAAGATGCCGGTGCATTCGAGCGCGATGTCGATGCCGAGCTCCTTCCACGGCAGCTGCGCCGGGTCCTTGATCGCGGTGACCTTGAAGGTCTCCTTGCCGACGGTGATCTGGTCGCCCGAGACCGACACTTCGTGCGGGAAGCGGCCGTGCACGCTGTCATAGCGCAGCAGATGCGCGTTGGTCTCGACCGGGCCGAGGTCGTTGACGGCGACGACGTCGATGTCCTTGCGGCCGGATTCATGGATGGCGCGCAGGATGTTGCGGCCGATGCGGCCAAATCCGTTGATGGCAACTCTGACGGTCATTTTACTCTCCCTGGGAGCTGGAGGCGGCAGATGGGTCCGCAGCTTCATAGCGGCGGATGGCACAAGAATCCAGCCGCAGAACGCCGAATTTAAATCGATTAGGTTGGTCCAGCCCCGCGAATCCGCCTTGGAGGTGCGCGGGACTGACCCTGATCTTACTTGCCGTGCAGGCGGGCTTCCGCCGCCTTGGCCGCGGCTTCGGCGGTGATGCCGAAATGCGGGTAGAGCTGCTCGATGGTGCCGGAAGCGCCGAAGCCGGTCATGCCGATGAAGATGCCGTCGGAGCCGATCAGGTGATCCCAGCCCTGACGGATGCCGGCCTCGATCGCCATCTTGATCGGCGCGTTGCCGATCGTCTCCTTGCGATAGGCGTCGCTCTGCCGGTCGAACAGTTCGAAGCAAGGCACCGAGACGACGCGGGTCGGGTGCCCATGCTTTTCAAGCAAATCACGGGCGCCGAGCGCGATCTCGACCTCGGAGCCGGTCGCGAAGATCGTCACCGCCGCTTCGCCGCTCGCCGCGGCCAGTTCATAGGCGCCCTGGCTCGAGAGGTTCCTGGCCGAGTGCTCGGTGCGCACCGTCGGCAGGTTCTGGCGGGTCAGCGCCAGGGTGGACGGGGTCTTTTCCGATTCAATGGCAATCTGCCAGCATTCGGCGGTTTCCACCGCGTCGGCCGGACGGAAGACATTGTGGTTGGGGATGGCGCGGAGCGCCGCCAGGTGCTCGACCGGCTGGTGGGTCGGGCCGTCTTCGCCCAAACCGATCGAATCATGGGTCATGACGAAGATCGAGCGGATGCCCATCAGCGACGCCAGCCGCATCGACGGACGGGCATAGTCGGAGAAGCACATGAAGGTGCCACCGTAGGCGATGAGGCCGCCATGCAGCGTCAGGCCGTTGAGGGCGGCCGCCATGCCATGCTCGCGGATGCCGTAGTGGACATAGCGCTGGCCGTAATCGTCCGGCGTGATGTTCTTGGTCTGGCTGGTCTTGGTGTTGTTGGAGCCCGTCAGGTCGGCAGAGCCGCCGATGGTTTCCGGCACCGCGCCGTTGATGACTTCCAGCGCCATTTCCGACGATTTGCGGGTGGCGACCTTCGGCTTGTCGGCCGACAGCTTCTTCTTGTAGTCGGCAATGACGGCATCGAAATTCGACGGCAGCTTGCCGGCGAGGCGGCGCTCGAACTCGGCCTTCAGCTCGGGCTTGGCCTTGGCGAGCCGGCCTTCCCAGTCGGTGCGCGGCTTGACGCCGGCCTTGCCGGCGGTGCGCCAGGAGTCGAGAATGTCGGCCGGAATTTCGAAGGGCGGCGAGTCCCAGTTGAAGAATTTCCGCGCGCCTGCGATCTCGTCGGCGCCGAGCGGCGAACCGTGCGCCTTGTTGGTGCCGGCCTTGGTCGGGGCGCCGAAGCCGATGGTCGTCTTGCAGGCGATCATCGTCGGCTTGTCGGAATGGCGGGCGGCTTCGATGGCGTAGGCGATCGCCTCGGGGTCGGTGCCGTCAATGTGGCTGGCGTTCCAGCCCGAGGCCTGGAAGCGGGCGACCTGGTCGGTGTTGTCTGCAAGCGAAACCGGACCGTCGATTGAGATGTTGTTGTTGTCCCAGAAGACGATCAGCTTGTTGAGCTTGAGGTGGCCGGCCAGCGCGATGGCTTCCTGGGAAACACCTTCCATCAGGCAGCCGTCGCCGGCCAGCACATAGGTGTAGTGGTCGACGAGGTCGTTGCCGAAGGCGGCGTTCATGATGCGCTCGCCGAGCGCGAAGCCGACCGAATTGGCGAGACCCTGGCCGAGCGGGCCGGTCGTCGTCTCGATGCCGGTGGCATGGCCGTATTCGGGATGGCCGGCAGTCTTGGAACCCAGCTGGCGGAAATGCTTGATCTGGTCGAGGGTCATGTCCTCGTAACCGGTCAGATGCAGCAGCGAGTAGAGCAGCATAGAACCGTGGCCGGCCGACAGGATGAAGCGGTCTCGGTCCGGCCAATGGGGGTTCTTCGGATCATATTTCAGAAAGCGGGTGAACAGCACTGTGGCGATGTCGGCGCAGCCCATGGGCAGGCCGGGATGGCCGGACTGGGACTTCTCGACGGCGTCCATGGAGAGAAAACGGATCGCATTGGCCATCCGGTCATGTTGTTCACGCGACGTCATGGTACCTCCGGGGTGGGGATTTGTGGGCTTGGCAGAGCCCAGGAAAGAGTGCGCGACACATAGCAGCCACGGGCTTTTAGTCAACAAATCGGCTGCACATTTGCCGGTCTTGTGATGGCTTTGAGACCTTATGGGGCGACCTACATTAGCGTTAGCGGGGGACAGTCGCGAGAGCTTTGTTGACGTTGCCTTCACCCGGTGCCTAATGTTTCCTTGTTAACGCGTTCTGAACGCGAAGCGATTCGGTGATGGGCAGGGCACAGGACGAAGGCCATGACCGGCGAAACCACACTCAAGGAAGTCATCCACAGGCTGGGCAAGGCCATCGAGGGGCTGGAAAACGCCGTCGCGGCCAAGCTCGAGCACGAGCGCGACTATTCCGAAGCCGAGGCTGAGGTGCAGCGCATGAACGCCGACCGTTCACGGCTGGCGCAGGAACTCGACAATTCCGAAGCCCGCGCCGAACGGCTGGAAGATGCCAACAAGGAAGTGTCGCGCCGCTTGGTGACCGCCATGGAAACCATCCGCGCGGTGCTGGACAGGTAGGAGCTGCAGGCCATGGCACAGGTCACGGTTTCCATCGACGGCAAGCAGTATCGCATGGCTTGCGACGAGGGTCAGGAAGAGCACCTGATCGACCTCGCCGAGCGGTTCGACCGTTATGTCTCGCATCTGAAGGATTCGTTCGGCGAGATCGGCGACCAGCGGCTGACGGTGATGGCCGGCATCATGGTGATGGACGAGCTTTCGGAGCTGCAGAAGCGGGTCAAGGGCATGGAGACCGAAGTGCAGACGCTGCGCAAGACTCGCGACGAAGCGCTGACCAAGGCCGACAAGAACGACACCGTGCTGACCAGCGCGCTCGGCGCGCTCGCCCAGCGCATGGAAGACCTGGCCACGTCGCTGGCGGTCAACAAGGCCTGAGCCTTCCCCGCACAAACGAAAGATTGTCGGCCCAACGTCGGTCCGTAGAACGAAAGTGCTCGTTCCGTCGCCAATAATAGTTTCCTATTGTCCTGCAGCCGCGATTTTTGCGCTAAGATGCGGGAATGCCGGAGCGTTGACGCCGTCCACGGCCGCTCCTGACGAAATCTGTTGCTGGGGAAATAATGCCATGAGCCTTCGTATCAACGACATCGCGCCTGACTTCACCGCCGAGACCACGCAAGGGCCGATCAAGTTTCATGACTGGATCGGCGACGGCTGGGCGATCCTGTTCAGCCATCCGAAGAATTTCACCCCGGTCTGCACCACCGAGCTGGGCACGATGGCGGGGCTCGAAGGCGAGTTCAAGAAGCGCAACGTCAAGGTCATCGGCATTTCCGTCGATCCCGTTGCGAGCCACGACAAGTGGCAGGCCGACATCAAGACGGCGACCGGCCAGACGGTGAACTACCCGCTGATCGGCGACAAGGACCTCAAGGTGGCCAAGCTTTATGACATGCTGCCGGCGGGCGCCGGCGAGACGTCGGAAGGCCGCACGCCGGCCGACAACGCCACGGTGCGCTCGGTCTATGTCATCGGGCCGGACAAGAAGATCAAGCTGGTGCTGACTTACCCAATGACGACGGGCCGCAACTTCGACGAGATCCTGCGCGCGGTCGATTCCATGCAGCTGACGGCCAAGCACCAGGTGGCGACGCCGGCCAACTGGAAGCAGGGCGAGGATGTGATCATCACCGCCGCGGTTTCGAACGAAGATGCGGTCAAGCGTTTTGGCGCTTTCGAGACGATCCTGCCCTATCTCAGGAAGACCAAGCAGCCGTCAGCCTAGGTTTTCTCCGTCGGAGCTATTTGGGGCTTCAGTCCTATTTGTGGCAAGGCGTGCTTGACCGGCGCGCTTTGCCAGATGACCATGCTCTTGTTCAACCCGACGGAGAAAACGGTTCCTGTCGGGCAAGGGGCAGGGGGGCCGGACATTGGACATCGCTTCGGCCAAACCTGAGGTCGCCGGCTTCTACGACAAGCCGACCGGCGCCATCCAGTATGTCGTCACCGACCCGGTGACGAGACGCTGCGCCGTCATCGACCCGATCCTCGATTTCGACGAAAAATCCGGCGCGACGGCGACGAAGAATGCCGACGCCTTGCTGGATTTTATCCGCGAAAACGGGCTGGAGCTCGAGTGGATCCTGGACACCCATCCGCATGCCGATCATTTCTCGGCGGCGCACTATCTCCGGGAAAAGACCGGCGCGCCGACGGCGATCGGCGACAGGATCATCGAAGTCCAGGCGCTGTGGAAGGCGATCTACAACTGGCCGGATTTCCCCGCAGACGGCTCGCAGTGGGACCGGCTGTTTGGGGAAGGCGAAACGTTCATGATCGGCAACCTGCCGGTCAAGGTGCTGTTCTCGCCCGGCCACACGCTCGCCTCGATCACCTATGTCGTCGGCGACGCCGCCTTCGTCCACGACACGCTGTTCATGCCCGACAGCGGCTCGGCAAGGACGGACTTTCCCGGCGGCAGTGCCGCGCGGCTGTGGCATTCGATTGAGGGCATTCTGGCGCTGCCGGACGATACGCGCGTGTTCGTCGGCCACGACTATCAGGCCGGCGGCCGCGAGCCGTGCTGGGAGAGCACGGTCGCCGAGCAGAGGGCAAAGAATATCCACCTCGTTGCGGCGCGCAGCGAAGCCGAGTTCGTCGACTTGCGCGAAGCGCGCGACAAGACACTGCCGATGCCGCGGCTGATCCTGCATGCGCTGCAGGTCAACATGAATGGTGGACGGCTGCCGGAACCGGAGGCCAATGGGAGGCGGTATCTGAAGTTTCCGCTTGATGGGCTTTGAGAAGGCAGTGGCGAAGCTGCCGATCTCCCCCCTTGCGGGGGAGATGCCCGGCAGGGCAGAGGGGGNGGGGGGGTGCTGTCCCGCTGACCTTTGGCTGTGTGCTCGAACAATTCCAGGTTGGGGATAGTTAAAATCGCAAGCTGCGATCCGTCACGCCCCCCTCTGTCCTGCCGGACATCTCCCCCTCAAGGGGGGAGATCAGCTGTTGTCCGACTTTCGCTAACCGCCGACGGACGACAAAACAAAAAAGGCGGCGCCGGTTTCCCGACGCCGCCTTCTGTTCCTTAACCGAACCCAGCCTTAGGCCGCCGGCTGCGCCTCGATCGTGCGCAGCGCCTGCATCTGGCGCTTGGCGGCGGCCTTGACCGCGTCCTGCACCTTCTCGAAGGCGCGCACCTCGATCTGGCGCACGCGCTCGCGGCTGATGTCGAACTCGGACGACAGTTCTTCCAGCGTCAGCGGCTCCTCGGCGAGGCGGCGGGCCTCGAAGATGCGCCGCTCACGATCGTTGAGCACGGCCAGAGCGCCCGACAGCATGCCGCGGCGGTTTTCCAGTTCGTCCTGCTCGATCAGCATGTCTTCCTGGCTTTCGTGGTCATCGACCAGCCAGTCCTGCCATTCGCCGGATTCACCTTCGCTGGCGCGGATCGGCGCGTTCAGCGACGCGTCGCCCGACAGGCGGCGGTTCATCGACACGACTTCGGCTTCCGACACGTTCAGCCTGGTGGCGATCTCGGTGATCTGGTCGGGCTTGAGGTCGCCATCGTCCAGCGCCTGGATCTTGCCCTTCACCTTGCGCAGGTTGAAGAACAGGCGCTTCTGATTGGCGGTCGTGCCCATCTTGACCAGGCTCCACGAGCGCAGGATGTACTCCTGGATCGAGGCCTTGATCCACCACATGGCGTAGGTCGCGAGGCGGAAGCCACGCTCGGGTTCGAATTTCTTGACGGCCTGCATCAGGCCGACATTGCCTTCCGAGATCACTTCGCCGATCGGCAAGCCGTAGCCGCGATAGCCCATGGCAATCTTGGCAACAAGCCGAAGGTGGCTGGTGACGAGCTTGTGCGCAGCGCTGGTGTCTTCATGCTCGGCGTAACGCTTGGCGAGCATGTACTCTTCCTGCGGCTGAAGCATCGGAAAGCGGCGGATTTCTTCCAGGTAGCGGCTGAGGCCGCCTTCGCCGGAAACAATACTAGGTAGTGACTGGGCCATGATTGCGCCCCCTCTCTATTGGAGTGATGCCCCCGAAACGCGGCGGGCATGTGACGCGAGCACCAAAAGGCTCGCCCGCGGCAGCTGATTTATATAGGAACAAAACCAGAAAAGACAGGCATTTGTTCAACACGAAACAGTGTGTCACGCTGAAGTGAACAATGCCGCTCAGGTTTTAGCTGGCTTGTTTAGACGCAATTCCGGACGGAAAACCGTTTCACGCTTTTCCTGGAATTGCTCGGGTTCAGAGTTTGCGAAAGCCGCCGACGAGTTCCTCCATGTCCCCCGGTATCGGCGCCTCGAACCTCATCGATAAATGGGTAGCCGGGTGCCGAAATGCAAGGAGCCAGGCATGCAAAGCTTGCCTGGAAAATGCCTTGACCTGACCCTTCAGCCGCTCGGGCAGCCGGTTGGCCTTGGTGCGGAAGGCCTGGCCGTAATCGGGGTCGCCGATGACGGGATGGCCGATATGGGCCATGTGGACGCGGATCTGGTGGGTGCGGCCGGTTTCCAGCCGGCATTCGACCAGGCTGGCGGTGGCGAACGCCTGCTGGCCCTCGCCGAAACGCTCCTTGACGGTGAAATGGGTCACGGCGTGGCGGGCATCGTCACGGCCTTCCGGCACGACGGCGCGGCGCACGCGGTCGGCGGCACGGCCAAGCGGCGCATCGACCGTTCCGGCCGGCCGCGACGGGATTCCCCAGACCAGCGCCAGATAGGCACGTTCGAGGTCGCCGGTGCGGCCGTGGTCGGCAAAGGCCTCCGACAGCGCCTTGTGGGCGCGGTCGGTCTTGGCCACCACCATGACGCCGCTCGTTTCCTTGTCCAGCCTATGGACGATGCCCGGCCGCCTGACGCCGCCAATGCCGGAAAGACTGTTGCCGCAGTGGTGGATCAGGGCGTTGACCAGCGTGCCGGTCCAGTTGCCGGCGCCGGGATGGACGACGAGGCCGGCCGGCTTGTTGATGACGATCAGCTCGTCGTCCTCATAAAGCACGTCGAGCACGATGGGCTCGCCTTGCGGTTCGGCCGGTTCCGGCTCGGGCATGACGACCGATACGCGCTCGCCGGCACTCATCTTGCGCTTGGTCTCGTCGACCGGCTTGCCGTCGATCGAAACGGCACCTTGCCGGATCAGCATCTGCACCCGGCTGCGCGACATGTCAGGCCCGAGGGCGCTCGCCAGCCACTGGTCGAGGCGCTGGCCGGCCGCTTCCGCGCCGGCTTCGAGCACGGTCGGCGCCGCCTCTATGAATTGTCCAGCCTCTATCAATTCAGGGGTCTCTTCGCTATGAGCGCTCATCGAAAAAAGTTCCGGAAAGTTCTGCCATGGCCCGGCCCGTTGCCGATGAAGAAGAAAAGCCGCTCGATCCCGAGATCGAAAAGGTGCGCGGCAGGCTCATCCGTTTCATGGCCATCAATCTCGGCCTGCTTTTGCTGGCCCTTATGGTGGTGATCGCGGCCATTGTCTACAAATCGCGCAAAGCGCCGCCCGCGAACCCGCCGCTCGCCAACGACATTCCAATTCCGCCCGGCGAGCCGCTCGCGGCCGACATAGTGCTCCCGGTCGGAGCCAAGGTGATCAGCCAGGCTCTGTCGGGCAATCGAATTTCAATCGACGCCGAGCTCAGCGACGGCAGCCGCACCATCTTCGTCTACGACATCGCCGAGCGCCGTATCATCGGCCGCTTCGCCATCCGCAACAAATGAGCGGGCCGAAACAATGACCGGGTTTGCCGACCATCGCCGCATAGCAACCGTTACGCTCGTCGTCGCCGATTATGACGAGGCGATTGCCTGGTATGTCGGCAAGCTTGGCTTTGCGCTCTGCGACAACATCGATCTCGGTGACGGCAAGCACTGGGTGACGGTGACGCCGTCGGCCGGGCAAGGCCCCCGGCTGCTTTTGGCGGAAGCGTTGGACGATGTGCAGAAAAGCCGCGTCGGCGACCAGACCGGCGGCCGCGTGGTTTTGTTTCTCGAAACCGACGATTTTGCCAGGGACCATGCGACGATGCTGGAAAACGGCGGCGATTTCCATGAAACGCCACGCCATGAGCCGTACGGCACCGTGGCGGTTTTCGCCGATCTCTACGGCAATCTGTGGGACCTGATCGAGCCGAAACGCTAAGTCCGCAAACCGAGATTGCACAGAAGCGGTCCGGCCGTTCGAAGCCCAGTTGCTTTTTCCAAACCGTCAGCCTATATCGCCGGTTCTTGAACGCGCCCATCGTCTAGCGGTCAGGACACCGCCCTCTCACGGCGGGAACAGGGGTTCGATTCCCCTTGGGCGTACCAAGCAACCGCTTTCCTTCCGCATCATCGACAATTTCGGGCAGCAGCCGCGCGGATCGCGTGTGACCGCGAGGGTCGGCGGCATCAGCGAAAACCCGGCAAATCCGCGTCACAGATACACCCAATTTAAGTCAGACCGCGACGCTTGAAAGCGTAGCGATCTCTGTTACTTGCGGTGCGGGGATAGCATCTGCGGCAACGCGGATTTGGTTGGGCATAGCAGGTATGAGTTCGGCAAAAATGATATGCCCGTGCTGTCACGGCAGCGGGCAGGTTTTCGATTGCTTGAAATGGCGTGAGTCGAAAGGGCATTGCTGCCCGCAAGGCACGCATCGGGCCGGCTGTCCCGGGCAGACCATGGCATGTGCCGAATGCGCGGGCCTGGGTACCCTGGCGGAGGCCGAACTCAGAGCCGTTGCGTAGCCTCAGGTCATGCAACCTTAAGCCTCTTTCACCATCCAGCGCCGGCAGTCTCCGCGAGCTTCTGGCGCGGCGCTGCCAATTGCACTAGCATCACTGTACGAAGCCTAGCCAAAGGGCTCTTTGCGGCGCGCAAGACGCCGGGGAACATAGGCGAGGGTCGGCGAGGAGGAGACCGATGCAGAAACTGCAGTCGCAGGGCGTCCATCACATCACCCTCGTCGGCGCCGGCCGCCAGACCTCGATCGATTTCTGGGAGGGCGTGCTCGGCATGCCATTCATTTTCGAGCAACCCAATCTCGACAAGCCAAGCGAAAGCCATCTCTATTTCGATCCCGGCGACGGCAGGTTGATCACCGTCTTCACCGACGAGAGCCGCACGCCGGTCAAGCGGCGCACGCCCACCGAACCGGGCTGCGTCCATCATATTGCGTTCTCGGTGTCGCGCGTCACTTTCCTGCAGGCGGTCGCCCGGCTCGACGAACGCGCCATCAAGCACAGCGGCGTCAAGGATCGCGGCTTCATGGATTCGATCTATTTCGAGGATCCGCTCGGCCTGTTGATCGAGCTGGCGTCCTACCGCTTCGAGCCGCCGGCCGGCTTCACCCACGCCGATGTGCTGATGCAGGCGCACAAGCTGCGCGTTGTGCGCGGCGACTACAACATCGCCGAAGTGCACCTTGCCGACGCAATCCAGACGCTGGTCGAATGGTCGCGCGCGACCTTGTCAGACGACCGGACGCCGAAGAATCCATACTGACGGCCAGCAAAAGGGGAGGACCACAATGGCAAAGACAGTTAAGAGCGCTGGCAAACCAGCGGCCAAGCCAGCAGTAAAAGAGGCAGTGAAGCCGGCGGCAAAAGCGGCCGTAAAGGCCGCGCCGAAGGCAGCCGCAAAGCCGGCCGCCAAAACCGCGACGAGGCCGGCTGCCAAGAAATCCGCGCCGAAGGCCAAGGCCGCGAAAAAACCGGCGCTGAAGCTCTCGATGCTGAAGCCAAGCGTCAACAACATGACCGTTCGGGTGTTTGCCCGTGCAGCCGGGTTCGACGCCGCCGAGACCGACGCCTGGGGCCACACGCGGTCGCCGGAATATATGGCGCGCAATCCGGCGCATCTGACGCCGATGATCGAGGACAAGGGGCTGCCGCGCGGCGTGCTGTGGGAGAGCTGTGCCATCATGCAGTATCTCGCCAACAAGCACGGGCTGGAGAAATTCTATCCCAAGGCACCGGCCAAGCGGGCGATGGTCGACAGCGCCATGTTCTACCTGATCGGCACGCTCTACCCGTATGTGGCGCGCGCCACCTATCCGGCGCTGGGTTTCCCGCACTATGCCGGCGAGGTCGGCCATAGCGACGCTCATCCGGAGAAGAAGTCCGAGGCGCAGAAGGCCGCCATGGCGGCGATTGCCGAGCCGCTGGAGGTGTTTCACTCCTTCTTCAGGGACGGCAAGCCGTTCATCGGCGGCAAGCACCCGTCGATCGCCGACATACGCCTGGCATCGACGCTGGAGTTCCTGGCCGTCATCGACTATGCGCTGCCAAAATGGGCCAAGGAGTATGTCGCGGCGATGGAGAAGAAACTCGGCCAGGCCTATGCCGAGCCGGCCGGCGATGTCAGAGGCTACATTGCCTATGTGAAGTCGCAGGCCAGCGCGCAACGCTAAGGATTCATTAACCAGAACGCTGTCTATTGAAGGCACCGCGCGACCACGGATGTACTGGCGCAAGGGTGAAGGGAAAGGTCGGCGCAATGCCGGCCTTTTGCTTTTCGCCGATGCGCCATCAGGCGCGTCTCATGCTGTAAAGTCCGACATCAGGCATATTGCCATCGTCTGCTTCGACCCTACCATCATGGTCGGCGGACGACACACGAGGAGCTTTGCGATGAAGGGCGTAGCGAGAGTGTTTGCGATTGCCGGTGTTGTGTTGGTCGGAGGCTACCCGTGCAATGCCGCGCCGCTCGACACGATGGCGGAGGTCGGCGATGCCATCCAGGCGTGCTGGACGCCGCCGGCGGGTGTTGGAAATGCCAGCGTCACCTTGAGCTTCAGCTTCAAGCGCGACGGCACGCTGATCGGTCCGCCGCGGCCGACGGCGATCAAGGTCGATGGCGATGCCGATACCAGGAAGTCATTCGTCGACGCCGCAACCACTGCCCTGCAAAAGTGCCTCCCGTTGAGCTTCTCGCCGACGCTGGCGCAAGGCGTCGCGGGCAATGTCTTCACCGTGCAATTCGCTTCGCCCAAGCAGTAGGCGAGCGGGCGAGCGTTTCACCGTTTTCACAGAAACGGCGACCCCCTCTCTCGTTGTCTTGACGCAATTCCCAGGGGAAAGCGCTACGCGCTTTTCCCGGAAAAACGACTCACACTTTTCCTGAAGTTGCTCTGATCAGTTGTGCGGGCGTCTGATATCGACATGCCGCTGCAGTTCCGGCGTCTCGAAGACGTAGTCGGCCCAGGCGGATTCCGGAATCTGTCCGGCCAGATAGCATTCCAGCAACAGGCTCTGTTCGGGATCGAGCGCTCTCGGCGCCCGCTCATGGTCCAGCCCCAGCGAGTGGAACAGGTTCCTGGTCAGGCCAGAGACAGTGAAGTGAATAGACATCTTCGTCTCCTTTGCCCGACACAACGCGAGACACCGGAGAAAGGTTTCATCCGCAAGGGCCCGATAACGCGGGATCGATGATTGCGGCGGCCCGGGCTCGCCCGAGCCTGGCCTCGTCGCAATCTTGAAACAAAAGTGTAATAGCGAATTTACAGGAACCGGCATAATACACTCGGCATAAAATACCTGGCGGTTGCTGGCGTCTCTTGAATTAGACTTACCTCACGCATTGAGGCTCAATCGGCTGGAGCGGCGATCGGCTCCACAGGGGTACAAGGACCAGGTGTCGCCGATGATGCGTTTGTGGCTTGTCGTGACCTTTGCACTGGTGTCGGCAAGCGTCCTCGGCATTTCGGCTTCCCTTGCCGATCCATGCGCCGCGCTCAGGAGCCAGCTGGCACCGTCCGGCCGCAGCGGCGGGATCAGCTCCGAGCTTGCGCAGCTGCGTCGCCAGCTTGCGGCGATCCAGGGGCTGGAGAGGCAACGCCGGTGCACGGCGCAAAGTGCGGTGGGGGGCTTCTTCAATGCTTGCGCCGACCTCGCCAAAAGCCGCACACAGGTGCAACGCCAGATCGCCGGCGCCGCGATTTCGCGCCGGGATGCGTCCGGACTGCAGGCCAGGCTCGTCGCGCTCGGCTGCACGCCCGCCGCCGGGCAACAAAGACAGCGTCCGGCTGGCGCCATGATCGGCAGCAATTCGATGCTGTTTTGCGTTCGTCTCTCCGACGGCTATTTCTTCCCGGCGCCGAAATCGCAGTTCGTGCAAGGCGGCGATGTCAAGGAGATGGTCGATCAGTGCCGCTACATCTGCGACGATGCCGGCGTCGACCTGTACACGCTCAGTGATCCAAGCCTTGAAACCGAAGAGATGGTCGCGCTCGATACGCGCACATCCTACAAGGACCTGCCGACGGCCTTCAAATATCGCAATGATGCGAACTTCAGGGCCTGCGACCTCAAGCGCTATCACCGGCGCGTTGCCGAGCTGAGAGCGCGCACGGTGACGCCAGCCAATATGGCCAACGCGATCATTCCTTTGCCGTCAGCGAAGCCGGATCTTGGCACCGTGGCGCAACTTCTCCAGCCTGGCGCAGACGCTGCAGAGGCCAGGGGCGCCGCCCAGCGACAATCGGTCGAGCCATTGGCCGGCTCGCGGCCGGTCAGGGTGGTCGGGCCGGCTTTCTTCCCGGCGGAGTAACCTGCGCCTAGAGCGTTTCACCGTTTCACCGAAACGGCGAACCGCTCTATGTCTTTGTTTTACGCAATTCCGGACGGAAAACCGTTTCACACTTTTCCTGGAATTGCACTAGTACCAGCTATTCGCAAACCATCCTGTAGCGTTTGCCGGGTTCGCTGACATTCTTGCAGGTGAGCGGATTGGCCGGTTCGGAAGCCATGCTGGGAGGGCTGGACCTGACGTGCCGCCTTGGCGCAGCTATTTGTGTCGTGTGCCTGCGTGCCGCGGGCCGGTAGGGCTCCTGCGGCGGCGGCGTCGGAAACACACCGGCTGCCGCTTGCATCCGGCTGGCCTCAGTCTGCGACGGATCGCGATCCCAGACCCGCCTGATATCGAGCGGCTTCGGGATCACCACCGTGCCGTCATAGCTGCGTGCGCAGCCGCTGCCCGCAAGCAGCGCCATGCACAGGAAACAAGGCACGATCCAACCGGTCATCAGCAACACCCCCGCCGACTTATAGCCCGGCCGGGGTTCCGCCGACAACCGGCGGAATACCGCAGGGCAATGTGGCTCTGGCCGCAGTCTGGATTGGTTATGGTTAGCGGATCATTAATGCTTCTCGGGCACATTCCGCCGGCGAACCGCTGAGGGGGTTCGGCCTTGGCTTTCGGGGTGGGAACGGGATGGCTGACGGGACTGTTGGAACACGCGGCGGACGCGGTTCCCGAAAAGGGGTGGTGAACGGCGAGGATACGTCCGTCGGGGGTTCGCCCGAAGCGCTGCGCGAACTGGTCGGGGCCGGCGCCGACTGGGTCTGGGAGACCGACGCCGAGCTGCGCTTTTCCTGGCTTTCGGAGAACTACCAGGCCGCCACCGGCATCGATCCCGCCAGCATTCTTGGCCGTTTCCGCTTCGATTTCCTCAAGCAGATGGTGCACGGCAATCGACACGCCGCCGCGCATCTGGAGGATCTGCAGGCGCATCGGCCGTTTCGCGACTTTGTTTATGAGTTGAAGGGCGGCCGTCCCGGCTGCCGCTGGGTTTCGATCACCGGTTCCCCGCGGTTCGACGGCGAAGGCGAATTCATCGGCTATCGCGGCATCGGCCGCAACGTCACGGCACTGGCCGGTGCGCTGGACGAACTGCGGCAGGACGAGAGCGATCCGCCGGCCGGCGAGGCTACGCAGCACCTCGCCGATCTCGAGCGGACAATGGATGCCATGCATATGGGCGTCGTGGTGCTTGACGCGAAGTTCGACACGCTCATCGTCAACAAGGCCTATCGCGAGCTCTCCAGGATTCCCGACGGCGCCGTCACGGTCGGCGCGCCGTTCAGCCTGTTGATGGAACTCAACCGCCGCAACGGCATCTACGGCGATCTCGATGAACAGCAGTGGCAGCACTACCTAGCCACCCGCATCGAGGAGATCAGCGCCGGCTCGGTTGCGCCACGCGAATTTCTCCATGCCAATGGCAGGACGATGATGTTCTCCGTGACGGCGTTGTCCGGCGGCAAGCGGCTGTTGACCTACTACGACGTCTCCGAGCTCAAGCGTCGCGACGCCGAGATCGAGAGTGCCAACGCCAAAATTACGGAGACCTTCGCCAATCTTCGCACGATGGTCGACCAGATGCCGATCGGCGTGCTCGTCCTCGATGCGGAGATGCGCGCGGAGGTGATCAACCGCGCCTTCTATGATTTCTGGGAAATCGATCCCCGACGCGCCGGCATCGGCTGCGGCTTCCGCGAACTGATGCAGGCCAGCCGCGATATGGACCCTTACGGTGCTGACGATGCCGAATGGCAGGGCCACATCGCCGAGCGCGAAGCAGAAATCTCGGCCGGCCTGGTTGGCTCCAGGCAACTGCCACGCAATGACGGCCGTACGCTGATTGCCTCGCTGGCGCCGCTCGCCGGCGGCAAAAGGCTGATCTCCTATGTCGACGTCACCAACATGAAGGATCGCGAGGCTGAACTCGCCCAAGCGCTGGAGAAATCGCGGCTGGCCGAGGCGGTGATCAACGGCGTCAAGGACCCGATCTTCGTCAAGGACGACAATCTGCGTTTCGTCTTCGTCAATGAGGCGTTTTCGGCACTGTTCGGACAGAGCCCGCAAGCGATGCTGGGCAGGCCCGGCGGCGACTTCCTCAAGCAAAAGGACGCCGCGCAATTCGAAGACAGCGAACGCGCCGTGCTGGCGACCGGCACGCCCTACGAGGTCGAGGAGACTTTCGACGCCGAGGGCGCCAGCCGCTCGCGCATCGTGCGCAAGAACCGCGTCGGCATACCCAGCGGCCGCAACTATGTCGCCGGTTTCCTGTTCGACATCTCCGACATGAAGCGCCGCGAGACCGAAGCCGAGGACGCCCGCAAGAACCTCACCACGGTGCTGGAGTCGCTGCCGGCGGCCGTCATCATCTATGACCGCGACGACAAGTTCGTCTTTGCAAACCGCAAGCTGCAGGACACGCTGCCGGAGCTGAAACCGGCATGGCAGCCCGGCCGCAGCTTCCGCGAGGCCCTGGAACTCGGACATTCGGTCGGCTATTTCCGATCGAGCGGCGATCGAGAAATCGATAGGCTCTATGAAGGCGACCCCGATGTCTGGCTCAATGCCATCCTCGCCCGCTATCGCCTGCCCAACTCGTCCTATGAGCGCCTCAATGCGGACGGCCGCTGGTATCAGGTCTACGATATGCGCACCGAGGACGGCACCTTCATCGGCGTGCGCGTCGACATCTCGGAGATCAAGAGCCGCGAAAAGGCGCTGCAGGAAAGCATGCGCCAGATCGACCTGTTCCGCCACGTCATGGACGAACTGCCGGTCGCCGCCTTCATCAAGGCGCAGGATCTGAGCATGGAATTCGTCAACAAGGCCTGGTGCGCGCTGACCGGCATCCCCAAGGAGGAAGTCATCGGCCGGACCGATCTCCAGCTTTTCGGCATCGACGACGCCGAAACCTACACCCATGACGACACCGAGGTCGTCGTCACCGGCCGCGGCCGCGAGATCGAGGAGCCCGTTACCCATCGCGACGGCACGGTGCGGCAATTGATGACGCGCAAGAGCCGGCTGGTGGCGCTCGATGGGTCGGTGCACCTTGTCGGCTCCAGCACCGACATCACCGACGTCAAGGCGCGCGAGCAGGCGCTGGAAGAGAGCATGCGCGAGAACGAGGTGTTCCGCAATCTCATCGACAACGTGCCGGTGTCGATCTACGCCAAGCGCTCCGACCTCAGGCAGTTCTACGTCAACAAGGGCTGGTGCGACCTCACCGGCCTCCGCAGGGAAGACGCGATCGGCAAGACGGACATCGAGATTTTCGGCGAAGACGGCGAAGCCTTCGTCAACAGTGATCTCGCCGTGCTGCGCACAGGCGATACACAGGAGATCGAGGAAACGGTGACGCTTGCCGACGGCAGCGTGCGCCACCAGTTCGCCCGCAAGGGCGCGATGATCGCGTCCGACGGTTCGCTCTATCAAAAAAAAAAAAAAAAAAAAAAAAAAAANCACGAGATCCGCACGCCGATGAACGGCGTACTCGGCATGGCCGAGTTGCTGGCCAAATCCGACCTCGATCCCAAGCAGAAGACGTTCACCGATATCATCGTCAAGTCGGGTAACGCGCTCTTGACCATCATCAACGACATACTGGACTTCTCCAAGATCGATGCCGGACAGCTGGTGCTCGACCCTGCGCCCTTCAACCTGCCCGAAGCGATCGAGGATGTGGCGACGCTGATATCGACGCGCGCCAAGGAGAAGGACCTCGAGCTCATCGTGCGCGTCGAGCCGGGCCTGGAAAGCCTGTTCGTCGGCGATGTCGGTCGCGTCAGGCAGATCGTCACCAATCTGGTCGGCAACGCGGTGAAGTTTACCGACGAAGGCCACGTGCTGGTCGACGTGACCGGACAAAGGGGGCCGACGGGGACAAAGCTTACCGTTTCGGTCACCGACACCGGCATCGGCATTCCGCAGCAGAAATTAAAGCTCGTCTTCGAAAAATTCAGTCAGGCCGACACCTCGTCGACCAGACGCCACGAAGGCACAGGGCTCGGGCTCGCCATCACCTCGCGGCTGGTCGAGTTGATGGGCGGCGAGATCGGTGTCGAGAGCGCCGAAGGCAAGGGCTCGACCTTCTGGTTCACCGTGACATTGCCCAGGGCCGAGGAACAGACCGGACGGCGGATCATGCCGGTCGACGTGACCGGCTCACGGGTGCTGATCGTCGACGACAATGCCGTCAACCGATCGATCCTGAGCGAGCAGATGGCGTCATGGACCTTCGATTCCTGCGCCGCCGAAAGCGGACCCGAAGGGCTCAAGGTGCTGGTCGCCGCGGCTGCCTACGGCGTGCCGGTCGACTGCGTCGTGCTCGATTATCAGATGCCGGGGATGAGCGGCGCCGAAATGGCGCGCGTCGTGCGCAACACCGCAGGGCTGGCCGACACGCCGATCATCATGCTGACCTCGGTCGACCAGTCGCTCGCCAACACCAGCTATCGCGATCTCGGCATCGACGCCCAGCTGATCAAGCCGGCGCGTTCCTCGGTGCTTCTGGAAACGCTGGTCGCCACCATCCAGCGGCACCATCACAATATCACGGACGGCCGTGTGCTGCCGGCGGCAAGCAGCGGTTCCGGCGGCGGCAGGAACGAACCGTCGCCGGCAAAGCCGCCGCTCGCTGCATCGGAACGCGCCTTGCTGCAACCGCCGCCGGTTCGTGCCCGCGCCCGGGCCGCCGGGGATGAACGCCGGCTCGACATTCTCGTTGCCGAGGACAATGAGGTGAACCAGATGGTGTTCACCCAGATAATCGGCGAAACCGGCTACAGTTTCGAAATCGTCGGCAACGGCCGCAAGGCGCTCGACGCCTTCGGCCGGCTTAATCCGCGCATGATCCTGATGGACGTCTCGATGCCGGAGATGAACGGGCTCGAGGCCACCGCCGCAATTCGCCGGCTGGAAGAACATACGGGTATGCATATCCCGATCGTCGGCGTCACCGCGCATGCCTTGAAGGGCGACCGTGAGCGCTGCCTGGAAGCCGGCATGGACGACTATCTGCCCAAGCCGATCAGCCCCAGGGCGCTGCTCGAAAAGGTCGAGCGCTGGGTCGGCATATCAGGCGAAGCCCAACGAGACGCTGGATAGCAACCTGCGGCGCCGCCGGGATTCGGCCGCGCCGCAACAGCCAAGGATATGGTGCGATCGCACCATATCAAAGCTGGCGCCCAGTCAGGACAATGGTCGCAACGAAACCGCTCATTCAGTTACGGGCGGGAGCAAGCGACCGCCGACAAGAAACAGCGTCGAATCTACCCCAACGGACCTGTTTTTGGCGATGGCTCGGCCAAGATTCGCTCTGGTCACGGGCAACGCGCTCCCGTCCGGTTTTTCTTTCTCGGCATCGCGGCCTGCGGTGTGCCGGGACTTGATGCCAGCACGAATTGCGCAAGCGTCTGATTCCAGCGGCAACTTCCATTCCCACAAACCGGCTTAAAGGGTGCGGCCCACAAGACGTCTGTGCGACGTTACCGGGCTGACACGAAACTGTCATGCGACTGTAATAATCGAAGGCTATTGGCCTCAGCGGGCGCCGGTTTGAAGAGGGCGCCAAGAGACCATCTTCCGAACAGGAGCAGGCCACATGAAGAAATTCCTCGTTACGGCATCGGCCGTGGCGGTAGCGTTCGCCGCATCGTCCGGTGTCGCCGCTGCGCGTGACCAGATCCAGGTCGCCGGTTCGTCGACCGTGCTGCCTTACGCCAAGATCGTCGCCGAGCAGTTCGGCGAAACCTTCACCAACTTCAAGACCCCGGTGGTCGAGTCCGGCGGCAGCGGCGCCGGCATCAAGGAGTTCTGCAAGGGCGTCGGCGAAGACACGATCGATATCGCCAACTCCTCGCGCCCGATCAAGAAGGACGAGCTGAAGTCCTGCGCCGACGCCGGCGTCAAGGACGTCCAGGAAGTCCGCATCGGCTATGACGGCATCGTCTTTGCCACCGACATCAAGGGTCCGGACTGGGCGCTGGTTCCCGCCGACATCTACAAGGCGCTCGCCGCCAAGCTGGTGGTCGACGGCAAGCTGGTCGACAACCCGAACACCAAGTGGAACCAGGTCAATCCGAAGCTGCCCGACTGGGATATCGCCGCCTATATCCCGGGTGAGAAGCACGGCACCCGTGAAGTGTTCGAGACCAAGCTGCTCGACGCCGGCTGCGACAAGGCCGCTTTGAAGGCTGCCGGCATCGCCGACGACAAGGAAATCGGCAAGACCTGCATCGCCATCCGCAAGGACGGCAAGGCTGTCGACATTGACGGCGACTACACCGAGACGCTCGCCCGCATCGACTCCAACAAGACCGGCGTTGGCGTGTTCGGCCTCGCCTTCTACGAGAACAATGCCGACAAGCTGAAGGTCGCTACCGTGGAAGGCATCGTGCCTTCGACGCAGACCATCGCCGATGGCACGTACCCCGTGTCGCGGCCGTTGTTCTTCTACGTCAAGAAGGCGCATCTGGGCGTCGTTCCCGGCCTCAAGGAATATGTCGAGTTCTTCCTTGATGACCAGATGATCGGCCCGGAAAGCCCGCTCGCCCAGTACGGCCTGGTTTCCGCTCCCGACGCCGAACGTCAGGGCCAGCGCGACGCCTTCGCCGCCGGAAAGACAATGTAATCAACGGACGGATCAGGGCGCGGATGAACTCCGCGCCCTGATTTCGCCGCTTGCCGCAACGGCGGCGGCGATCTGAATTTTCCCTGGGGTGGGTTATGTCGTCCTTGCTCGTACTCGCCATAATCATCGTCATAGGCGTGGTCGCTTTTGTGGTCGGCCGCCAGCGCGCCGCGGCGCAGGATACCGGCAAGGTCAAGCCGCATTCGCGCGCGCATTATCATGGCTGGTGGGCCTTTCTGCTCGCGGTCCTGCCTGCCGTCCTTTTGCTCGCCGTCTGGGATATCGGCTCTTCCTTCTATCTCGACCGGCATATCCATGCCGCTTTGCCCGAGCGCACCGCCGACACAAAGGTCGCCAGCGAAGCGCTCGACGCCAGCCTGGTGAAGAGCCTGGCCAAGGGCTTGCGCCGGCTCGATGGCGATACCGCACTTCCCGCTACTTTCGCCGAATTGCAGCCGCTGCTCGCCGCCAAGGGCGTGGCACTGGCCAGCGACACACAGGACTACATGATCCCGATCGCGGTCGAGGCGAACCAGGTCCAGGACCGGCTCGGCCTGTTCGGCGCCGTGCTGACCTTCGCGCTGTCGGTCGCCGGCGCCTTCTATGCGCTGAGGCAGATCGCGCCGCGCGCCAGGGCGCGCAACAATGTCGAGAAGCTGATGCTGTGGGGGCTGCTTGCGGCCTCGACCATCGCCATCCTGACCACGGTCGGCATCGTGCTGTCGATGCTGTTCCAGACGATCACCTTCTTCGAGAGCGTATCGCCGATGAGCTTCTTCTTCGGCACGGTGTGGGATCCGCGTTTCGCCGCCGCCGGTTCCGGCGGCAGCCAGGGTCAGTTCGGCCTGATCCCGCTACTCGCCGGCACGCTCTACATCGCCGCCGTCGCGCTTCTGGTCGCAGTGCCGGTAGGGCTGATGTCGGCGGTCTACATGTCCGAATACGCCTCGCGCAGCGTCCGGTCGGTGGTCAAGCCCGCGCTTGAACTGCTGGCCGGCATCCCGACCATCGTCTACGGCATCTTCGCCGTGGTCACGCTCGGACCGTTCCTGCGCGACCTCTCGGCAGCCCTCACCGGCGGCTCTCCCTTCATCCAGGGCCAGAGCATCTTCACCGCCGGCCTGGTGATGGGCGTCATGCTGATCCCGGTCGTGTCCTCTTTGTCCGACGACATCATCACCGCGGTGCCGCGCGCAATGCGTGACGGCTCGCTCGGCCTCGGTGCCACGCGCTCCGAGACGATCAAGCGGGTGATCCTGCCGGCGGCACTGCCCGGCATCGTCGGCGCCATCCTGTTGACGGCGTCGCGCGCCATCGGCGAGACGATGATCGTCGTGCTGGCGGCGGGCGTCGCGGCCAATCTGACGGCCAACCCGTTCGAGGCGATGACGACCATCACCGTCAAGATCGTCAACCAGCTGACCGGCGATCTCGAGTTCAACTCGCCGCAGACGCTGGTCGCCTTCGCGCTCGGCCTGACGCTGTTCGCGCTGACGCTGGTGATGAACATCGTCGCCCTCTACATCGTGCGCAAGTACCGGGAGCAGTACGAATGACCGACATCCCCCTGGACACGATGGCGGGTGCCGTCGCGCGTCCGCGCCGCGACATCGGGCTGAAGGCGCGCTACGCCGCCGAACGCCGGTTCCGCATCTATGGCGTGATTGCGATCTCGGTGGGCCTGGCGTTCCTGGCCATCATGTTGATCACCATCGTCTCGAAAGGCTACACCGCCTTCTGGCAGACGACGGTGACGCTGCCGGTCACCTTCGACGAGAAGGTGATCGATCCCTCCGGCAAGCGCGCGACCGACCCTACCGTGCTGATCAAGGCGAACTATCCCAAGCTCGCCGAAAACGCGCTGGTGGCCAAGCTCGGCATCGATCCGGCCAACAAGCCGATGATGCTGAAGCTCAAGGGCTTCCTGTCGGAAGGCGCCCGCGTCCAGCTGCGCGACATCGTCTCCGCCGATCCGTCGGTGATCGGCACGACGCGTGACGTCGACATCCTGGCCGCCGCCAATCTCGACTCGGCCTCCAAGGGCCAGATCGACCTCGGCGTCGATGAAGCGCGCCGCAAGGTGTCCGACCAGCAGATCGACTGGATGAACAAGCTCAAAGCCGAAGGCGCGATGGCCGAGCATTTCAACACCGGCCTGTTCAGCTATGGCGCCTCCAGCCGGCCCGAGACGTCGGGCATGGGCGTGGCCATCATCGGTTCGTTCTACATGATGGTGATCGTGCTTTTGCTGGCGCTGCCGATCGGCGTCGCCGCCTCGATCTATCTCGAGGAGTTCGCCAAGAAGAACCGCTTTACGGACCTGATCGAAGTCAACATCAACAATCTCGCGGCGGTGCCGTCGATCGTCTTCGGTCTGCTTGGCCTTGCCGTGTTCATCAACTTCCTCGGCATGCCGCGCTCGGCTTCCTTCGTCGGCGGCCTGGTGCTGACCTTGATGACGCTGCCGACCATCATCATCGCCACGCGCGCCGCCCTCGCCGCGGTGCCGCCGTCGATCCGCTCGGCGGCGCTCGGCCTCGGCGCCTCCAAGATGCAGATGGTGTTCCATCACATCCTGCCGCTTGCCGCCCCAGGCATCCTTACCGGCACCATCATCGGCCTGGCGCGTGCGCTCGGCGAGACAGCACCGCTGCTCTTGATCGGCATGGTCGCTTTCGTCGCCGATTATCCGACGACGCCTTTCGATCCGGCGACCGCGCTGCCGGTTCAGATCTATATGTGGGCAAACGAGGCTGAGCGCGCTTTTGTCGAGCGCATGTCCGGCGCCATCATCATCCTGCTCGTCTTCCTCATGGCCATGAACATCACCGCGATCGTGCTCCGGCGCCGGTTCGAGCGGCGCTGGTAGAAAAAAGGCAATTTGGTATGAACATCATGACCGAACAGTCCCTTGAGAATGCAGTGGGCGACAAAATGAACGCCAAGTCGAACGAAGTCATCAAGATGCGCGGCGACAAGGTCGGCGTCTTCTACGGCGAGAAGCAGGCGTTGTTCGACGTCAATCTCGACGTCCGCCAGAACCAGGTGACGGCGCTGATCGGCCCGTCCGGCTGCGGCAAGTCGACCTTCCTGCGCTGCCTCAACCGCATGAACGACACCATCGATTCGGCGCGGGTGACCGGCAAGATCACGCTCGATGAAGACGACATCTACGACAAGAACATCGATGTCGTCGAACTGCGCGCCCGCGTCGGCATGGTGTTCCAGAAACCCAACCCGTTCCCGAAGTCGATCTACGAGAACGTCGCCTACGGCCCGCGCATCCATGGGCTGGCCAAGCGCAAGTCCGACATGGACCAGATCGTCGAGCAGAGCCTGAAGAAGGCGGCGATCTGGAACGAGGTCAAGGACCGCCTGCAGGAGCCCGGCACCGGCCTGTCCGGCGGCCAGCAGCAGCGCCTGTGCATCGCGCGCGCCATCGCCGTGTCGCCGGAGGTGATCCTGATGGACGAGCCCTGCTCGGCGCTCGATCCGATCGCCACCGCCCGTGTCGAGGAGCTGATCGACGAACTGCGCCAGAACTACACGATCGTCATCGTCACCCACTCGATGCAGCAGGCGGCGCGCGTGTCGCAGCGCACGGCGATGTTCCATCTCGGCTATCTCGTCGAGGAGGGCGCCACCGACAAGATGTTCACCAACCCCGACGACAAGCGCACCCAGGACTACATTACCGGCCGCTTCGGCTGAGCCGTCCGGCGGGTGAATTTTCAGGCACGAGGACCAAGATCATGGGTGAACATACCGTCGCCTCCTTCGATGAAGAGCTCGGGCAGATCAGCAAGCTGATCCGCGACATGGGCGATCTGGCAGGCTCGATGGTCAGCGGCTCGACCAGGGCGCTGCTCAATTCGGACAATGCGCTGGCACAGCGTGTCGTTTCCGACGACGCCATCATGGATGCGCGCCAGCGCGAACTGGACGACCGCGCCATCACGCTGATCGCCAAGCGCCAGCCGATGGCCAACGATCTGCGCGCCGTGGTCGGCTCGATCCGCATGGCCGGCGACCTCGAGCGCATCGGCGATCTCGCCAAGAACATCGCCAAACGCGTCGGCACCGTGGGCTTGAGCGTCACGCCGCGCGACCTCTCGCACTCCATCGATGCCATGGCGCAGCTGGTGCTGATCCAGGTGCAAGGCGTCGTCGAGGAATATGCCGCCACCGATGCGGCAGCTCTTGCAAAACTCAGGAATGACGACGAGCGCATCGACGTCAAATACACGTCCGTGTTTCGTGAGCTCTTGACCTACATGATGGAAGACCCTCGCAACATCACCGCCTGCACGCATCTCTTGTTCTGCGCCAAGAATCTTGAGCGCATCGGCGATCATGTCACCAACATCGCCGAAAATGCGTATTATGTGCTGACCGGCCAGCAATTGCCCGCCAATCGTCCGAAGCAGGACGAGACGGCGATGGCCACGCCGGCCTGATGAGGGTGAACTGCCTATGATCGCGCCACGCATCATGGTCGTGGAGGACGAGGAGCCGCTAGGCGTGCTCCTCCGCTACAACCTCGAATCCGAAGGCTATCACGTCGAGGTGGTGACACGCGGCGACGAGGCCGAGATCCGCCTGCAGGAAAACGTGCCCGATCTCCTGGTGCTCGACTGGATGGTGCCCGCTGTTTCCGGCATCGAGCTCTGCCGGCGGCTTAGAGTGCGGCCCGAAACCGAGCGGCTGCCGATCATCATGCTGACCGCGCGCGGTGAGGAAAGCGATCGCGTGCGCGGCCTGTCCACCGGTGCCGACGACTATCTGGTCAAGCCATTCTCGACGCCGGAGTTCATGGCGCGCGTGAAGGCGCTGCTGCGCCGGGCCAAGCCGGAAGTGCTGTCCAGCGTGCTCAAGGTCGGCGACATCGTGCTCGACCGCGAGTCGCACCGTGTCTACCGCAAGAAGAGCGAGATCAGGCTCGGACCGACCGAGTTCCGGCTGCTCGAATTCATGATGCGCCATCCCGGCCGCGTGTTCTCGCGCAGCCAGCTGCTCGACAATGTCTGGGGCGAGACGATCTACATCGACGAGCGAACCGTCGACGTCCATGTCGGGCGCTTACGCAAAGCGGTCAACAACGGCCGCATGCCGGATGTCATCCGTACCATTCGCGGCGCCGGCTACGCGATCAGGGAAGACTAGGATGCTGCGCGTCGCGCCGTTGCCGGCCATTCAGGCGACATGCTTGCCGGATTTGGCCTGAATGCCCGGCGCGAAAATCTCCTGATCGACGAAGCCGAGCGCGCGCATGGCACAGCCTTCGCGGATCAGCGGCAGCTCGTTGGGCTCGGTGTCGAAGGAGATCGACTTCGAGTGCTGGCCGCCGGCGGTCTGGGCGATCGCTTCGCGCAATGCCGGCTCGATCAGGTCGAAGGCGGCGGCGCTGACGCCAACCATGGCGACAGGCGCCGGGTCGATCAGCGCAAACAGGCTGCCGAGGCCGAAGCCGAGCGCCTCACCGGCCTTGCGATAGGCTTCGCGCTCCGGGCCATCGGTTTCGCGGGCGCGCGCGGCGAGTGCGCGCATATCAGCGTCGCCGATATCGACCGGCTCGGCATCTTCGCTCATCATTTTGGCGCTGCGCCAGATGGCGTAGTTTCCGGCATAGGCCTCGACGCAGCCGCGCCGCCCGCAGCGGCAGAGCGCGCCGCCCGGACGGTGGATCATGTGGCCGAACTCGCCGCCCGAGGAATGGGTGCCGGTGAACAGTTCGCCTTTCAGCACCAGCCCCATGCCGATGCCGTGCGACAAGAGGATCGCGATGAAATTGTCGCGGTAGCGCTCGGGCTGGCGCCATTGCAGGGCCACCGCCATCATATTGCAGTCGTTCTCCATGGTGGCAGGAATGCCGAATTCCGCTTCCAACATGTCGGCGAAGGCAATGTCGGTCAGTGGCGTGATTGGCGACCACAGCATGGCCCGCGCCTGCGAATCGGTGATGCCCTGGATGCCCATGGCAATGCGGGCGATGCTCTGGACATCGAGGTCCGGGTCCGCGAGACGCCGCCCGACGATTGCTACGCATTCGCCGATCAGCTCGTCGCGCGGCATGGTCAGCGTGTCGAGCCGGCGCTGTTCTTCCGCGACCACCTGGCCGGCATAGTCGATGACGGTGACGGAGAGGAAGTTCAGCGACAGCACCACGGTCATGACCGCCGCCGCTTCCGGGTTGAGGCCAAGGCCGACCTGCGGCCGGCCGCGTTTCAGCGAGCCGGTCTCGCCAGGCTTGCCTTCAATCAGGATGCCTTCTTGAATTAGATCAGACGAGATTGCCGATATCGTCGAATGGCTGAGGCCGGTGGTCGCCGCAATCTCGGTCCGCGACGGCTGGCCGGCCCGGCGCACGGCCGAAATCACCATCGCACGGTTGCGACGGCGCAGATCGTCGTGGCGGATCCCAACCGACATTTGTTTTCCTCCCGGCCTCCTCGCGCCTCATGATAGTGAAGGCGTTCGACGGCACCAGCCAAATATTGGCAGACGCCGGCAGCCCTGTCATTGTTTATTGCGGAGCTCGAAAAAATTCGGCAACGCCATCAGAATCCATCATAATCGATGTTGACAGTGCCTTATCATTGAACCAGTATTTTTTCGAGGCTCGAAAAAATGGAGCCTCTTTGTGCAGGCCTTCGGGCCGGTTTTGTCGCGCCGGGCGGCGCAGGGAGGGTTATAATGAACAGATTTGCAGCCGCCATGCTGGCGGGTGTCGCCATGTCGCTGGCGCTGATGTCGGTCGCGCAGGCGAAGGACAAGGTCATCGGCGTGTCGTGGTCGAACTTCCAGGAAGAGCGCTGGAAGACCGACGAGGCGGCGATGAAAACGGCGATCGAAGCCGCCGGCGACAAGTACATTTCGGCCGACGCGCAGTCCAATCCCGGCAAGCAGCTGACCGACGTCGAAAGCCTGATCTCGCAGGGCGCCAACTCGCTGATCATCTTGGCGCAGGACGCCTCGGCCATCGGCCCGGCGGTGCAGAAGGCGCTGGACGAAGGCATTCCGGTCGTCGGCTATGATCGCCTGATCGAGAACAAGGACGTCTTCTACCTGACCTTCGACAACAAGGAAGTCGGCCGCATGCAGGCCCGCGAAGTGTTCAAGGCGAAGCCCGAAGGCAACTATGTCTTCATCAAGGGCTCGGGCTCGGATCCGAATGCCGATTTCCTGTTCTCGGGCTCGATGGAAGTGCTCAAGGAAGCCATCGACTCGGGCAAGATCAAGAATGTCGGCGAGGCCTATACCGATGGCTGGCTGCCGGCCAACGCCCAGAAGAACATGGAACAGTTCCTGACCGCCAATGACAACAAGGTCGATGCCGTGGTTGCGGCCAATGACGGCACCGCCGGCGGCGTTGTCGCCGCGCTGACGGCGCAGGGCCTTGCCGGAACGGTTCCGGTCTCGGGCCAGGACGGCGACCATGCCGCCCTGAACCGCATCGCGCTCGGCACGCAGACGGTGTCGGTGTGGAAAGACGCGCGCGAACTCGGCAAGAACGCCGCCGAGATCGCCTCGCAGCTTGCCGATGGCAAGAAGACGGGCGACATTGCCGGCGCCAAGGACTTCACCACGCCTGGCGGCAACACCGTCAAGTCGCTGTTCCTGACCCCCGTCGCGATCACCAAGGACAACCTCAACGTCGTCATCGACGCCGGCTGGATCAAGAAGGACGAAGTCTGCACGGGCGTCGCCGCCGGCAGCGTCGCGGCTTGCAACTGATCTCGACGACTTGAAGAAATGAGGCGCCGCGGCTGTCAAGCCGCGGCGTTTTCTCTACGAGAATTGTGTGTTTCCGCCATCGGCGGCAAACTTCTAGGCTGTGGTCCGGCATCCGCGCCCGACGGCAAGCCGCTGGAGGACATCATGACCGACACGACCTCAAATCCGCAGGCCGATACGGCACGAGCGTCTGAACTCGGCGCGGTCGCCCGGTTCCTGAAAGCGACCGAGCTCGACACGCGCATCCTCGGCATGGTCGGCGCGCTGCTGGTCATCTGGGTCGGCATACATATCCTGTCGGGCGGGCTTTTCCTGACGCCGCGCAATCTTTGGAACCTGTCGGTGCAGACGTCCTCGGTCGCGATCATGGCTACCGGCATGGTATTGGTCATCGTCATGCGCAACATCGACCTTTCGGTGGGCTCCGTCGAAGGCGTGATCGGCATGATCATGGGCGTGGCACAGGCCGAATTCCTGATTCGCGTCATCGGCTTCCAGCTTGGAAACCCCTGGCTCTGGATCGTCGCGCTTGCCGCCGGCGTGGTGCTTGGTCTGCTGATCGGCGCGTTCCAGGGCTTCATCATCGCCTATATGCAGGTTCCGGCCTTCATCGTGACGCTTGGTGGCCTGCTGGTCTGGCGCGGCATGGCATGGCTCATCACCAGCGGGCGCACGGTCGCGCCACTCGACGCCACCTTCCAGCTGATGGGCGGCGGACCACGCGGCTCGATTGGCGCCGCTGCCAGCTGGATCGTCGGCATCGTCGCCTGCGCGGCGGTCGCCTTCGCGCTGCTCAACGGTCGCTCGCAGCGCAAGCGCTTCAGCTTTCCACTGCGCCCCGTCTGGGCCGAGACCTTGCTTGGCGTGGTCGCTTGCGCGGCCATCCTCGGCGCCGTGTGGATCGCCAATTCCTATCCATGGCCGATCGGCATCGTGCGCCAGTACGCACAGCAGAACGGCATCACCGTTCCCGAAGGCGGGCTGTTCATCGCGCATGGCATCGCCATACCGGTGCTAATGGCGGTGATTGTCGGCATCATCATGACGTTCATCACCAAGCGCACGCGTTTCGGCCGCTATGTCTTCGCCATCGGGGGCAATCCGGAGGCAGCGGAACTCGCCGGCATCAACACGCGCTGGGTGACCATGAAGGTGTTCATGATCATGGGTGTGCTGGCTGCAATCAGCGCGGCGATCTCGTCGGCCCGTCTCAATGCGTCAACCAATGCGCTGGGCACACTGGACGAGCTTTTGGTGATCGCGGCCGCTGTCATCGGCGGCACGTCGCTCGCGGGCGGCGCCGGAACGGTGATGGGCGCCATGCTCGGCGCGCTACTGATGCAGTCGCTGCAATCCGGCATGGTGCTGCTCGGCATCGACTCGCCGCTGCAGAGCATTGTCGTTGGCGCTGTCCTGGTCATCGCCGTCTGGCTCGACACCGTCTACCGCAAGCGCGTCTAGGGAGGAACGATTATGGAAAAAACTGCTCCCACCGGTACGCCACTGATCGACATGCGCAACATCTCGATCGCGTTCGGTGGCATTCGCGCCGTCGACGATGCGTCCATCGATCTTTTCCCGGGCGAAGTGGTGGCGCTGCTTGGCCATAACGGCGCCGGTAAGTCGACGCTGATCAAGATCCTGTCGGGCGCCTACAAGCGCGATGCCGGCCAGATCTTGGTCAACGGCCAGGAGGTCTCGATCTCCAACCCGCGCGATGCCAAGAAATACGGCATCGAAACGATCTACCAGACGCTTGCGCTGGCCGACAATGTCGATGCCGCCGCCAACCTGTTCCTTGGCCGCGAGCTGATGACCGCCTGGGGCACGCTGGACGATGTCGCCATGGAGGCCGAGGCGCGCAAGGTGATGGGCCGACTCAATCCGCGCTTCCAGCGGTTCAAGGAGCCGGTGATCAAGCTGTCGGGCGGCCAGCGCCAGTCGGTGGCGATCGCACGCGCCATCCTGTTCAACGCCCGCATCCTGATCATGGACGAACCGACGGCCGCGCTTGGGCCGCAGGAGACGGCGCAGGTCGGCGAACTGGTCAAGCAGCTCAAGGCCGACGGCATCGGCATCTTCCTGATCAGCCACGACATTCACGACGTGTTCGAGCTTGCCGATCGCGTCTGCGTGATGAAGAACGGCCAGGTCGTCGGCACCGCGCGCACCACCGATGTGACCCAGGACGAAGTGCTCGGCATGATCATCCTGGGAAAGTGCCCGCCCGGCGCCGTTCCCGGTCCGGGTGCGCTGAAGATCGCGGCCTGAGACCACGCTATCGTCAGCTGTCATGTTCACTGATGCTCGATCGATAAGCCGGCTAATATACATGATATGCCAGCTGTCATTATGGCTTGGCCGCGCCATTGTCTTGCCGCGGCGACTTGCCCATAAAGGTCCCGAACCGTCCATGGGCCTGCGTTGAAGAAGTTTTTCCCGATCCTTGCCTTCATTGCCGTTGCACTGATCAGCCTGACGATGGCGGGCTTCGCCTATTTCGCGACCCAGGAAGCGGCGCGCATCAAGTTCGAGGCGACGGCCGACGACGCGCTCAACCGCATCGAAAGCCGTATCGATCTGCATCTGTCACTGCTGCGCTCGACGCAGGCGCTGTTCGACGCCCGCAACGGCGAGATTTCAGGTAGCGAATTCAAGGCCTTCTTCAGCGCCCTCGATGTCGATAACAATTTCGCCGGCCTGCGCGGCATCGGCTATCTCAGGCTGGCCAAGACCGGTGACGAAGCGGCGGTCGAGCGCGACATGTTGCGCGACCGCGGCGCCGCCCACACGGTCTATCCGGACACGACACAGCCGTGGCGCACGCCCGTCGTGCTGTTCGAGCCGCTCGACCCTGCCAACGAATCCACCATCGGCTACGATATGTTCACCGAGCCGGTGCGGCGCGAGGCGATCGAAAAAGCGCTGGCCGATGACGCACAGCACGCAAGCGGTCTGGTCCAGCTCGGCCAGGATACTGGCGCGGCGCAGACCTTTACCGGTTTCCTGGTCTTCGTCAGGCTCAATGTCGAAACCGCGCCGGATGGTATCAATGCGTCCAGATCATCGACATCAGGCCTTCTCTACGCGGCCTTCCGCGCCCGCGACCTGTTCCAGACCGCGCTCAGCCGCACGCCTTTGCTGCCGGTCAACACCGCGGTCTATGACAGCACGGCCGACGCCGACAATCTTCTGTTCCAGTCGGAAACGCCGCCGGTTGCGAGCTTTGGCGACAGGCTGTTGGTGACGCGCAAGATCATCGTCGCCGGTCGGCCGTGGACGGTGCTGTTTCGGCCGACAAGTGCATTTTCGCAACCGTCCTCGCGCGCCATTCCGGTCATGCTCGGGCTGTTCGGCCTGCTTCTGGCCGGGGCCATCGCGTTGGTGGCGCGCTACCAGGAGCGCGCCTACGACGCCAAGTCGCTGCTGCATGAAACGACGGAAAAGAGCCTGCTCGAAAAGGATTTGATGCTGCAGGAGATGAAGCATCGGATCAAGAATTCGATCACGCGGGTGCTGGCGATTGCGCGCCAGACGGCAGCGCAAGCAACCGACGTGAAGGAGTTCTCAACTTCCTTCTCGGCCCGCCTGCAGGCAATGGCGGCTTCCCAGGACATGCTGACGCGTTCGCGCTGGCAGAAGGCCGATCTTGGCGACCTGCTGCGCATCGAGCTCGGCCAGGTGTTCGGCAAGGAGCTTCCGGAAGGGATATTGTCAGGGCCTCAGGTGCTGCTCGACGAGAGGACGACGCAGGCGCTTGGCCTGACCTTTCACGAACTGGCGACGAATGCGCTGAAATATGGCGAGGCCGGCAATTCCGTGGGTGCGCTCAAGGTCGACTGGTCGTTCGAGGGGCGCGGGTCCGAGCGGACGCTGGTTCTGAACTGGCGCGAGGCCGGGCAGAAGGAACTCGAAGCGCCGGCGAAGACCGGCTTCGGCACCAAGCTGATCGACCTCAATGTCACGCGCGAATTGCGCGGCACGATTGCCCGAGATTTTCGCATCGATGGGCTTACGGTGGAAATCAGGATCCCGCAGCCTGATGCAGTCAAACAAACGGAGACCGGCTGACCGGTCTCCGTCGCGATTGTCTGACGCTTTTGAAGCGGATCAGCAGCGAGCGGTGTAGAGCCGGCCGCGATTGTCGCGATACTGGCAATAGCCGTTGCGCAGGTTGCGCACCAGCAGGCCGGAACCCGCGCCAACGGCTGCGCCGATCAGCGCACCCTTGCCGCCGCCGATCAGTCCGCCGGCCAAAGCACCGACACCGGCGCCGACACCGACATCCTGCTCGGTCGTGCTGCAGCCGCTTACGGCCACCACCGCAACCATGGCAATAATCAATTTCCGCATAGAATCTCTCCTCACTTTTGTCCTCACTTTAGTAAGCTCCAGCCGCTATTTAGCACGAAACAGCAGCCTTTGCCCGCTCGATCTTATTGTTGGCTAAGAGAGTCTTTTTCGCGGCGCGTGGCGTTCGACGCGACCACGACACTGGAAATCTGCAAAGACGCGTCGAGGGTGCCGTCCGGGCGCACGTTCCAGACGATCTGGTCGTAATCATCCTCCAGCGCGGGGTCGACCGTAAGACATTTGGCAACGACGTGCTCGGCCTGACCCTGCAGGTCGCCGGCAGCGAATGGACGTTCTGCCGTGCATGCTTCGGCGGTTTCGAAAACACTGACCGGCACCGGCAGTTCACGGCATTCGGTCATGTTGTTCGAACAGCCAATTACCAGAAGCAAAGCGGCGATGTGTTCCACGGCGACACGTCCTCTCGCCATAAGAACGGTCCACAGCCGTCAAAGTTCCTGTGCCGAAAGGGGCGTTAATAATTGGTCGGCTACGAGCTGGACAGTTTCTGAGCCAGGCTGCTTGGGAGCAGCGTGAACCTGAGCATCTGGCTCAGACCAATTGCGACGCCACGATCAGCACAACAGCGGCGACGAGCGCGACAGCGGCGACGCGAAGCAAGGGATGCCAGGCGTGCTGCAAAGGCGAGGCTGAAGCGTCAGGATCCTGAAAGCCGCTCATGGACACCCGGGCGGCCTGCTCCAGCCTGTTCATATCGGCAACCGTCATGATCATTCCTCCCATACTCGCGTTGCAGGCTGCGGCCGAAACATCGGTTGAATCGGTCAAGATCCAGCAATCTCTGGGAACCACAGCATCGGATTTTATGGTGAACAGCCGGTTAAGGAATCCCGCCGCTCATTCGGTTTCGAAATTGCCGTGCGGAACGACGAGGCGATATTCGAGGCGGTCACTGGTGATCTCCAGCGTCGCCGTGCCGTTCAGCGATGCCGGCACGACACGTTCGAGGGCAACGCTGCCGAAGCGTTTCTCGGTGCGCCTGTTATCATTGGCGACAATGGCCTCGACCCAGGTCAGCGACAAAGCCGGCTTGTCTGCGGCCTCTGCGACGTTCGACAGATCGGCGGTTACCTCGACAAAGCCGTCCGGCCGCGCCAGGGCGCCGTAGCTGAATGAATTGACGGCGAGTTCGTGCATTGCCAGTCCAATATGAATGGCCGCGTTGGGATTGAGGTAGGGGTTGACGCCATTGAAGCGCAGGCTCTGCGCGGGATCGGCGCCGTAGCGAACGACCTGGCCGCGGATAAGCTCGCGAAGTGCTGCACCCCGCCAGTTCGACGACGTTACCAGATCCTGGGAGGAAGCCAGTGACTGCAGGCGGCCGCGAAAGCGCTTCAGGAAATCGTCGGGTGTCTCGGAATAGCGGCCGGTCTGGGTGGCAATACTCTGGATGATGGCCAACAGGTTCTTGGAGCGGTGGCTGACTTCGCGCAACAGCGTCTTCAGCGTCTGTTCGCGGCGTTTCTGCTCGGTGGTTTCCACCATCGTGGTGACGACGCCCTGCACGTCGCCGCGATGGCCCCGATCGGCATCGACCCATACCTGGAACCAGCGCATGCCATCACCGGTGGGAACACTCAGTTCAAGGCGTTCCGGATTGCCGGAAGCGATCACATTGCTTTTGGCGGCGGCGATTTGCTCAGCTTGCGCCGGTGGCAACGCGCCGTTGCTGTCGGCTGTGTCGGAAACCCACGGCGCACGCATGTTGCGGGCCCATACAGTCTTCAATTCACGATCCTGATAGAGGACGGAAATGCCGGCATTGTGCAGAGCGTGAAGCAAGGCCCGGCCAAGCTGCATTCCGCTTTCAGCCGGGTGCAGTGCGATCACCTCGTCGCCCTGTCCGCTCTCGCCTCCGCCAATGGAACGCATCAATCACCTGTCCACCTGATCAGGACCGAACGATTCACTTGGACTCAGTTCCTGAGTAGGTCCCCAGAAAAGGTCCGCCGGACGATGTCCCGTTGGAGGACATCGCCCGGCGGTGGCTGGAAACCGTTTGAGGGGTGCGGCTTCCAGTGTTCGCCCGCTCCTACGATGCCCGTCTGAACAGGCCGGCCAGAAGCGAGATGACGAGGAAGGCGAGAAAGATGAAGAACAATATTTGCGCGATACCGGCCGAGGTACCGGCGATGCCGCCGAAACCAAGCGCGCCGGCGATGATCGCCACGACGAGAAATACGAGCGCCCAGTAGAGCATGATCTGTCTCCTTCGATACTGGATCAAGAACGTGAGTGATTGCTGTTTGTTCCACCATTTGCCGAAAAAGAAGGTCTTTGGAAGAGGCCCGGACGCGAATTGATTCGCGCGCGTGAGCGCCATACGGCGCGACGGGCAGCCGCCGATCGCCGGGTTAGGCGATCGCCAGTGCCGCCAACGCTGCGAGGCGGCGAAAAGTTGGAGATTGAAGGCCCTACTTCACGCGGCGGCCTTGGCCTGCCGGTCGAAGAACAGCGCTTGGCTGATCAGCGCCTTGACCATGTCGGGATTGAACGGCTTGGTGACGAGGAAGGCCGGTTCAGGCCGCTCGCCGGTCAGCAGACGTTCGGGGAAGGCGGTGATGAAGATTACCGGCACCGAAGTCGACGACAGGATTTCGTTGACCGCATCGATACCCGAGCTGCCATCGGCAAGCTGAATGTCGGCCAGCACCATCTTCGGCCTTGTCTTGCCGAACATCGCCACCGCCTCGGTATGGGTGCGCGCGGTTCCGACCACGTGGTGGCCGAGGCTCTCGACCATTTCCTCGATGTCCATGGCGATCAGCGGCTCGTCCTCGATGATCAGCACATCGGTCGCCACCTGGCGAGAGATCTCGTTGCTCGCCTGGGCAAGCAGTTCGGAGAATTCCTTGGCGTCGACATCGAGAATTTCAGCTGCCTCGTCTTCACCGAAGCCTTCGACCGCGACCAGCAGGAAAGCCTGACGTGGCCGTGGCGCAATGGCGTTCAGATTGGCGGCGGCGCGCTGCTCCCATGCCGATTGCGCCTGCTCCTGCGGAACGCGGATGGCAATGGAGGTGAACAGTTTGGCGAATACCTTGTAGAGCGCGATGCGGTCGCTTGACGCTTGCGGGAAGATGTCGACGTCGGCGATGATGGCTTCGAGCATCGCGGCTACCAGCGCATCGCCACTCTCCTGCGATCCGGATACGGCGCGTGAAAAGCGGCGCAGGAACGGCAGGTGCGGAGCGATGGTTGCGGAAAGGCTCATGGTAGACGTCTCCCTCAGATGACGTGATTGCATAGATTGCAGGTCAAGCTGATTGCAAGCCCCAACACCCAAACGCGGGTTTTGCGAAAAAGTTCCGACACTTGTGGAACGAAACCGTACGGGCGACGTTTGTGGTGCGATGGGCAACCAGACGAGGGGGCCGCTTTGCGTTGTGTAATGGGGCGGCTCGGGGCGCTGGATTTAAGGGCGAAATGAAGGACATGAATAAAGAAACGCTGGCTGGCGCCGCTGACAGGCGCCGGGCCAATTCCGGCGACCCGCTCGGGGCGAATTCGGAAATTGGCCGTAAACTCAAACAGTATTATGACGAGCTGGTCTCGGACAATGTGCCGGATCGCTTTGCCCAGTTGCTCAGCCAACTGGAAAAGGCCGAACCCGCACAGAAGAAGGACTGAGGCATGGCAGCTGTCTCACAAGGGTTCAAGACCGACCTGCTCGGCTCGATCCCGAGCCTGCGGGCCTTTGCCGTGTCGCTGACGCAGAATGCCGACAAGGCCGACGATCTGGTGCAGGAGACGCTGGTCAAGGCTTGGGACAAGCATGAGAGCTTTCAGCCCGGCACCAACCTCAAGGCATGGCTGTTCACCATCCTGCGCAACGAGTTCTATTCCCAGATGCGCAAGCGCGGCCGCGAGGTGCAGGACAGCGACGGCATCATGACGGCCAGGCTTGCCGTTCATCCGGCTCAGCACGGCCAGCTTGACCTCAAGGATTTTCGCGGCGCGCTCGAGCAACTCCCCGAGGACCAGCGCGAAGCCATCATCCTCATCGGCGCTTCAGGCTTTTCCTATGAAGAGGCCGCCGAAATCTGCGGCTGTGCGGTCGGAACGATCAAGAGCCGGGTCAGCCGGGCCCGCACGCGGTTGCAGGAGATCCTCAAAATCTCCGGTGAAGACGAATACGGGCCGGACGCGATCTCGTCCCAGGTGACGGGTTCAAACGCTGCCTGACGGCGGAGGCCCCGTTTGCGGGCCTGGGCTCTCTACACATACGCATCGAAGATATCTCAGACTGGCGCGCGGCCGCAGGCCGCCGCCAGAGCCTCGACGAGATCGGTCCCCGAATAAGGCTTGGTGACCAGGCGGATGCCGGGAAAAGACACTTTGATCTCATCCGGGTCCGAATAGCCGGAGGCAAAGACAAACGGCAGGCCCGATTGGCGCAGCCGCGCGGCGAAATCGAGTGTGGACGTTCCGCCCAGCATGAGGTCCACGATAGCGGCGTCGAACTCGCCAACGACCTTCTGCTCATCGATCTCGGCCAGAGCGCGGGCAATCACTACGTCGCTCGCGCCATGGTCGCGGCAAAGCTGCTCGACATCCATGGCGATCAGGAATTCATCCTCCAAAACAAGAATTCGCAATCCCTCAAGCAATGGCGGCACTTGGCAATCTCTCCTCAATTCTTGCAGCATCGGGTACAGTGACTCCAGTCAACCGCATCGCGGACCTTGGGGGATCGGTCAGGCCTTAATCGAAAAGTTCGCCCACCGGCTCTACTCCACAAGCGAGCTTCGAATTCGCCTCAGTGGAGTGTAGCGAGTCATGATCGCTATTTGCCATCCTGTCATTTAAAAAAGACATGCCATCGGCAGCGGAACCGCGGCCTTGCAAAGGCGTAGCACTCAGTCTCTGGCAAGAGACGTTCGAAAGAGGGATCGAAATGTCTGGCCAGAACGGTCGTTCGTTTTCCAGCCGTCAGTACCCATGCGAGATCTGCCCGCTTCGGGCATTGCCGGTGTTCCGGGAATTCGAGAAGCAGGAGCTTGCCTATGTCAGCATGTTCAAGAAGGGCGAACTGGCCGTCGACAAGGGCGCCACAGTGCTGGTCGAAGGCAGCCAAAGTGCTCATCTCTACACCGTGCTTTCGGGCTGGGCCTTCCGCTACAAACTATTGTCGGACGGCAGGCGCCAGATCCTGAACTACTCCATGCCCGGCGATCTTATCGGGCTGCAGGGCAGCCTGATGGGCGAAATGCAGCACTCGGTCGAGGCGCTGTCGCCCATGCTGTTGTGCGTCTTCGAGCGTGAAAACCTGCACGAGCTCTACCGCAACCATCCGGGCCTTGCTTACGACATTACCTGGCTGGCGTCGCGCGAGGAGCGCATGCTGGACGAGAACCTGCTCAGCGTCGGTCGGCGCACGGCGGTCGAGCGCACCGCCTATCTCATTGCCTTCATCGCCAGCCGCGCGGCGGCAGTCGGGCTCAACGGCAAGGCGCCGGTGCAAATCCCGATTACCCAGCAGCATGTCGCCGATACGCTCGGCCTGTCGCTGGTCCACACCAACAAGACGATCCGCAAGCTCATCGATCGCAAGCTGATCACCTGGCGCGACGGCGGTTGCGAAGTGATCGACGGGGAGGGGCTGAAGGATCTCGCGCGCTGGGAGGGCCTAAGCGAAGGCCGTCGGCCGCTGATCTGACAGGCAGGCCTCCATCTGGGGCTGGACTCGCACTTGCAAACACCCTTTCATGGATACGGTCTCCGATTTCGGAACCATGACGTGTGTCGGGCGTTTGAAGCCAAGCAAACGCAAGGAGTTTAGAATGGCAACTGCCGCAGGAAAAACCGCCAACGAAAGTCAGACGAACGCCGACCTCGAAGCCGACATTCGGCAGTTGAAGGCGGATATCGAAAAGTTGACCAAGCAATTGGCCAAGACCGGCGAACATGGTTACGGCACGGCGCGGCGCGCTGCTGCCGAAGGCGTCGACCAGTTGCGCGCCCAGGGTGAAGCCGTCTTCGACAGCCTGCGTGGCAACGCCAAGGATCTTGAGGCCCAGATCACGGCCAATGTGCGCGAGAAGCCAGTTACTTCACTGGCGATCGCGGCCGGCGTCGGCTTCCTGTTTGCGCTTCTTGCCCGGCGCTAGTTTCGACAGAGATGGGCATGCTGGCACCGCTTATCTCGGCCTTGGCCTCGGGTGAAGCCATTGCCGCCATGCGCCGCGCGCGCACGGCGGCAATCGTCTACGGGTTCGCCACCGTCGCTGCCCTGTGCGGCCTCGGGTTTCTCCTGGGGGCGGCCTACATCTGGGCGGCTGACCGTTATGGATCGATGGCCGCCTGTCTCGGCTTCGCGGCTGGTTTCCTGGTACTGGCCGGGCTTATCGTGCTCATTCATCAACTTGCGGCTGGAACGCGTGCGCGCCGACGTGCGCGAAGGCGCAATGCCGACCTGAAGGCGCTCGGTATCACCGCGGCGCTTGCCGTGCTGCCGGCCTTGCTCAAGGGGAAAGGCGGGAAGGGCGTCATTCTCGGCCCGATGATCGCGCTCGCGGCCTATGCCATCTACCGTGAGAACGTCAAGCCGGACCGGGGCGATCCGGACAGCGAAGCCGACTAAAGCGCGCGCGCTGATACGCTGTTCCCGGGAAAACCGCTTCGCACTTCTGAAATTGCTTTAAGCCGGCAGATCTTCAAGCGGCATCGATATTTCGGCGAACACGCCTTCGCTGCGGAATTCGTGGGTCACTTCGCTCGATAAAACCTTGGCGAGGCTGCGGCGGATCAGGATAGAGCCGAAGCCCTGGCGTTCCGGCGGGTCGACTTTCGGCCCGCCGCTTTCGCTCCAGGTCAGCACAAGGCGGCGCGCGCCTTTCTTGCCCGCCGCCTTCCAGTCGACATCGACCTTCCCCGAGCCAACCGACAGCGATCCGTATTGCAGCGCGTTGCTGGCCAGTTCGTGCATGATCAGGCCGAGCCCCACCGCCTGGTCAGGCGAAAGCAGCAGCTCCGGACCGGAGATCACGATGCGCGGCCGTTCTGCCGAATCGAACGGCTTGACCTCGATCTGCATCAGTTCGCGAATACCGATGCCGCGCCATTCGCGATCCGACAGCAGGTTATGGGCAGCGCCCAGCGCCTGCAGCCTGGCGCCGAAGGCTTCCAGGAATTCGCTTGGGCGGCGAGCGTGGCGAACGGTCTGCGTCGCCAGCGCCTGCACCGTCGCCAGCGTGTTCTTGACCCGATGGTTGAGCTCGCGCAGCAGCAGCCTTTGCCGGTCCTCGCCGAGCTTGCGTTCCGAGATGTCGTAGTTGACGCCAAAGATAAGCGTCGGCTTGCCTTCGCCGTCGCGCTCGATGACGCGGCCGCGGGTGACTATCCAGCGCGGCGGATCGAAGCCTTTGACCCGGTATTCGCCGAAATAGTCATCGCTGCCGGTCAGGGCATCGCGAAAGCGCGTCTCGGTCTGGTAGACGTCGCGCGGGTCGATGGCGGCCAGAATGTCGCGCGCCCGCAGTCGGTTCGAACGGGGCAGGTTGAACAGCTCCGACAAACGCACGTCGCATTCGATCATGTCGGTGCGGATATCCCAGGCCCAACTGGCGAGCGAGGCGGCGTCGAGCGCTATGGCTCGGCGCTTTTCCTCCTGCGCCAAAGCAGCGGTGGCAATGGCGCCGCTGCGGGTGGCGTCCTTGAGGGTAAACAGGCTGGCGGCGAGGCTGGCCAGCGATTTCAAATGATCGAGCGCGGCAGCGGACGGAAATTCATGCGGCTCCCGGTCGAGCACGCACACCGTGCCGACGCGCGCGCCGGCGACCACCATCGGCGCGCCGACATAAAAGCGGACATGGTGTTCGCCGGTGACCAGCGGGTTGCCGGAGAAGCGAGGGTCGATGCTGGCATCCGGCACCACCATCGGCTCTCCGCCGGCGGCAATGGTATGGGCGCAGAACGATATGTCGGTCGCGGTTTCGGTCTTGTTGAAGCCGACACAGGATTTGAACCACTGTCGTTCGGTGTCGAGCAGCGTGACGAGCGCGATCGGCGCCCGCATCACGGCGGCGGCTAGGCCGGTGATGCGATCGAAGTCGGGATCGGAGTCGGTGTCGATCGCGTCAAGCCCGTGCAGTACGGCAAGCCGCTCCGGCGCCACCACGGCGCGGCGGACTTCAACCGGCAAACAAACCTGCTTCGGCACCTTGCTATCCACCAAGCCCCCTCGCTTGCAGGCCCCACCCGCGGTGGCGCGCATCTTGCGCGGCCGTCGCGCGCCGGAACTTTTGTAGCAAGCAATCGTTACCCCACCATGTTTCGCTAGCGATGGTTTTATCCACCATGCCGGTTGCACGATAGGAACGCCGCCGATGACCAAGATCGCCCCTGAAAACAAAGCCCGTCAGGGGCGCTGGGGTTGGCACGGCTTGCGCATACTGGTCGCCGCGTTGCTCATGGCTTTCATTGCTTGGGGAGCGGCCGAGATTTATGGCCAAAAGATCGATCCAGATACCCCTGAAAGCCAGGGGCAGCCCACCGGCCAGACCGCGCCGGCCGACCAGAGCGCGCCAGCCGGCGAGGGGCAGTCGGGCGGCTAGGGTTTTCCTCGTCATTCGTAATCGCATCAGGCGGCCTTTGCCTGGGCGGCTTGCGCCGGAACCAGGACGTTCAGCGCGCCAGGGTGGATCTGGATTGTCGTTTCACGCTCCAGCTTGACCAGTTCGCCGTCGATGACGGCGCCGAATTTCTTGCTCCCTGTATGGATTTTCACGATTGCCTTGTCGGCCTGATGAGTTTCGACATGGTCGCTGTCGCGCCACCTGCCTCGAGCCATGTCGAAGAGCGCCCTGACCAGCTCGCCACGCTGCCGCGCCACGGTTACATAGATGCCGAGCACGCCGCCGGCAGGATTGTCGGCATAAGGCAGATGGCCTTCGCCAAACAGATTGTTGGAAATGCCGATGCCGCTGATGCGGGTCACGATTTCGGCTTCGCCGACCGTCAATGTCACCTTCATGGCTGGAGGATTGTTGATCGTCGTCCAAGCGGCCTTGGCCGAAGCGCGAATCTTTCCCAGGCGCGAGGCGAATTCCATATTGTCGCGCAGCTTCACCATCCTGGCGTGCAGGCCGATCGAGAACTGATGCACGAACGGCCGGCCATTCGCGCTCGCGATATCGACCGCCATGATCTCGCCGTCGGCAAAGGACTTCAGCGCGCCATCGATGGTCTGCGGAATTCCAAGGCCGCGGGCGAACAGGTTCATGGTTCCTGCAGGCAGGACGGCCAGCGCCTTCTTGTCATTCATCAGCCGCCCCGCGGCGGCCGAAATGGTGCCGTCGCCGCCACCGGCCAGCACGACGTCGATGTCGCGCCGCGCGGCGACCTTGTCGAGCGCCGCGACAATCTCCTTGCCCGCGACGATGTCGATATCGACGGAATGACCAGCCGCCTCGAGCGTCTGGCGCATGCGGTCTGTTAGCGCGGAAAGATCGGTGGTCCGCAAGGTGCCGCCGTCCCGGTTCAGCACCGCTGCAAATCGCATGCCCCGCTCCGTATTCTTTTTAGCGGCCGGAATGCCAGCCGCAGGCTGAAACGGGCAAGCTTGGCAAAGGTTCCATCGGCCGGGCGGAATGTCGGGCGATTCCGCGGACTTGCCCAGGGTATTTCGATGCTCCCGTTTTTTCGGAACAAGCGCCTTGTCACAACGTTGTGATCCCATTGGAGGCGCCGCCTTCGGTCTCCCGGCAAGTGGTTTGCCGATTGCGGCGCGCATGAGATCACGCAAGAGGAGACTTAATCATGATCCGCACACTGTTCGCGACGACTGCACTCGCAACGCTGATCGCTACCGGTGCGTTTGCGCAGTCAACGACGGCCCCGGCGACGACCCCAGCGCCGGCTGAAGCCCCTGCTACCATCGCGCCGGCGCCGCAACAGGCCGACGGCGCGCTGATGACCAATATCATCGGCGAGTCCGTCTACAATGGCACTGGCGACGATGCGCAGAAGATCGGTGACGTCAGCGACGTCGTCCTCGATGAAAACGGCCAGGCGAAATCCGCCATTATCGGCGTTGGCGGCTTCCTCGGCATAGGCAGCAAGAACGTCGCCTTCGACTACGGCAAGTTGCAATGGGTCGAGAGGAATGGTGACCGCTGGCTCGTCGCCGAGACGACGAAAGAAGCGTTGACGGCGCTGCCCGATTTCGACCGCAAGCCCTACGATCCGGCCCCGGCCACTGCTTCCACGGCGCAGAACGACCCGCAGAAGCCGGTTGATCTCAACGCCGCGCCGTCAGAACCGGCGGTGAAACGCGCTGACGGCAATCTCGCAACCAACATCATCGGCGAGAATGTCTACAATGGCACTGGCGACGATGCCCAGAATATCGGCGACGTCAACGACATCGTGCTGACCAAGGATGGCAAGGCGCAGTCGCTGGTGATCGGCGTCGGCGGCTTCCTTGGCATGGGTGAAAAGAATGTCACCTATGATTTCGCCAAGGCGCAGTGGGCCGAAAAGAACGGCGATCGCTGGCTGGTGGCGCAGACCACCAAGGAGGAACTGCAGGCGCAGCCTGATTTCGACCGCAAGCCCTATGATCCGGCGCCGGTGACGACAACGTCCGACGCGACGCAACCGACTGCTCCGGCTGCCCCGACGGCCGTTGCACCGGCTGACAATGCTCAGCCCGCGGACAAGACCGCGGAAGCTCCGGCCGGTACAAAAGCCACCGATCCGACGCAAACGGCAGCGATCGACAAGTCCACACTGACCGAAATGCCGGTCGGTAACATCAGAGGCGACGACCTGAAGGGCACCACCGTCTATGGCGCCAACGACGCCAAGGTCGGCGAGATCGGCGACGTCGTGCTCACGCCCGACAGCAAGCCGGATGCCGTCATCATCGATGTCGGCGGCTTTCTAGGCATCGGCGCCAAGGAGGTCGCGGTCGGCATGGACAAGCTCAAATTCATGACCGACAAGGACGGCAACATATATCTCTACACCAACTTCACCAAGGAGCAGCTGCAGGCGCAGGCTGCGTATGACAAGGGCAGCTATGCCGAGAAGCGCGACCAGCAGCGGATGATGGTACAGTAAGGGAATAGGCAGTAGGGATTGGGCAGTAGGCGAAACCGAGTGACGAGGCAATCAGGCCGCCAGAACATTCTACTGCCTACTGCCTACTGCCTACTGCCTACCACATATCCACCCCTTCGTCCGTCAGCTCTGCAAGCGCCAACGACTGGTCAAGATGCTCGGCGCGCCAGGCAAGCAGTCGCTCGGCAAATTCAAGCCGCACGCTGAGATAGGCCGGGTCGGCGGCAACGTTGGCCAGTTCGCCCGGATCCTTCTGCATGTCGAAGAGCAGCGGCGGCAGGCCGCCGCCGAAATGCACGTATTTGAATTTTTCCGTACGGATGACGGCGAGGTTGCACTGGCGCGAGCCGATGCCGAAATGCCGTTCGGCCTCACCGCTGGCAATCGAGCGGAAGTCGAACTCCCAATGCGCCGCGTCGCGCCAATCCTTAGGCGGTTCATCTTGCAGGAACGGTTTTAGCGAGCGGCCGTCGAGATGCAGCTGGGCGTCGGCGTCCAGCAGATCGAGCAAGGTCGGGAAGATGTCGACGGCCTCGGTGAAGTGGTTGACGGTCGAGCCGGCTGCATTGCCGTGACGCGGGTCGCGCACGATCAATGGGATGTGATAGCTGCCGTCGAAGAAGCCGCCTTTGCCCAGCATGAAATGGTCGCCCATCATCTCGGCGTGGTCCGAAGTCAGCACGATGATGGTGTCATCCCATGCATTCGCCGTCTTGATCGCTTGCCAGATGCGGCCAAGCTGCGCGTCGACCTCCGAGATCATGCCGTAATAGATCGCGCGGATGGCCCGGATGTTGTCGTCGCCCCAGTCGCGCACGTGGCCGTCGGTGCCGGGGCGGAAGCTTCTCCGCTTCTGGCGACCAAGGTCGTAAGCCAGATAGGGATGCCTTTGCGCCTCGGCCTGCCAAGTCTCGACATGGCGGAAGGGCGGTCCGTCCGCCGGATCATACAGCGTGTTGTAGGGCCGCGGTACGACAAAGGGCGGATGCGGGCTGATGAAGGAGACATGCGCGAACCATGGCGAATCCTGTTCGTCCAGCCAGCGAATGAATTCGCCGGCAAGAAAAGCGGTCGGCGTCTCGTCCCTGGAATAGACAGGCGGCGCGCTGGTCACGGCGTCGCCCGCTTCCCCGCCTACGGGGCGGTGAATGCCGGGAGAGCCCGCGCTGGTGTCGACGCCACGTGCCTTCAGCCATGACAGCCATGGTTTCTGATGCTCAGGCAGGAACTGGCGAACGCTGAAGCCGGGCAGCACGCCCTCATAGCTTTTCAGCCGGGGATCGCCCGGCGCCATCGTGCGCGGATCGGGCGAGACGTCGGTGTAGCCGAACAAAGTCGGATCATAGCCGAGGGCGCGGGCCGAAAGCGCCATGTTGCCGTGGCGGGCGTCGAGCGGCGTGCCGTTGCGGCAGACGCGATTGTTCATCTGGTAGAGGCCGGTGTAGAGGCACGCGCGGGCCGGCGAGCAGGGCGCCGCGCCGCCGTAATGCCGCATGAAAAGGACGCCTTCGGCGGCGAGCGCATCGGCATTCGGCGTCTTCACCACGGCATGGCCGGCAGCCGACAGGCAATCGCCCCGCCATTGGTCGCAGGAGATCAATAGGATGTTCGGGCGTCTGCTTTTCGCGGCCAATGCTCTATCCTGTCACGTCGGGAAGACGTTCAATGAACCGGAATTTGGCGGCAGCGCAAGCCTGTCAGTCTTGCTTAAATGGTGAACGAAAATTTCCTGCTGTTCACTATTGGGATACAGTCCATTCTGAGTTTGCCGCCTTTGCCATTGCCAGGCGGCCCCTCATATAGGCGTGGACAGCGGCAAGAGCCGCAAACCGAAGGGAAGGAGCAAGACAATGCTCGACCAGATCAAGGGCCTGCATCACGTGACGTCGATGGCCGGCGATGCGCGCCAGAACAATAATTTCTTCACGCACAAGCTCGGCCTGCGCCGGGTCAAGAAGACCGTCAACTTCGACGCGCCAGATGTCTATCACCTCTATTATGGTGACGAGCACGGTACGCCCGGCTCGGTGATGACCTATTTTCCGTTCCCGGACATTGCCAGGGGCCGCCATGGCGTCGGGGAAGTCGGTACCACGGCCTATTCGGTGCCGGCCGGCACGCTCGGCTATTGGGAAAAGCGCTTCGCCGATGAAGGCGTTGCGGGTGTCTCCCGCGAAGAGACGTTCGGCGAGAAGCGGCTGGCCTTCGCCGGTCCCGACGGCGACGGTTTCGCGCTGGTCGAAGACAAGGCGGACAGCCGCGCGCCATGGTTGAAAGGCGGCATTCCCGCTGATGAGGCGATACGCGGCTTCCACTCGGTCTCGCTCAGATTGAAGGATGGTGGCGCCACGGAAGAGCTGTTGAAGTTCATGGGCTATGAGCAAGTGGACAAGTCCGGCAGTGTCAGCCGGCTCGCCATCAAGAACGGCAACGGCGCTGATGTCGTCGATATCGAATCGCTTCCTACCGCGGGCTTTGCCAATCTCGGCGCCGGCTCGGTCCACCATGTCGCCTTCGCGGTGGAGAACCGCGCCCAGCAGCTCGAAGTGCGCAAGGCGCTGATCGATACGGGTTATGGCGTGACGCCGGTGATCGACCGCGACTATTTCTGGGCGATCTACTTCCGAACGCCGGGCGGCGTGCTGTTCGAAGTCGCCACCAATGAGCCGGGCTTCGACCGCGACGAGGACACCGCCCATCTCGGCGAAGCCCTGAAACTGCCGACGCAGCACCAGCATCTGCGGCCCTATCTTGAAGAGCATCTGCAGAAGCTGGAAGGCTGAGACGATGAGCAAGGAAGCTTACATCCATAAGGCGCTGCCGGGTTCGCCCGGCGGCCCGCTGCTCTTCGTCTTTCACGGCACCGGCGCGGACGAGAGCCAGCTGCTGTCGCTCGGGCGCGACCTCGCGCCACAGGCGACGATCGTATCGCCGCGCGGCGATGTTTCCGAGCATGGTGCGGCGCGTTTCTTCCGCCGCACCGGCGAGGGCGTCTACGACATGGACGACCTCGCGCGGGCGACCGCCAAGATGGCCGGTTTCACCAAGGCGCAGGTGGCAGCGGCAAGGCCATCTTCGGTCTTGGGTCTCGGCTATTCCAACGGCGCCAACATCCTGGCGTCCGTAATGTTCGCCGCGCCCGAGCTGTTCGATGCGGCGGTGCTGATGCACCCGCTGATCCCGTTCGAACCGCAGGTGCAGGGCAGCCTTGCCGGACGCCGCATCCTGGTCACCGCCGGCAAGCGCGACCCGATCTGCCCGCCCAACCTGACATCCCGGCTGGAGGCCTATTTGCGCGCCAATGGCGCCGATGTCACAGTGGAGTGGCACGATGGCGGCCACGAAATTCGACCAAACGAGATCGAAGCGGCGAGGCGGCTTTTTGCCGATGCGCCGGTTGAAGGAGCAAGCGATGCCTGACGAATTGCCTGAGATCGAACTCGAGGACCGCGGCTCGAAGGGACGTTATGTGCTGCGCGGACCCGGCGGCGCCGAGGCGGAAATGACCTTCACCAAGGTCGGCGAGCACCAGATCATCATCGATCACACCGAAGTGCCGGACGTGTTTCGCGGCCAGGGCGCCGGCCTTCGGCTTGTCACACGCGCCGTCGAGGACGCGCGGGCAGTGGGCAAGAAGATCATCCCGCTCTGCCCCTTCGCCAACGCCCAGTTCCGCCGCCATCCGGAATGGGCGGATGTGCTGAAGCAATAGACCTTTTTCCCTTCTCCCCTTGTGGGGTGAGTTGCCGGTCGCCGAAGGCGAATTCATCGTGCCAGTGGCACGATGAAAGGCCGGCGAACGCCGGGACGCTGCGAAGCAGCGGGGACCCGGCAGGTGGTCGGAGTCGCTCAGCCACAAGAGCGAACGCCTCTCTGGCATTTGCGCAGTTCGGCCTTCTTGCCTAAGTACACAGTTCGCCGCGGTTCGTCCGCTCCTGCCAATTGACCGAATGGCTTCCTAATGACCGAACCCGATCTCGTCCCCGTCTTCGACGGCCACAACGACACGCTGCTGCGACTGTACCAGTCGAAAGACACAGACGTCGAAAAGCTGTTCATCGAGGGGACGCAGGGCGGTCATATAGACCTGCCGCGCGCCAAGAAGGGCGGCTTTGCCGGCGGCATGTTCGCGATCTTTCCACCGCCGGTCGAGAAGAGCAAACGTGCTGCGGTGCCGCCGGCGCCGAGCGACAATGAGCCATTGCCGCCGGAACTGCCGCGCGCTGATGCGCTCAATTCCACCATCGGCATGGCCTCGATCCTGTTTCGGCTGGAGCGCGCGGGCGCGCTGACAGTCTGCCGCAGTGCCGGTGACATTCGCGAGGCGATGGCGAAAGGTTCGATCGCGGCGGTGTTTCATATTGAAGGCGTCGAGGCGATCGATCCCGAACTTACCTTGCTCGACGTGCTCTACGAAGCCGGCCTGCGCTCGCTCGGCATTGTCTGGAGCCGCCCCAACGCCTTCGGCCATGGCGTCCCGTTCCGCTTCCCGTCGTCGCCCGATACTGGACCGGGGCTGACCGATGCCGGCAAGGCGCTGGTCAAGGCCTGCAATCAGCTCAAGATCATGATCGACCTGTCGCATCTCAACGAAAAGGGCTTTCGCGATGTCGCCGCACTCAGCGATGCGCCGCTGGTCGCCACCCATTCGAACGTGCATGCGCTGTGCACCCATTCGCGCAACCTGACGGACTGGCAGCTCGGCGCTATCCGCGAGACCGGCGGCATGGTCGGGCTCAACTTCGCCACCGGCTTCCTGCGTGAAGACGGACGGATGAATTCGGACACTAGCCTCGACATCATGGTGCGCCATGTCGACTCGCTGCTGCAGGCGCTGGGCGAGGACGGCGTCGGTCTCGGCTCCGATTTCGACGGGGCGATGATTCCGGCCGTCATCGGCGACGTTGCCGGTCTGCCGAAGCTGATAGATGCGCTGGCCGCGCGCGGTTTCGGACGCGCGTTGATCGAGAAGATAGCCTATCGCAACTGGCTGAGCGTTCTCGAAAGAACCATAGGCTGAGGCTTAAGCGCCCATGCGCTTCAGCCAATCCTGGCCGCCGCGATCCCTGATCATCGGCAGCGGGTTCTCCCAGTCCAGCCGCGCGCAGATGCGGTAGACTTCCAGCGTCTCGGCGCTCATTTCGCCGCGCTTGTAGAAGTACATGGCGGCGGCATAGCGGGTACGACCCGACCATTTTTCGCCGAGCGGCGTGTTGACCAGCTGCCACTGTTCGGCGGCTTCCGTCTCATCATCCGGTTCGTCGGCCATGATCAGAAATCCGCCGGCGGATTGGCGGTGCGGCGGTCGAGCTTGATGAAAGGACGGGCCACCACCTTGGCCCGCTTCATCAGCTTCTGGTACTGCAACTCGCGCATGGCGTAGATCTCGACCCAGAGGTCTTCCACCATCGTATCACCATAGGGACGCGTCAGCGAGGCGATGGCAATGTTGCGCTTGGCCATCGGCGACCACATGGCGGCGCTGACCAGGCCGACCTCCTGATGCTTCTTGTGATAGACGATGGCGTGTTCGGCCGGGATGTTGCCTTCGATCTCCAACCCGACCAGCACGTAAAGCAGCTTGCGTTTGGCACGGGCTTCGAGGATGGCGCGGCGGCCATTGAAATGGCCTTTTCCCAGGGCGACCATAAAGCCGAGACCGATCTCGTCCGGCATGCGCAGACGGTCGGCGCGAATGGCATGGTCTGCGGTGGTGAAGTCGGCATTGGCGACGATGAGGCCGGCTTCCAGCCGGGCGCGGTTGAGGGCGGCGTAGCCGATGGCGCGGATGCCGCGCAGTTCGCCTGCCGTCATCAGGCGGTCCCAGAGGCTGAGCGCTTTTTCGGCCGGCACGAACAGTTCGTAGCCGAGATCGCCGGTGAAGCCGGTGCGCGAGATGGTGATAGTGCCGCCATCGTGCGGGAACTCGGCGAGATCGAACACTTTGAGTTTTTCAACGCCGGCAAAGCCGGCCTCGCGCAGCACGGCGAAGGAGGTTGGGCCTTGCAGAGCGAGACCAGCGACGCTTTCAGTCTCTTCTTCGACGGTCACTTCGAAACCGATGGCGCTGTCGAGCAGCCAGGGCAGGTGCCGCTCCTGCGAACACAGGCGGAAGCGGGTCGGCGACAGCCGGAACAGCGTGCCGTCATCGAGGACAAAACCTTCGTCGTCGCACCATGCGGTGTAGTGGACGCGGCCGGGTTTCAGCTTGGTGACATCGCGCAGCGTGACGCGATCGAGGAAGGCTTCGGCATCCGGCCCCTCGATGCGGTATTTGGTCATCGGCGAGATGTCGAACAAAGCCGCCTGGCTGCGGATGGAGAAATATTCGAGTTCCTCGTCCCACAGCGAATGCGGCGCGCGATAGCCGGCCCAATTGTACCAGTCCTGAGTTTTGGCCACCGCATCGATGCGCGGCTGGAACGGCGTGCCGAGACGCAAGGTGCGGAAATGGCCCTGCGCTGTGGTGCGGGCGGCGTTGTTGATCGGACTCGTCATGACGGCATTCCTTCGCCGTAGAGTGCAGCGTTGACTGGCTGAAACATCCGATCATCCCTTCATCGCGATGATGCGCCGCGCCGCATTCAAACCGGGAGCACCCGAAACGCCGCCGCCTGGATGCGAACCGGCGCCGGCCAGGAACAGCCCCTCGATCGGCGTGTCGTAGCCCGACCAGCCGGAGACCGGCCGCGACATCAACATCTGGTCGGCCTGCAATTCGCCGTGGTGCCAGTGGCCGCCCGGCATGCGGCAGTTGGCTTCGATATCGGCTGGCGTCAAAAGCTCGGCATGCAGCACGGACTTGCCGATACCGGGGGCGTAGGCTTCGAGCTGCGCCATAACAGCTCTGAGGAATTTCGGCTTGCCGGCGTCCCAACCCTCTTTCAGCGCATAAGGCGCGTATTGCACGACAGCCGACAGTACACAGGCGCCGCTTGGCGCGAGCGACGGGTCGGAGAGCGACGGCAGTGTGATCTCCATCACTGGTTCGGCTGAGAACTCGCCATATTTCGACGGGTTGAAGGCGCGCTCGACATGGTCGGGCGAGGGCGCGATAACCAGACGGCCCTTCCGATTATCGGTGTCGACGCCGGAAAATTGCGGTGGCCGATTGAGCGCCAGATGGAGCTTCGCCGCGTCGCCCCTCATGCGGATGTTTTTCACCTTGCGCACGAAGCCGGTGCCGATCTCGCGTGACCCGACCAGGCCGAGCATGGTGGTCGCCGGGTTGATGGCGGAGACGATCGTTCTGGCGTGCAGCACCTCGGCGCTGTCGAGGGTCACGCCGACGGCGCGGCCTTTCTCGACGACTATCCTGGCCACGGGCGCTGCCGTGCGGATGGTGACGCCGGCTTTCTCCGCCGCCGCGCGGATCGCGGCGACGACTGCACCCATCCCACCTTTCGGCAGCATCTGCGCGCCGGTTTTGCCGCCGGTCTCGCCGGCCAGCCGATAGTAGAGGCCGAGCAGGGAGGTCGGCGAGCGCGGACCGAGATGGCTACCAAGCGTGGCGTCGAAGGCAAGCAGGCCCTTCAGCCTGATATCGGCAAGCTGCTCGTCGAGCAGGTCGGCGACGTTCATCAGGAGAACGCGCAGGAAGTCGCGCATGTCTTCCTTGCCGAGCTTTTTCAGCGCCGCGGCCGTCTGGCCGAGCGCTGCGGTTTCAAGCAGCGACATGCCACCGAGATCGGGCGGGCGCCGCGACAGGAACGGTTTCAGGATGCCGGCATAGCGCATGAGTTGCGCGCGCAATTCCCTCCAGGCGTACTGCTCGGACGGAGTGGAACCGGTCAGCACCTCGCCGTAGGCGCCGTGCAGGACAAGCGGCGGGCCGTCCTTCGCCAAGGCGACCGACGGCATGAAGTCTGTACGGGTGACCTGCAGCCCGTGTTTCTCCAGCTCCAATGTCTTCACCACGTCGGGGTGCAGGCGGTTCAGCACATGCGCGATCGAGGAGACCCGAAAACCCGGCGCAAACTCTTCGGTGCGCGCCGCGCCGCCGACATCGCCGGCCGCTTCCAGCACCAGCACCTTGCGGCCGGCCTTGGCCAGAGTGGCGGCAGCGACAAGGCCGTTATGGCCGCCGCCTATGATGATGGCATCAAATGACGTCATGGGCCGCGCTCATATGGGAGGTCGATTTGGCGAGGTCGCGCAGGATCTCGGCTGCCGCATTGCGGCCGGGTGCGCCCATGACGCCGCCGCCGGGATGTGTCGAGGAGCCGCACATATAGAGCCCGCCGACCGGCGAGCGGTATTGTGCGTAGCCCGGCACCGGCCGGTTGAACAGCAGCTGGTCGAAGGTCAGCTCGCCCTGGAAAATATTGCCTTCGGTCAGCCCAACCTCGGCCTCGATCTCGCGTGGCGTGCGCACCTCCATATGGACGATGCGGTCGCGGAAGCCTGGCGAGTATTCGGCGATCTGCGCAACTACGCTTTCGGCGAAACCGTCGCGGTCGGCATCGGTCCAGTCCTGGCCCTTCACCTTGGGCGGTGCGTACTGCACGAAGCAGCTCATGAAATGCTTGCCCGGCGGCGCCATGGTCGGGTCGAGCGTCGTTGGGATGACCATGTCGAGGAATGGGTCGACCGACCAGCGACCGACCTTCCAGTCGTCATAGGCGCGCTCCATGCGCTCCATGGAATCGGTGAAATGCATGTCGCCGCGATAAACGGGTGAATCCTTCGGCAGTGCCGGGAATTCCGGCAGAGAATCCAGCGCGATGTTGACCTTGCCGGAGGAGCCGCGGATCTTGAAGTTCCTGACCCGCCGCAGGAAAATGTCGGGCAGTTCCTTCTCCTCGACCAGTTTCAGGAATGTGCGTTTGACGTCGGCGTTGGAGACGACGAGCTTGCCGTAGACCTCCTCGCCGCCGGCCAGCACCACGCCCTTGGCCTTGCCTCGGCTCACCAGCACATGGTCGACCTCGGCGCCGGTGCGGATAGCGCCGCCGGACGCCTTGAAGGAAGCGGCGAGCGCCTTCGTGACGGCGCCCATGCCGCCGCGCGCATAGCCCCAGGCGCCGACCGAGCCGTCGACCTCACCCATATAATGGTGCAGCAGCACGTAGGCTGTGCCGGGCGACATCGGCCCGAGCGCGGTACCGATAATGCCGGACAAAGCGAAGTTCGCCTTGATGACATCGGTCTCAAAATATTCGTCGAGGAATTCCGAGATCGACATGGTCCAGAAGCGCAGCGTCAGCGCCATTTCTTCTGATGACAGGCCGACGAATTTCTTGCCGAGATAGAGAAGCTCTCCGAGGTCGCGCGGCTTGAGACTGGCCGGGTCCGGTGCGGTGCGCATCAGCAGCGGCTGGATGAAACGGCACTGCCGCGTCACGTCGCGCGAATAGCGGTCATAGGCCTCCGCGTCGCGCCTGGAGAAGCGGGCGAATTCGCGCCGGTGCGCATCGTGGTCACGGTAGTTGGCGAGGTAGTCGCCGTCGCGGGTGAACACGGCGCCGCCTTCATAGGAAATAACCTGCAAGCCGAAACGCGGCAGTTCGAGGTCGCGCATGATCTCGGGGCGAAACAGCGAGCAGACATAGGAGCAGTTGGAGTAGAGGAAGCCCGGCGTCAGCTCGCGGCTGGTGGCGGCGCCGCCGACCCAGTCGTTCTTTTCCACCACCAGCACGTCGAGCCCGGCGCGTTGCAAATAGCAGGCGTTGACCAGGCCGTTGTGTCCGCCGCCGATGACGATCGCATCCCAAGCTTTCATTCGCGCCCAGCCTTCATGGTGCTCGACCCTTCATTTTCGCGTGATTTGTCGCCGAACGCGCGGAATTTGGCACGGCAGCGGCTATTCTGTCCAGCCATTCTGAATGAATGTTCAACAAATGATATTGCGTTTTCCTGTTAATACGCTACGCTTTGCCGGCATTCGAACCTGCGCAATTCGGCTGACGGGACTTAAGGTCTGATGATCGAAACGGCAGATGGCGAGCCGGAATATGACGACGCCGCGATCCGCTTCCTCGAGGCGCTGTGGGGCGAGGGCTATCTGTCGCCGGGCGGACCAGACGAGGTCGACCGGGTGGTCGAAGGGCTGTCGCTCAGGGGCAAGACGATCCTCGACATAGGCTGCGGCTCCGGCGGCATCGCGCTGCATCTGGTCGAGCGCCACGGTGCCGCTCATGCCACCGGCTTTGACATCGAGCGGCCGGTGATCGAGGCGGCCAGAAAGCATGCCGCTGCACGAGGGCTTTCAGACCGCGCCAGCTTCGTCCAGGCGCCGCCGGGGCCGCTGCCTTTTGCCGACGCTTCGTTCGATGTCGTCTTCTCCAAGGATGCGCTGGTGCACGTGCCCGACAAGGACGCGCTGTTTGCCGAAATCTTTCGCGTGCTGAAGCCGGGCGGCGTCCTTGCCGCCTCCGACTGGCTGATCGGCCATGACGGCGAGCCGTCATCTGAGATGAAGGCCTATGTCGCGGCCGAAGGCCTGTCCTTCGCCATGGCCTCGCCGGCACGCTATGCGCAAGCGATGCGCAGCGCCGGCTTTGCCGATGTCACTGTGAAGGACCGCAATTCTTGGTATCGCGAGGTCGCACGCGGCGAGCTGGAAAGGCTGAAAGGCCCGCTCTACCAGACGGCGGCAGCCGCGGTCGGAGCGGCCTATGTCGACAAGAACATACGAACCTGGGAGGCCATGCAGAAGGTGCTTGACAGTGGCGAGCACCGTCCCACTCATCTTCGCGGGTGGAAGCCGGCTGTGGTGGGATAGCCGGCAATGTGGAGCATGACGGCACCGATGAAAGCTGCGCGCGAAGAGCGATCCTCCGACACGTCTGGAAAAACCGAACCGGAAAAACGCGGCCGCAAGGCGTCGAAGGAGGTCAGGCAACAGCAGCTGATCGAAGCGACCATCGATTCGCTGGCCAAGCGCGGTTATTCGGAAACGACGATGGCCGATGTCGCTGACGGCGCCGGCCTGTCGCGCGGCATCGTCAACTTCCATTTCGAGAGCAAGGAGAAGCTGCTCGTCGCCACCCTGGCCTATATGGCCGACGAATATGCGGCGCATTGGCGCGTCGCGCTGACCAAGGCCGGCAAGGATCCAGCCCGGCAGCTGCGGGCGCTGGTCGCCGCCGATTTCGACCGTTCGATCTGCAACAAGCGCAAGCTCGCGGCGTGGTGCGCGTTCTGGGGCGAGGCCAAGTCGCGGCCGACCTACCAGGCGCTGTGCGGCGCGCGCGACGCGGCCTACCAGAAGATCTTCATCGACCTCTGTGCCACGCTCAAGCAGGGCGGTGGTTATGGCTATGAGCCGCAGGTCATGGCGCTCGCGCTCAGCGCCATGCTGGAGGGCTTGTGGCTGCGGCTGATGATGGGGACCGAGGACGTCACCCGTGAGAGCGCGCTGCAGGCGGCAAACGAATTCCTGTCGGCCGCCTTTCCGAAACACTACCCGCCGGACAGCGGACGTTGACAACAACCGGCAGATCCAAGCCGGAGCGAACAATCAAAAACAAAGAGGATGGAACAGCATGAAAAGAATAACTCGACGCCTGACACTGACATTGGCGCTGACGGCGACGCTGGCTGGTTCGGCCGCGGCGATTGCGGTCGCCGCCGACAAGGACCTGATCGTGTTCGACTGGTCCGGCTATGAGGACCCGAGCTTCCACCCCAAATATGTCGAGAAGAACGGCGACTCGCCGACCTTCGCCTTCTTCGGCGACGAGGACGAAGCCTTCGAGAAAGTGCGCTCCGGTTTCAAGGCCGATCTCGGCCATCCCTGCTCGCAGAGCGTGACAAAGTGGCGCGAGGCGGGGCTGCTGCAGCCGCTCGACACCTCGAAAATCACCGGCTGGAAGGATCTCAATCCCGGCATCATGGCGATGAAGGATCTGGCCACCACTTCGGACGGCAAGGCCTGGTTCATGCCGTGGGACTGGGGCAACACCCAGCTCACCTACAACTCCGACAAGATCGACGCGAAGGATGTGCAGTCGCTGAAGGCCTTCGCCGATCCCAAGTTCAAGGGGCGGGTCTCAATCGGCGACAATGTCGACGACGCCTATGCGCTGGCCAGCCTTGCCATCGGGCTCAAGGACTGGACCAAGATGACGGACAACCAGTTCAAGCAGGCTTCCGACTTCCTGCGTCAGGTGCACAAAAATGTCCGCTCCTACTGGACCGATACCACCGACGTCGTGCAGTTGCTGAGCGGCGGCGAGGTCGATCTCGCCTGGGCATGGAACGATGCCACGGTACAATCCGTCGCTGCCGGTGTGCCGATCAAGTCCAAGAAGGATACGGACGAAGGCATCTCGACCTGGGTCTGCGGCTACGTGCTGTTCAAGGACGCACCCGGCAATGTCGACAAGGCCTATGACTACCTCAACGCGATCAACGATCCCGAGACCGCCAAGGTGCTGGTCAAGGACTGGGGTTATGGCCAGGCCAACGCCAAGGGCATGGCCGGCGTCGACCCGGCGATCCTGAAAGAAAAGGGCTATGACGACGTGCAGAAATTCGTCGACAAGACCCTGTTCCAATCGCCCGTGCCGTCGTCGCTCAAGCTCAAGATGATCGCCGAATTCGAGAAGATCAAGGCAGGCTACTAAAGCTCTGTCCGGCCTCCTCCGTCTGCCTGTCAGTGCGCCGGGCAGACGGTCTCGCCAAGGCCGCTGAAATTCCGTAACGTCGCCCGGCCGCTTTTCGCGATGAGGAGTTTCGCGCCATGAATTCCATGCTTCGCCGCCTCGCCCTTGCCGCTGCTCTTACAGTCGGCGCCGGCGCCGTGCTTGCTTATGCCGAAGGCGGCGGCGACCTCGTCGTGTTCGACTGGTCAGGCTATGAAGATCCGTTGCTGCACCCCGACTACACCGCCAAATACGGCGCCGAGCCGACCTTTGCTTTCTTCGGCGACGAGGAGGAAGCGTTCCAGAAGATGCGCGCCGGCTTCAAGGCCGACATCGCCCACCCCTGCTCGCAAAGCGTGACCAAGTGGCGCGCGGCCGGCATTCTGCAACCGCTCGACACCTCCCGGATCGCCGGCTGGAAGGATCTCAATCCCGGCATCATGGCGATGAAGGATCTCGCCGTCACCGCCGACGGCAAGGCCTGGTTCATGCCGTTCGACTGGGGCAACACTTCGCTGCTCTACCGCACCGACAAGGTCACGGCGGAGGAAGCGCAGTCGCTGAAGATTTTCGCCGATCCCAAATTCAAGGGCCGCGTCACCATCGGCGACAATGTCGATGACGCCTATGCGCTGGCCAGCCTGGTCATCGGCCTCAAGGACTGGACCAAGATGACCGACGCGCAGTTCCAGGAGGCGTCCGCCTTCCTGCGTGACGTCCACAAGAACATCCGCTTTTACTGGACCGACGACACCGACCTCAACCAGGCCTTTACCGGCAATGAGGTCGACCTCGTCTGGGGCTGGAATGAGACCTTCGTGACGCTCAAGGGCCAAGGCATGCCGATCGCCATGAACCGCGACACCAGGGAAGGCATATCCACCTGGGTGTGCGGCTATGTGCTGATGAAGGACGCGCCGGGCAAGCTCGATCAGGCCTGTGATTTCCTCAGTGCGGTCAACGCGCATGCCGTGTCCGATTACTTGGTCAAGACCTTCGGCTACGGCCACGGCAACAGCGCCGGGATGGCCGCGATCGACCATCAGGTGCTGAGCGACCGTGGCTTCGACAATCTCGACAAGTTCTTGGACAAGACGCTGTTCCAGCAGCCGGTGCCGCCTGAGCTCAAGCAGCGCATGGTCACGGAATTCGAGAAGATCAAGGCCGGCTATTGAGCGACAGGACTGAAAGAACCGATGTCGTCATCGTCGGCGCCGGTTTCACCGGCCTGTCGGCTGCGCTTGAGCTGAGAAAGGCCGGCATCAATGTCGTGCTGCTCGAGGCACGCGACCGCGTCGGCGGCAGGGTCGAGGCTATTCGCAACGGGCTTGGCGAGCGCATCGACAGCGGCGGCCAGTTTTTCTGCGAAGACATGCCGGAGGTGACGGCGCTGGCCGCGTCCCGTGGCAAGGCCTTCGTCGAAACCTATGTGAATGGCGATTTCATCACCCATCCATCGCTGTCGGTCGAAGAGGCCGAACGGACCTATCATGGCGCGATGGCAATCCGCGAGCGGATGAATGCGATCGAGCCGGACGATCCCTCGATCGCCGGCATGAGCGCTGCCGCCTGGCTCGAACGCCAGCATGATCCCACTGACGCCAAGACGGCTTTCCGCTCGATGATCGAAGGCCTGTGGTGCTTGGCGATGCACAAGGTGCCGCTGTGGTACCTCATCGACAATGACCGCCGCATCACCAACGAGGTGCCGGAGCTGCAGTATTCGCTGCTCGAAACCATGCAGTCGCTGGCCGACGACATGGCGGGAGATCTCGGCGACAGGGTTTGGCTGAACGAACCGGTTACGCGCATCGAGCACGGGCCGCAACGGGTTCGTGCCGTCTCGGCGAGCAACTCCATCGAAGCGCGAAAAGTGCTGGTCGCGCTGCCGCCGGCGACGGCCGCGAAGCTGGATTTCGCGCCCGCTCTGCCGCCGGCTCTCGCAAAGGCGCTCGGCGTCTGGGAAAGCGGTGCGGTGATCAAGATCCTGGTGCGTTATCCCACGCCGTTCTGGCGCGAGCGCGACCTGTGCGGCATGGTGATGTGGCGCGACCTGCCGGGCCTGTTCGCCTGTGACGCCAGCAAGGATGCGCAACATGCCGCGCTGGTCGTCTTCGTCGGCGGACCACTGGCGTTGCGTTGGCGTCCGCTCGCGGACGCGGCGCTGCGTGCGGAGGTCACGGCAAGGCTCGTTGATGCCCTTGGCCCGGAGGCGGCCGATATTATCGATTTCAGCCAGCGCGACTGGATCGATGACCGCTGGAGCGGCGGCGCCTACAGCGACCTTATTGTCGATGTGACGGCAAGGGATGCCGAGCGCACGATCCGTGCCGGCGCAGATCCTGTTCATTTCGCATCGTCGGAACTGTCGCCGTCATTCCCGGGTTATGTCGAAGGCGCCATCGTGATGGGGCGGATCGCAGCCAAACAGATCGCGACGGAACTTAAAATTCTTAGTGGAGCATGATCTTATTCCGAAAACCGGTTTCCACTTTTCGGGATCATGCTCAGTCCGCCATCGCCACCAAGGCCTCCGGATCGTAGCCGAGGCGGATCGAAGTGCCGACGGGGATATCGTCGGCGCCGAAGTCGTTGGTCTCGGTGACCGACAGTGGCTTTTCCAATCCGGGTATCTCGACGATGAGATGGGTGATCTCGCCAAAATAGTGGCGTTCGACCACCTTGCCGGCCACTTCGAATTTCGCCGTCGCGTTGTCCCACAGCACGCGCAATCGCTCCGGCCTGATGCCCAGCATGGCGCCGCCGCCATTGCGCACGAAGGCCTTCGGCTTGTCGGTCCTGACCCGGCCGAAGCCCAGCGTGTCGACGACCAGCGAGGCGGCATTCTCCTCTATGATCTGCGCTTTTACGAAATTCATGCCGCCGAGGAAATCGGCGACCTGGCGGTTGACCGGCCGCTGGTAGATTTCCTTGGGCGAGGCGACCTGGGCGATCTTGCCGCCGAACATTACGGCGATGCGGTCGGACATAGCGAGCGCCTCATACTGGTCATGGGTGACCAGCACGAAGGTGATGCCGACCGCCTGCTGCAGGCGGCGCAGTTCGACCTGCATCTGCTCGCGCAATTTCTTGTCGAGAGCCGACAGCGGCTCGTCGAGCAGCAGCACCTTGGGCCGCATCACCAAGGCGCGGGCGAGCGCCACGCGCTGGCGCTGGCCGCCGGAAAGCTCGGTGGCGAGGCGTTTGCCGAGGCCGGTGAGCGACACCTGCGCCAGCCCTTCCTCGACGCGGCGCTTTTCTTCCGTTCCTCCCAGCCTGAGCCGTTTCAGCCCATAGGCGACATTCTGCTCCACATTGAGATGCGGGAAGATGGCATAACTCTGGAATACCATGTTGGTCGGCCGGCGGTTGGCCGGGATGCCTTCCATCGACTGGCCGCCGACCGAGATCGAGCCGCTGGTCGGGTTGTCGAAACCGGCAATCATGCGCAGCAGCGTGGTCTTGCCGCAGCCGGAAGGGCCGAGCAGCGAAAAGAACTCGCCCTCCTTGATGGTCAGCGAGGCGTCGTCGAGCGCCTTGAACGCCCCATAGCTGCGGGTAACGCTGCGGATTTCGATCATTGCTCGGTCGGTTTGGGGTCGATCAGATTGGGCCCGCTCGGACTTATCTTGCTTGGATGGCTCATCCTGAGGCCGTTCGGCCCGGGACTGCTCAGGCATAGAGGCCTCCCTCGCTCTGGGTGCGTCTGGCCGCATGGCGGCGCAGGATCTCGGCAACGGTCATCAAAACGAAAGAGGCAACCAGCAGCAGCGTGCCCAGCGCCAACACACCCGGCAGTTTGGCGGCAAAGCGCAACTGGCCCCAGATATAGATCGGCAGCGTCGTCTCGGTGCCGGTCAGGAAGAAAGCGATGACGAACTCGTCGAGCGAGATGGTGAAGCAGACCAGGAGGCTGGAAATGATCGCCGGCGCCACCATCGGCAGCGTCACCCGCCGGAAGGTGCCGAAGGCACTCTCGCCGAGATCGGCGGAGGCTTCTTCGAGGCTGCGGTCGAAGCCCTCGAAACCGGCGGTCAGCACCGTCATCGAATAGGGAATGCAGATCAGGACATGGCCGAGTACGACGGTGAACAGCGAAAGGCTCAAGCCCAGTTGCAGCATGACCAGCAGCATGGAGATGGCGAGGATGATTTCCGGCAGCACCAGCGGCGCCATGATCAGGCCATTGATTGTGCGGCGGCCGGGATAGCGGTAGCGGGTGATCGAGCGGGCGGCGAGGATGCCGAGCAGCGTCGCCAGCACCGATGCCGAGATACCGACGATCAGGCTGTTCCAGGCGGCGTCAAGCAGCGCCGGCGTCTTCGGCAGGTCTTGGTACCATTTCAGCGTATAGCCGGTGAGAGGAAATTTTGGCGTCGGCGCGGTGTTGATCGAGAAGATCGGCAGGAAGATCACCGGCAGATAGAGAAAGACGACGTAGAGGAAGGCGTAGGCGGACAGCCAGCCGCCGGGAAAAAGGCGCCGCCTCGCTGTCATCGCGCCAGCCTCTGCAGCGCGCGGATGATGAGCACGGTGGCGCCCGCCATCAGCGTCACGACCAGCATGGTGGTCACGGACAGTGCCGCGCCGAGTGGCCAGTTGGAGGCCTTATGGAACTGCGACTCGATGGCATTGGCGATCATCACGCCATCCTTGCCGCCGACCAGCCTTGGGGTGACATAGTCGCCGACGGTGGGGATCATGACGATGAGAGCGGCCGAGATGACGCCCGGCGCCGACAGCGGCAGCGTCACGCGCAGGAAGGAGCGCAGCGGGCCGTCGCCAAGATCGGTGGCAGCCTCGACCAAGGTGCGGTCGACCTTCTCGAGCGAAACGAAGATCGGCAGGATGGCGAAGGCCGCCCAGGCGTGTGTGAGCGTGATGATGACGGCGCTGGAATTGTAGAGTAGCGCGGTCGATGGTTCGTCGATGATGCCGAGGCCCATCAGGCCGGAATTCAGCACGCCATTATAGCCGAGGATGACTTTCCATGACATCACGCGCAGGAGATAGCTGGTCCAGAACGGGATGGTAATCAGGAACAGCCACAGGCTCTTGTGGCGACCGCCATGGAACGAGATGAAATAGGCGATCGGATAGGCGAGGATGACGGTGAAAAAGCTCACCGTCAGCGAAATGTAGAGCGAGCGCCAGAGCAGATCGCGGTAGATCGGCTCGGTCAGCGCGATGCGATAATTCTCCAGCGTGAATGTATGGTCGATGGTGAGGTAGTTCTGCGTCCAGAAGGAGTGGGCGAAGACCACCAGGATCGGCACCAGCAGCAGGATCAAAGCGTAGACCAAGGTCGGGCTGATCAGGGCAAGGCCCTGGACGGACTCGGACTGCAGAAGGGCGTTTCGCCTTGCTCGCGTCATGCGCCGCGTGGGCACCCCTTCGGCAGCTACCGTCATTGCAGCGACCCGGGCGTGATCTCGGTTGCTGGCTCGAACTGTTCCGCCATGATGCTCCCTTCGACCGGGCCGGCTGCCTGTTCCCAATTTTTGCGGAGCGCGCTTTGCTGGTTGCGCGCTCCAAGCTTGCCGGCTTTCTTTCATCATGAGCGCATCCGTGCATTGAAATCAAGCGCTATTTCTGTAATATTGATTGAACGGACATTCAAAATGGAGTGAAGAAAGCCGGCTTTCCTGCCCTTGGCGCTTCATGTTCTGTCCGGTGAAATTACGCTCAGACGATGCGAGGCAATGATGGCGGCTGCAAGAGACCTAAGAGCGATGGAAATGGCTGACGGTGGCGATGCGGTCGAGCTGGCCAAGCGCCATCTCATCCAGCCCTGGCCTTATGCCGGCTCGGTCGGCAATGAAGCGCGTGCGCTGATTGGCGAGGGCGATGGCATCTACATCACCGATGTAACAGGCAAGCGACTGATCGACGGGCCGGCCGGCATGTGGTGCATCAATGTCGGCCACCGCCGCGAGGAGCTGGCCAGGGTGATGTACGACCAGGCGATGATGCTGTCCTACAACACGCCCTGGTATACGATGAATGCGCCGTCGGCCGAGCTCGCCAAGCGCCTCGCCGATCATGCGCCGGGCGATCTCAGCCATACCTTCTTCACCACCGGCGGATCGTCGGCTGTCGAGACGGCACTGCGCTTCATGCAGTTCTACAACAATGTGCGCGGGCGGCCGGAAAAGAAGCTGATCCTCAGCCGCGGCGGCGCCTATCACGGCTCGACCTATCTGTCGGCCTCGCTCAACGGCCGGCCGCGCGACCGCGACTGGATGGACGGCGCCGACGATCTGGTCGTCAAACTGTCCTCGCCAGACCCGTTCCGGCGGCCGAAAGGCATTGACATCGCCGCCTTCTGCGATTTCCTGGTCGATCAGTTTCGCGATACGGTCGCCCGCGTCGGCGCAGAGAAGATCGGTGCTTTCGTCGGCGAACCGGTGCAGGCATCCGGCGGCGTCGTCGTGCCGCCGGATGGCTATCTCAAGCGCATTCGCGAAATCTGCAGGGACAACGATATCCTCTATATCTCCGATGAGGTGGTGACCGGCTTCGGGCGGCTCGGCCATGTCTTTGCCTCCGGCGATGGCTTCGGCATCGACCCCGACATGATCACCTTCGCCAAGGGCGTTACATCAGGCTATTTCCCGCTTGGCGGCGTCATCATCTCGGAGCGGCTGCTTCAGGAAATGCGCCGTTCCAACCATCCCGATGCGATGTTCGGCCATGGCCTGACCTATACCAGTCATCCCATCGGCTGCGCGGTGGCGCTGAAGAACCTCGATATCCTGGAAGACAGCGTGCTGGCCCACACGCGCGATGTCGCGCCCTATTTCCAGGCGCAGTTGAAGACGCTGGAGGAACTGCCGCTGGTTGGCGAAGTCCGCGGCATGGGCCTGATGGGCTGCGTCGAGTGCGTAGCCGACCGCGAAAGCAAGGATCCGCTGCAGCTCGACAAGGATGTCGGCAAGCGCATCGACGCGCATTGCCACGAACTCGGCCTCCTGGTCCGGCCGCTGATCAACATGTGCGTGATGTCGCCGCCGCTGATCATCACGCGAGAGCAGATCGACGACATGGTGGCGATCCTGCGCGAAGGCATTTCGCGGACCATGGATGATCTGCGCAAAGAGGGCGTGTGGCAGGGGTGACTGGCAGTTCCGCCCCTACACCTGCGAGCGCATAGCCTCATTGAGGTTCCACATGTCCTTCTCCTCCGGCGCCGTCTCCAGGCCCAGCACCGGGATCTGCTTGCGCAGATGGTCGTGGTGGGTGCGCACACCGTATTCGAGGTCGGAGAGATAAAAACCCTCGAAGGCCTCCGAGATCATGGACTCGTTTGACCAGACGGAAAGCTGCACGTCCTCGTTCATGGTGTCCCGGTCGATGCGGTAGGCGAGATAGCGGGCGGCCGCCTGTTCCCGGGTCTCGTCGGGGTAGCGGTAGATGGCGCCGCGCAGCAGCGTCTCGCCGGTCGACAGCGGGAACTCCTGATAGAACTGCACCGATTCCGGCATGATCGACAGCGCGTTGTTGGGGAAGATGCCGTAATAGATCCAGGCCCTGCGCAGATGCTCCGGCAGGTGTGAGGCATCGGGCGTGAGCTTGATGTATTCGCGCACGCTCCAGCGCCGGCCGGCATGCGGATTGTAGGTGGCAAACGAGCGCGACACGCCGTCGATGAACGGCTCGTCGAAATAGGTTGAGCCGTAGAGATCCTGCAGCGCCGGATGCGCCATGGCAACGTGGTAGCCTTCATTGTCGACGTCGCGCACCGACTTCCAGTTGACCGGCGTCTTCTGTGTCCAGATGCCCCAGGACGGCACCATCTCGGTCACATTGTAGTGTGCCATCTCGGCCTCGATCGGCTTCAACAGTTCGGCCACCGAAGGCTGCGGGCCGCCCTTGCGAAAGCGGACAAAGATGAAGCCCATCCATATCTCGAGGTTGAGCGGCATCAGGCCGAATTCGGTCTTGTCGAGCTCGGGGAAGGAGCGCGGCCGGGCGGCGCCGCGCAGCGTGCCGTCGAGATTGTAGACCCAGCCATGGAACGGGCAGACCAGCGCGTTCTTGCAGGTGCCCTGGCTGTCGGCGACGACGCGGCTGCCGCGATGCCGGCACATGTTGTTGAAGGCGCGCACGATGCCGTCCTTGCCGCGCACGATGAGCGCCCGCTCGCCGACCACGTCCATAGTCAGATAGTCGCCGGCATTCGGCACGTCGCAGACATGGCCGGCGATCTGCCAATGGTTCCGGAAGACGTATTCCTTCTCAAGTTCGAGAAGCGCGTCGGAGTGATAACTCCAGCCCGGCAGACCCCGCCGGTCCCAATCATTGGGGATCGCCACGTCACGGAGATGCGGGTTCATAAAAAAGCTCTTCTTTTATTGAATACTCATTCAATAAAACCATATTTTACATTGAAATGCAATGGCTTGTAGAAATCACAACTTTTCAAGTCGGCACAACAGGACCAGCTGAAAGCCAGAAAATCCCGGAATATCCGGGCGTTAACCGGGGGCGTGAAATAGCTGTCCGGCATGCGGATTTGGCCGTGCCGAGCTTGCAAACACGGCCCGCTCCGAGACGAAAATACCTGGCGTCCGCAAATTCGATCCGCAGTGTGAGCTTGTTCATAGTGCGGCCGACAGGAAGCGGGCTTGGTGCGTTCGCGGCCCGCCTGTCGTCAACATTTGATTGCCCGGATGAAACAGCTTCGCAAACGCATCTTGCCGTCGGCACATGACCGGATCTGTCCGGATATGCCCGAATTTCTTGTTTCAAACCTGTTACGCGGGCAAGCCAAGCGCATCATTCGCCTGTTACCAGGCGCGCTTAGGTTCGTTTCATAAGAAAACGAAGGGGAGCAGCAATGCATACGAAAGTCGAGATCACTAGCAACGAACGACGCGCCAAACTGGCACTGCGTCAGCGCGCCAGCGACCATCCGGTTGCGATGTTCTCCATGCTGGGCGCCTGCGCTCTGGCCGTCATGTTCCTGACACCGGCTTCCGGTCCGGCTTTTGCTTCGCTCAACCCGCCGGCCAATGTTGTCCAGGGCGCGCCGACCACCATCAAGACCGCCCGGCTGCCGGAGCCGGAAATCGATTTTGCCTGCCAGGGTCAGGCCTGGGGCGCCGAGAGCGCGGAGTGCCTGCGCGTCATCGCCGCCCAGTCCGGCGTGCACAAGGCGCGTTCCGTCCGCATGATCGCCAACGCAGCGCCGCTGACCACGACACCCAACGTTTTCTGAACCTCCCGAGCGCTTCCTCCCGCGCTCGTTCTTGGCTCCCGCCGCTTCCCTCGGTCGGGAGCCTCTTTTTTAGGGCCTATCGATATTCGGGTGAGGCCGGCCTGCGCATGGAGGTTCCCTGCGCTTCCGGTGCTCGCGTACTTCAAGTACGCTCCGCTCCGGTTCTCGGGAACCACCATTCTCGACTCGGCCTGACCCGAATCTCGATAGACCCTACATGGGTGCTTCCGAAAACTTAGCCGGCGGCGGCGACCTGGTCGGCTATTGCCGAGAGTACGCCGCGGACGTCCAGCGTCGAGAACGGCTTTTCCAGGATTTGCGGGCGCTGCGGCGCCGGCAAGGCTTCGATCTCGGCCTTGGCGCCGATCAGGTCGCCGGTGACCAGCACGAAGCGTTTGGCCAGCGCCAGGTTGTCGGCGAGCAATTCGCGGTAGATGGCAATGCCGCTGGTGCCGGGCATGCGCAAGTCGGAAAAGACGATGTCTGGCGGCATGTGGCCGGTCAAGGTCGCCGCCGCCGACGTCCAGGCCGGCACGACCCGCGACTTGATACCCATCAGTTCCAGGATGTCGGAGAGGGAGCCGGCGACGTCGGGTTCGTCGTCGATGATCAGCGCATGGCGCAAGCCGCTGGAACGAGCCGGGCTGTCGCCGGCTGCTGCCGCGCCGCCGGTGATTACCGGCAGCTGGACGACGAAGCGCGCGCCACGCGGCAGCACCTCCTCGAACCAGATATTGCCGTTGTGGCGCTCGACGATCGATTTCGAGATCGACAGGCCGATGCCGGTGCCGACGCCGACCGGCTTGGTGGTGAAATAGGATTCGAAGATGCGGCTGCGGATCGCCTCGGGAATGCCCGGTCCGTTGTCCTCGACCGAAAACCCGGGGTTGCCGCGATCGCTGCGGAATGTCCGCACCTTGATCAGGCGGTCGCCGCCGATACCGGCCAGAGCGTGTTGGCTGTTGATCAGGAAATTGGCGGCCACCTGCGTGACGTGGTCGGCATCGGCCATCGCCAGCAGCGGGCCGGGCGCGAAATCGGTGTCGATGATGATGCCGCTCGAGCGTGCGCCATAGGCGGTTACTTCGAGTGCGGCGCGGATCACCTGGTTGAGATCGGTCTCGGCCTGCGCCGCCGGATGCAGGCGCACCATCGACAGGAAGCTTTTGACGATGCGGCCGCAGCGCTCGGCAGCGGCGCGCACTTTCTCGGCGCGAACCTTGGTCTGCGGGTCGGTGGCGAATTCATGCAGCAGCGTCGACTGCGCAACGACCACGGCGAGCGGGTTGTTGAGCTCGTGCGAAACACCGGCCAGCAGTGAACCCATCGCCGCCATCTTCTCGTTCTGGTGCAGTTTTTCGCGCTGGCGGTTGATCTCTTCTTCGGCGCGCAGCTTATCGCGCAGATCGCGGATCGAACCGAAGATGAGCTGACGGTCAGCCACCCGCATCTCGGTCGCCGTCAATTCGATGGGAAACACCTCGCCGGCCGCATTCTGTGTCACGGTCTCAAGCCGTTGGCCAACCATCGGCGCGCCGCGGCCAGACATGTATTCGGCGCCCGAGACATAGCCCTTGCGGTAATATTCCGGCACCACGGTATCGAGCAGGTCCTTGCCGAGGATGTCGCTGCGCTGATAGCCGAACATCTTTTCGGCGGCCGGATTGAATTCGATGATCGAGCCGGTCTCGTCGATGACGATGATGGCGTCGAGCGACGCCTGCAGCATGGTGCGGCGGATGACTTCGCTGGCATGGGCGTCGGACGGCGAGTGCTCGATGGCGTCGCCGATGGCGAGCGCAATGATGTGCATCGTCGCCTCTTCCTCTTCGGTCCATTCGCGCTCGTTTAGGCAGTCATTGACCGCGAACGTGCCCCACAGATGACCGTGCGCGAACACCGATACCGACAGGAACGACTTGATGTGCTGCTTTTCGAAATCGGCCCTGAGGAACCCGTCGAGATCGCGCGTATGGCCGGCGAAGATCTTGCCTTGCCGCTCGTCCTCTCCAATCCGCTCCAGCAGCGGATCGGTATCGACGATCGACTGCATGATCACCGTCGGCGAAGCCAGTTCGCCGCCGAAGCGAGGATCGATCCAGTAGGCGGCGACCGATTGGGCGAAGCCCTGGCCGGGCAATTCGCGCAGCCTGAACAGGATGCCGCGCTGGCAATTCATGGCGCTGCAGAGCGTTTCGAGGATGGTTTCCATCTCGCGCTGCCAGTCGCCGGCATCGCGCAACCGGCGGACGACGCGCACAGCCGCCATCGCGGCGCTCTGGCGAGCGCCTTGCGGGTCCATACGTGGTGCTGGTTCAGCGGTCATGTCAGCCATCAGTAAAGGGCCGTCGAATTAGGCAGCTATGGAGCATTTCACGAAAAAGGTGAAACGCTCCATGTTTCAATGCAATCCCGAACGGAAATCGCTACGCACTGTTCCTGGAATTGCTAGAGCGTTTCACCGTTTCACGGAAACGGAGAAGCCTCTATCTCTTTGTTTTTACGCAATTCCGGGCGGAAAACCGCGTACACTTTTCCTGTAATTGCTCTAGTGCCCGTCACCGGTCGGCAGCGAGAAGATATAGCCTTCGCCGCGCACTGTGCGCAAAAATTTCGGATTGGCCGGATCGGTTTCGATCTTCTTGCGCAGCCGCATGATGCGAATGTCGACGGCGCGCGACGATTCAGGATCCTCAACAAAACCAATCGCCTCGGAGATCGCCGATCGCGTCAACAGCCGGTTGGCGCGGGTCAGGAAAACCTCCAGCACATCGAACTCGCTCTTGGCCATGTCGATGACGGCGCCGTTGGCGCCGGTGACAAGCCTGCCGTCGAGGTCGGCCTGGAACGGGCCGAAGGTCAGGCGGCGGCCGCCATCGGCTTGTGTCTTCGCCGCCTGGGGCGGGCTCGGCTGCGGAACGCGGCGCAGCACGCTGCGCACACGAGCCAGCACCTCACGCAACTCGTAGGGCTTGACGATGTAGTCGTCGGCGCCAAGCTCCAGCCCGACAATGCGGTCGAGTGCGGTGCCGGCAGCCGTGGCATAGATGATGCCGACCGGTATTTTCGAGCGCAGCCAGCGGCCGAGCGACAGTCCGTCCTCGCCCGGCATGGCGATGTCGAGAATGGCCAAATGAAACGATTCCGTCTCCAGCAAGGCGCGCGCCTCGGCCGCGCTTCCGGCCTGGGTCACATCGTAGCCGTTGGCGCCGAGATACTCGGCGACCGCGTCCCGGAGATCGGGCTCGTCCTCGACGATGACAATCCGTGCCCGCACTATGGCCTCGCTCCCGCTTTCAGCGGAAAGTAGATTGGGTATAAACATGATGTCCAGCACTCATATCCGGTTGCGGGGGAACGGGAAGAAAAACATGGCTGCACGATCCGTCATCGCGCTGGTTTCCGTCGCCGATGTGGTGGCCGGCGATCTTGCCGATCATCTCGACCGGCGCGGCCATGACGTGCGCGAGGCGCGGCAGCCCTGGGAAGCTGAATCCCTGCTTTCGGCCGGAGGCATCGATATCGTCATCGTCGGCGACAGCCTCAGCCAGGCGGAAGGGCGGGACCTGCTCAGGCGTTATGGCGGCGGCCAGAGCGCGGACGGGAAGGCGGGGCCGGATTTCATCCTGATCTGCCGGCCGGCCGATCTGGTCGACAAGGTGCTGGCGCTCGAGCTTGGCGCCGCAGATGTCGTCGAAAGTCCGCTCAATGTCAGGGAGCTTGCCGCGCGCATCGGCGGCCTGCTGACGCGGCGCGGCAGGTCCGCCCAGGAACTGATCGTGCTGGAAAATGCCACCGTCGATTTGCGGTCGGCCATCGTCATGCACCGTTCGGGTACGGAAGAACAGCTGTCGCCGGGCCAGGTGGCGCTGCTCAGGCTGTTTCTGGCCAGCCCGCGCAAGGTGCTGACGCGCGACGACATCATTGCGGCGGCGCCCGCCGAAAATGCCGATGCCTTCGACCGCTCGATCGATTCGCGCATCGTGCGGCTGCGCCGCAAGCTCGACACCGAAACCATCACAACTATACGCGGCGCAGGCTACCGGTTCGACCCGCCGACGCAGCGCGCCGACTGAGGGTCGGGAGGCTGGATTGTTCCTCGGCTCGCCCAAAAAAGCTGCGCAATCTCGGGCGCCATGCATAGGCGTCAGCGCACCACCAGAAGCGATGGTCCCGACGGCAATTCGCTGGCGACTACGATTTCGCTGGCGGCATGCGCGCGGTCCTTCAGGAGAACCGTGGCGAGACCGGCAAAGCCGAGCAGGCCTTGTGCATAGAGCAGTACCGAAAGCACGGAGGCTGCAGATTTCGTCTTCATCGGTTGTCCCCAAAAATCAGAACCGCGGGTGCTTCAGGATAAACCCGAAGTGCCCGCGTCGCCCACGGAGCCCCCCGTTGCGACGCGGGCCTTCGGTCCTCTCGGCAGCAAGTTGCCGGAGGGGCCGCGCATCCACTTCAACCCGAGGCCGACCCGCCAGAGGGCCCTGAGACGGTTGATGCGCAGACTGGAGACAATCCAGACCAAGGCTATGAACAGCGCGGCATGCAGCGTCGAAATCTCACCCGAATTCATCACCGCCAGTTTCGTCATCGGGGTGCCGGCTACTGTGCCGATGCCGCCGACGACAAATGCGGCGATGCTTATCCTGAAGAGCCAGGACAGGGTGGTCGATTTGATGCTCATTTTCGTTGGCGCCGGCTGTTCTCGTTGGGATGACTGTGCCGCGAGCCTGTAACCAGATCATGCCGCCCAGGCCGCGCTTTGTTGCAAGTCGGTTTCGAGCGAAGCCAATCTTCTTTCATATAAGGACATCAGCACTTTCGTTTGGGGGCGCGGTGCGTGATCGGGAGTGCGCAGCGAAGGCGGAGCACGCTTCCCTTGTCCACCTTGCTTGTTAACCAGAGGAAACAGATTCGAAACACAAACGAGCCTCAGCGAAGTCAGTCTGAAACATGGCGCGGGGATAAGGCGGCCACCGAATTGACGCCGGCAGGACCGGCAAAGAGGAGCCATCATGTACAAAGCCATTTCCGCCAAACTCATCAACGTCACCGCCGCAGCCGGCGGCGCCGCGCTTCTGCTTGGCACCGCCAACAGCACCGCCCATGCCGCGGCAAACCAGATCGTGGCGCGTGTTTCGCTGTCGCAGCAGACCATGGAAGTGCTGGTCGATGGCCGGCCGACTTTCGCCTGGAAGGTCTCGACCGGCGACAGTGCGCATGTCACGCCGACCGGCTCGTTCAAGCCGACCCGCATGCACGAGATGTGGCATTCGAAGAAATACGACAACGCGCCGATGCCGCATTCGGTCTTCTTCAGCGGCGGCTACGCCGTGCATGCGACCAACGCCATCAAGCGGCTGGGACGGCCGGCGTCGCATGGCTGCGTGCGGCTGCATCCCGACAATGCCGCCGACTTCTACCAGTTGGTCGAAACCTTCGGCCCGACCAACACCAGCATCGTCATCGTCAAGTAGCAGACTGCGTTTGGAGCGATGGTGCAGCGCAGCCGGCCAGGTCATGCCGCACCGCAAGTTCCCGCCTGAAGCTCCATCAGAGCTTCGCGGTAAATCAATCCAGTCAAAAAAGAGGCCGGAAATTTCCGGCCTCTTTTCGTTTGTTCGCTAACGCCGTTCGCAGCTCAGTCCGCGTGCACCGGCATCAGCTTCGGGTCTGGCTTTTCGGCGTGGTGCGGCAGGTCCTTGCTGGCGATGAAGGTGTAGAACATCGGCACCACGAACAGGGTGAACATGGTTCCGACCAGGATGCCGGTGAAGATCACGAGGCCCATCGAATAGCGCGCCGCCGCACCAGCACCACTGGACACGATCAGCGGCACGACGCCGAGCGCCATCGCCGCTGTCGTCATCAGGATCGGCCGCAAGCGCACCTTGGCCGAGGCGACGATCGCATCGCGCCGCCTCATGCCATGCAGCTCGCGCTGCTGGTTGGCGAACTCGACCAGAAGAATGCCATGCTTGGTGATCAGACCTATCAGTGTGATCAGGCCGACCTGCGTGTAGATATTGAGCGTTCCAAGCCCCAGATTGAGCGGCACGATGGCGCCAAAGATCGACAGTGGCACCGCCATCATGATGATCAGCGGGTCGCGGAAGCTTTCGAACTGCGCCGCCAGCACCAGATAGATGACGATTACGGCGGCTGCGAACGCGATAAGGATCGTGTTGCCCTGCTCCTTCTCCTGCCGGGACTGGCCGGAATAATCGATGAAGAAGGTATCGGGCAGGCTCTCCTTGGCAAGGTTCTCCAGGGTCTGCAGCCCGTCGCCCGTGGTGACGCCGGGAAGCGGCAGCGCTGATATCGTCGCCGAGTTCAGCTGGTTGAACTGCTCGATCGCGGCCGGCGCGGCGTTGGTCGAAATCTTCACTACCGCTGAAAGCGGCACCATTTCGCCGGTCACGCTACGCACGAAATATTCGCCGAGCTTCTCGGGATTGTCGCGGAATTCCTTCGGCACCTGCGGGATGATGTCGTAGCTGTTGGAGTCGCGGTCGAACTGAGCCACTTCGGCGCCGCCGACCAGCAGCGTCAGCGTCTGGCCGATGTCGGCGATCGGCAGGTTGAGAGCCGCCGCGCGGTCGCGGTCGATGGTCACCGTCACCTGCGGAGCGTCAAAGGACATCGAGTTTTGCACGACGATGAAGCGGCCGGAGGCCTGCGCCTTGTTCTTAATCTGCTCGGCCGCCTCGTAGACCTCGGCGGAACCACCGGTCGAGCGCACCACCATGGAGATCGGCAGGCCGCCGCCGGAGCCCGGCAGCGTCGGCGGCGCGAAGACGAAGGCCTCGACGCCGGCCACCTTGCCGAGGCGTCCCTGGATATCGGCTTGAAGCTCCTTTGAGTTGCGCTGGCGCTCGGCCCAATCCTTGAAGGCGAAGCCGACAAAGGCGCCGTTGGTGGCGCCGCCAAAGGCAACGGCAGAGAATTGCGCCCTGGTTTCGGGAATGTCCTTCACCAGGCCGAGGATCTGGTTGACGTAGGTCTCGGTGTAGTCCGAGGTCGCGTAGCGCGGTGCCGTCACGATCGACAACAGGAAGCCCTGGTCCTCTTCCGGCGCCAGTTCGCTCGAGGTCTTGGTGAACATGAAGCCGGTGAGCGCAACCAGCGCCACGACCATCAGCAGCGTCACCGGTCGATTTCTCAAGGAGGCGGTGACCGCCCGCTCATAGACATGCTCGACACGGCTGAAGGTTCCGTCGACGACGCGCTGGAAGCGACTGTGCGATCCCGCCTTGAGCAGACGCGCCGCCATCATCGGCGTGATGGTGACGGCTATGAGGCCGGACAGCACCACCGAACCGGCGAGCGTCACCGCGAACTCGCGGAACAGCGCGCCGGTCAGGCCGCCGGTGAAGGCCAGCGGCGCGAACACGGCGGCGAGCGTGATGGTCATGGCCACGATGGCGGAGAAAATCTCGCGCATGCCGTTGAAGGCCGCCTGCATCGGCGACATGTGGTCCTCCTCCATGTGGCGATGAATGTTCTCCACCACCACGATAGCGTCGTCGACGACAAGGCCGATGGCCAGCACCATGGCCAGCAGCGACAGAAGGTTGATCGAATAGCCGACCGCAAACAAAAGAAAGCAGACGCCGACCAGCGACAGCGGGATGGTCACGATCGGCATCATCACCGAGCGGAATGAGCCGAGGAACAACAGGATGACCACGACGACGATGGCGACGGCTTCGGCGATGGTCTTGAACACTTCATCGATCGAGGCGCTGATCTGTTCGGTGGAATCGTAGACGATTTCGATGGTCATGCCTTTCGGCAGCGTCTCTTGAATCAAAGGCACGATCTTGTGGATCGCCTCCGCCGTTGTCAGCGGGTTGGCGGCCGGCGTCGGGAAGATGGCGAGGAAGGTGCCGGGCTTGCCATTGAAGCTCACCCTCGTGTCGGTGCTCTCGGCGGCAAGCTCGACTCGCGCCACGTCGCGCAAGCGCACCACCTGGCCGTCCGTCGAGCGCAGCGGAAGCTCGGCAAAGGCCTCAGGCGTCTGCAGCGTCGAGCGAACCGTGATCGAGGAGACGACATATTCGTTCTCGGTGTTGCCGGGCGCCGACAGGAAGTTGGAGTTGTTGATCGCCGCCAGCACTTCGGCGGCGGTGACGCCACGCGCAGCAAGCTTGACCGGGTCGATCCAGACCCGCATCGAATATTCCTCGGCGCCGAAGATCTGCACGTCGGCGACACCTTCGACCGTCGACATGCGGGGCCGCACGACGCGCTCGATATATTCGGTGAGCTGCTCCTTGCTCATGTTCGGATTCTGCATCGAGATGTACATCATCGCGAACTCTTGGCCGGTGCCCTTGACGATGACCGGGTCCTTGGATGCATCCGGCAAGGTGCCGCGTACGCCCTGCACCTTCGACAGGACCTCGGTGAGCGCGACATCCGGATTGGAGCCGAGCTTCATCTGGACGACCACAGTGCTCGAAGACGGCCGGCTGGACGAGGTGACGTAGTCGATGTTCTCGGTCGAGGCGACGGCCCGCGCGATCGGGGCGGAGATAAAGCCCTGGATCAGGTCGGCGCTGGCGCCGGGATAGGCGGTGGTGATGGTGATCGCCGTCTCGTCAACCTTGGGATACTGCCGGATCGACAGGTTGAAGATGCCCTGGAAACCCAGGAGCAGGATCATGCAGGCGAGGACGGTGGAGAGGACCGGCCGGCGAATGAAGATGTCGGAAAAGTTCATTGCTGAGCCTGCTGGTTAGCCGACTTGCTGGGGTCAATGGTGTTGTCGACAGCGACGGACATGCCGTTGAAGAGACGGTTCTGACCGGCGGTGACGACCTCGTCACCGGTCTTGATGCCCTCGATGATCTCGACCATGCCGTCGTTGCGGCGGCCGGGCTTCACGAACACCTGCGACAGCACGAGCGCCGGCTTTTCCGGTTCTGCCGCGGGCTTCGCGGGGTCGACAGCCGGCTTGTCCGCGGGCTTCGCCGCGGCGTCTTCGGCAGCCGGTTTCGCGTCTGCCGGCTTTGCATCTGCCGCCGGCTTTGCTGCGTCGGCCCCCGCGGCAGGCTTTTCCTCGGGTTTCGCGGCTGGGGCGCCTTCCGCCGGCTTCGCCGGAACGACGACGAAGACGAAGTCGCCATAGAGGCTCGACGTCAATGCCGTCTGCGGCAAGGACAGAATGTTTTTCTCCTGCGGCAGCTCGACGCGAACCTGGACGAACTGGCCGGGCGTCAGCTTGCCGTCAGGGTTGGCGACCTCGCCGCGGACGGACACCAGGCGGCTTGAAGCGTCGATCTTGGGATCGATGCCGCGAATGGAGCCGGCAAACGGCATGTCGGCGCCGCCGCCGGTGCCGCCGAGGCCGAGCCGCACCGCCTGGCCTATCTTGAGCAGCGGCAGCTGCTGTTCGGGTACCGAGAAATCGACCCGCATGGTGTCCAGATCCTGCAAGGTCACCACTGCGTTGCCGGGCGAGAGATATTGGCCGAGGTCGATCTTGGGGATGCCCACGGTGCCGGCGAACGGCGCCGTCAGCTGCTTCTGATCGAGCACGGCCTGCAGCTTGTTGACCTGCGCGGCGGAGGCCGATGCAGCGGCTTGAGCGGTGTCGAGCGTGGCATCCGTTCCGACGCCGCGCCGCTGCAGCTCCAGCGCGCGTTCGAGCGCCGTCTTGTCGGACACGGACTGCGCCTTGGCCGCGACCAGATCCGCGCGTTCGACGGCATCGTCGAGCTGCAGCAGGACCGAATCGACCGGCACCTTCTGGTTGGCATGGAAAAGGATGTCCTTGACGATGCCGCTGGTCTCGACGGTAAGGTCGACACCGCGCACGGCGCGTACCGTGCCGATCGCCTCGACGCCCGGCGTCCAGTCGGAAGGCTTGACGACAACCGTCGATACGGTCGTCGCCGGCGGCTTCATGGTGGCGAAATACTGTTTGATAGCGTTGTCGCGGAACAGGTTGAAGCCGACAACGCCGACGCACACCAGAGCGAGCAGAAGCAGAATTGCGGTGATAGAGATGAAGCGCTTCACGAACTGTCCCCTCGGCCGGTGTCCGGCAAAATAGCCGAATAGCGGGACACTTATCGACGCCAGGTCCCGATTACAAATGACGGCGAACTTACTGTACCGTCTGGACGGTCTTGTCAATTCCGCCTAGGCTGGTGCGGGGGAAGGGATCGATGAAGACCCAAAGGGCAAATTCGCGCGACAAGATACTCGCCGCCGCCGCCGATGTCGCACGCGAGACCGGTCCCGGCAGCCTGTCGCTTGACGCCGTCGCCAGCCGCGCCGGCGTGTCGAAAGGCGGCCTGTTATATAACTTTCCGACCAAGGCCAAACTGATGCAGGGCCTGGTGGAGAATTACCTGCGCGCGTTCGAGCTGGCGCTGGAATCGGGCCGTGTCGCCGGCGCCAGCGGCGAGAGCCTGCTCGCCACCTATATCCGGCTCTCGGCGGATGATTGCGAGGAGCCGAAGCCGACGGCTTCGTGGATATTCTCGGCGATCGCCGAGGATCCGGATTTCCTGACGCCGATAAAAGCCTTCAAGTCACAGCTGCTGCAGCGGCTGAAGAGCGAGACGCCGGACCTCAAGACGCTGCTGGTCTGCTTTCTGGCCATCGAAGGGCTGCGCAGCATGAACCTCTTCGATTCCGACGTGCTGTCCGCCGACGAACGCCACTTGCTGGTATCGGCCCTACTGGAGATTGCGGGATAGCTTAGGGCGTCGCGGTCGAAGAAGCGATACGGGCCGGGCGGAAAGGACGGTTAGTGAGCGGCATGGCATAGGCACGCATCACGACATCGGCGATTTCAAGCTACAGCCCCCCTGATTCGTTGGATCGATGCTTCAGGAATGACTGCGCGAATGCGCGGCCGACTATGTTGCGCCGCACCATAACACTGCCGTGCCAGCCTTGACGTGTCAGCCTTGAGACGGCGCTCGGCGAGGCCGGCAAAGCGCGTTTTAGGGCTGTGATGGCGCCGGCATATGGTTATGGCATTGTCATGTTGCGGCGCACAAACTATGTGCCTTTGTAGTCCTCCTAACAGTCGCGAGATCTCCATGGGTTCCCTTTCTTCGAAGAATGCGCTCGTCACTGGATCGACCAGCGGCATTGGCCTGGCCATTGCCCGCGCCCTTGCCGCCGAGGGCTCCAACGTCACGATCAACGGCCTTGGCGAAGCCGCGGCGATCGAACAGGAGCGCGCCGGCATCGAGAAGGATTTCGGCGTCCAGTGCCGCTACTCCGGCGCCAACATGATGGACGGCGCAGCGGTGACCGCCATGGTGCGCGAAGCCGAGCAGGCCTTAGGCAGCCTCGACATTCTGGTCAACAATGCCGGGATACAGCATGTCGCGCCAATCGAGGAGTTTCCCGACGACAAGTGGGAAGCCATCATCCGCATCAATCTGCTTGCCGCCTTTTACGCGATCAAGGCCGTGGTGCCCGGCATGAAGGCGCGCAAATGGGGCCGCATCATCAACACCGCGTCGGCGCATGCACTGGTCGCCTCGCCGTTCAAGTCGGCTTACGTCTCGGCCAAGCACGGCATAGCGGGTCTGACCAAGACGGTAGCGCTGGAAGTCGCGCAGGACGGCATCACCGTCAACGCCATCGCGCCCGGCTATGTCTGGACGTCACTGGTCGAAAGGCAGATCCCCGACACGATGAAGGCGCGCGGCATGACCGAGGAACAGGTCAAGCGCGACGTGCTCCTGGCGGCACAGCCGACGAAGCAATTCGTCACCGTGGAGGAGCTCGCCGCGCTGACGCTGTTTCTGTGCTCGGACTCGGCCAGGCAGATTACCGGCACGACTTTGCCGATGGATGGCGGCTGGACGGCGCAGTAGGCGCGGTCCCCCGGCGCCGCTCTTTCCTTGACAAAGACGAAGGATCAATCCAGCATTGTGGCAAGGGGTTCCTTCGCGACGACCCCGTGAGGCGTCAGCCCAATGATCGCGTCCAAACTCTCACTCTGGAGGTGGACGCCATGCCGTCAACAACCGCAATCACCGTAGCGCAGCTTTCCCGCCTTGTCGGTCTGTCCGACGCGCCTGTTCTTGTCGATGTCCGCATCGACGAAGACTACGACGCCGATCCGCGCCTGCTTCCGGCCTCGTGCCGGCGCGACTTCAAGTCTGTTTCGAGCTGGGCTGCCGAATTAACGGGGGCTCATGCTGTCGTCATCTGCCAGAAGGGGCTGAAGCTTTCGCAAGGCGTTGCCGCATGGCTGCGCCATGAGGGCATTGCTGCCGAATCCCTTGAAGGCGGCTTCGAGGCGTGGCAGGCGGCCAAGGGACTTCTGGTCAAGGCCGACAAGATACCGCCCCGCGACGACAAGGGCCGCACGGTCTGGGTGACGCGTGCCCGCCCCAAGGTCGACCGCATCGCCTGTCCCTGGCTGATCCGCCGCTTCGTCGATCCCTCGGCGGTGTTCCTGTTTGTCGAGCCGTCTGAAGTGCTGGCGGCCGCCGATCGGTTTGGGGCGGTTGCCTTCGACATCGACGACGTGTTCTGGAGCCATCGCGGCGAGCGCTGCACCTTCGACACGATGATCGAAGAGTTCGGGTTGCGGTCCGAAGCGCTCGATCGCCTTGCGCTGATCGTGCGTGCAGCCGATACGGCGCGCCTCGATCTCGTACCGCAGGCGGCCGGGTTCCTCGCTGCATCGCTCGGGCTGTCGCGCATGTTCCGCGACGATCTCGAACAGCTTGATGCCGGCATGCTGCTCTACGATGCGTTCTTCAGATGGTGCCGCGATGCCACTGACGAAACCCACAATTGGCCCAGCGCGGGCAAAGCGCCATGAGCGCCCTCGCCGCGGACGACGATGCACAGGCTACCGAGGCTCCGGTCGTCCCGACCTTCCGCCAAGCCGCGAAACTGTGGGCAAGGATCGGCCTGCTCTCCTTCGGCGGGCCGGCCGGACAGATCGCGCTGATGCACAAGGAATTGGTCGAGGATCGCCGCTGGATCGGCGAGCAGCGGTTCCTGCATGCGCTCAACTACTGCATGCTTCTGCCAGGCCCCGAGGCACAGCAGCTCGCCATCTATATCGGCTGGCTGCTGCACCGGACCGCCGGCGGCCTCGTCGCCGGCATCCTGTTCGTGCTGCCCGGTGCGTTTGTCATGCTGGGCCTCAGCATCTTCTACGTGCTTTACAATGATGCGCCTGTCATCGAGGCGCTGTTTTTCGGCATCAAGGCGGCGGTGCTGGCCGTCGTCGTCGAGGCGGTCCTCCGCATCGGCAAACGGGCGCTCAAGAACCGGGTGATGGTGGCGATCGCGGTGGCCGCGTTCCTTGCCATTTATGTCATCAGGCTGCCGTTTCCGCTGATCATCCTTGTTGCAGGGCTGACCGGCTGGATCGGCAACCGCTTGGCACCGGCGCGTTTTTCCGGAGCCGCACGCGGCAAGGACAATTTGCCCGATGTCAGGGGCGCCGTCGACGTCATGTTCGAACGCGGCGACCTCGCTCACACCAAGCCGACGAAATGGCACGCGCCGCGCACCATCGCGATCTGGCTGCCGATCTGGCTCGGGCCGGTCGTACTGATCCTGGCGCTGACCGGCCCTGCCAGTGTTTGGGCACAGCTTGGCGGCTTCTTCAGCCTGATGGCGGTGGTCACATTCGGCGGCGCCTACGCTGCGCTCTCCTATGTCGCGCAGGCAGCGGTGACCTCGTTCGGCTGGCTGGCGCCGGGTGAAATGGTCGATGGGCTTGGTCTGGCCGAGACGACGCCGGGACCATTGATCCTGGTGCTGCAGTTCGTCGGCTTCGTCGCCGCCTATCGTCACGCCGGTGCGATGGGACCGCTTGTGGCCGGATCGCTCGGCGCATTGCTGACGCTCTGGGTGACGTTCGTGCCGTGCTTCTTCTGGATCTTTCTGGGTGCCCCCTACATCGAGGCGCTGCGCGGCAACAAGGCGCTGTCGGCGGCGCTGAGTGCGATCACGGCGGCTGTGGTCGGCGTGGTGATGAACCTTGCGCTGTGGTTCGCACTGCATGTCGTCTTCGGCGCGTTGCACCGTTTTGGTCTTGGGATGGAGCTACCGGTGCTGTCGTCGCTGGATTGGCGCGCCGCGCTGCTGGCGACGGCCGCCATGGTCGCCATGCTGAAACTGAGGATCGGCATGCTGCCGACATTGGCCGGCTCGGCGCTGGCCGGACTGGCGCTGCTGGCCTTGCCTGCGTAGCGTCCGAAGGCGCGACCAGCCATTATCACAGCCGGATTTTTGAGGTATGCCGGGCCGGCGCACAACGGTCGCGGGCGCTGGTAGGATCAGCGCTGGCCCCGGAGATACGCTTTACGTCGAACCCGATACCGCCAAGCTGAACCTGCTCGACGCGGAGAGCGGCGCGCTGGCGAACTGATTTGACGAGGTTGGCCGAGCTGTTCAAAGTCGATCCTGGATCGCACAACGGGATATGACATGGTGGATTCCGATCGGATCGACAAGCTGATCGCAGGGGTGCCCCCCGCCTTGGCGCTTCGTGCCGGGCTGGACCTTGGCATCTTCACCTGGCTCGGCGGCGATGCTGCGACTGCCGACAGCCTTGGGGCAGCGCTCAAAGTCGAGCCCGCTCGTCTGTCGCGGCTCCTCTACGCGCTCGCCAGCATCGGTCTCCTCGACGTCGAGGATGGTCAGTTTCGCAACGGAGCCGAAGCGTCGGAGTTTCTTGACGCGTCCAAGCCGACCTATCGCGGCGGCGATCATGTGCTGCTGCGCGAACTCTGGGGAGCCGACCTTTTGACCGCAGAGTCGCTGCGGCAGAATCGGCCGGCCGCGCTGCACGACTTTTCCGAAGCGGGGCCAGAATCCGCAGCGGCCTTCAGCCGCATGCTCGCACCGGGAGGGGTGATTTTCGGCCGAAATCTCGCCCGTGAACTGGACTTCTCGGCGGTCAGTTCGGTGATCGACATCGGCGGCGGCGCCGGGACCATTCTGGTCGGTCTTCGCGAGCGATGGCCGCATATTGCGGCGACTTTGATGGAACTCCCGACGGTCGCGGCGGTCGCACCAGCGATCCTGTCGGAATACGGTGCCGGCGATGTGGTTGTCGAAGAAGGCGACATAACGGTCGCGCCATCGACCGGCCGGCATGACTTGGCAATCCTGAAGGCTGTCGTCCAGGTCCTGCCGCCGGACCAGGCGCGCAGTTCGATCCTGAACGCGGCGCGTTGCCTCACCCAAGGAGGCGAGATCGCAATTGCGGGGTGGGGTGTCGTCGATGACGACCGTCTCGGCCCGCCTGAGGGTGTCTTTCTCAATCTCACCTTCCTGAACCTTTACCGCGCAGGCGAATCGTACACGGAAGGTCAGTATCGCGCGTGGATGACCGAGGCTGGGTTCCGGGATATTTCCAGGTCGCAGCTGACCGACGGCACCACGTTCTTTCGTGGGCGCCTCACGGACTGAACGTGGCTGGAGTGGTTGGTTTCGGGCGTGTGTGGCCCTCAGAGCCAGCCCCGGACGGATTGCACAAAGTTCCTGAGGCGGCGTGAGCCGATCTTTCCCCTTACCGGCAGCGCGGTGTCCCCTGTCTTCTCGATAGCTTCTTCGCAGAGGGGGCATTTAAATGTCACTTGGTCGACAACAAAGTTCGCGATAGCGGCATATTTCGCATTCGTCGATTGGGGCGGAACCTCCGACAGGATGTTGCGCGGTCGCTGCAACTTGCGCCTAGCTAGCCCGTTCGACTACGTCGAATCGGAATGGAGTTTTTAGACATTCGTTTATCTATTCGTGGTTTCTAATACATATGGCATCCAACGCGTTCACCCGGATTTGGTTTGCTTTGAGNGCCACGAACGGTAACGTTGCCGTCATCGTTGCCTTCACCTTGCCGGTCGTGGTTGGCGGCGCCGGCCTCGGTGTGGAGACATCCTTCTGGTATTACAGCAGCCTCAAGCTGCAGGCCGTTGCCGATGCCGCGGCCTATGCCGGCGCGCTCGAGAAAGTCGCGGGTTCCGATAACCCGACCATCATCGCCGCCGCCACGCAGTCCGCGACCTCGAACAATTTTGCCACGCCGGGCACGATCCAGGTCAACACGCCGCCATTGTCCGGCCCGAACACCGCGAAGAAGGCAGTGGAGGTCATCGTCAAGCAGAACCTCGACCGCTACTTCACGGCGATTTTCAACCAGGCGCCCGTTGCCGAACAGGCAAGGGCGGTGGCGCTGATCAATGACGCCTCCAAGGCTTGCGTACTCGCGCTTAGTCAGTCGGCCTCCCAGGCTGCGCTCTTTTCCGGTAACACCACCGTCAACCTCACCGGCTGTTCGGTCATGTCGGACTCGATTGCCTCGGACGCCATAAAGACGCAGGG
>NZ_AYWI01000012.1:0-154584 GCF_000502535.1 Mesorhizobium sp. LNJC391B00
TGCTGGGCCGCGAGGTGCCCGAAGAGGTTTTGCCGCGCGCGGCCGCCGGCGAGGCCGAGCCCGGCGACTTCAGGACGATCGCCGAAGCATTGGGCGTGACGCCGGACCCGGCAGCGGTTCGGGCCGCCGATCTGGCGGCCGAGCAGCCGGCGCTGGACGCCGCCGCCTTCGGCCCGCCGCCTGCAGGCCTGACCGACGACGAAGCCGCCAGGATGGCCGCCCAGGGCCTGCGCGCGGCCGAATTGCCGGATGACATGCGATCGTCGGCGATCGACCGCATTGTTGAAGGCCGAAAGGCCCGCGAGCCAATCCGGACGGCTGTAACGCCAGCGGGCGAGGCAATTCCGATTTCCGCCGGAGACCTGCCCGAGCGTGGCCTGGTCGTTGCCAACCGTTACGAGGACGGAAATCTTTACATCGGAAAGCCGGGCGAGCCGCATTTCGCGGTCGATGACCGCTATCCGCATTCGCTGCGCGGTGATCCGGTTACCACGGGCTTTGTGACGCCGGACGGTCAATTTCTTGATCGCGTCGAGGCGCTCGCCTGGGTCAATGCCAACGAAAAAAAGATCAAGCCTTCCTCGAACATGGTCGGCGAACTGGACGCTCTGGACTATCGCGAGCAGGTTCCCGATGGCAAAAAGAAGGGGGTGACCGTGCAGCCGGCGGAAGTGCAAAATCCGCCTTCCTTTCTGGCAAAATTGAGCCCGGAAAATCGCGCGGCTTTTCAAGCCTCGTCCGATGTTAACAAGGATGTCGCCCTCCGTCTGGGGAGGAAAATCGACGAACTGACAGCTTCCGGCAGCGACCGGGCAAGTCAACTCTCGGAAAAGCTCGGTGATATCCTCGAAGCAATGAACCTTGCTCCCGAGCCGATCTTTGTGCGCGACGGAGCGCCTGCGCCCGAGCCGGCGACGGCCGAGGCGGGCGAGGTCGCCGCGCTCGCACTGACCGAAGCGCGCCGGCCGACTGCTGGTGAGGCAAAGCCGGTCAACCTCGAAAGCACCAAGAAGCTGTCCGTCTGGGATGCGATGCCGGCGGCCAAGGCTGCCGACGGCGACATTTTACACGCCACCCACGAAACGATGATTGCCGATGCCGACAGGACCGAATTTTTCGGCGACCTGATCGCAAACTGTAAGGATTGAGCCATGCCACAGTTTCGCAAGAAGCCAGTCGTCATCGAGGCTATGCAATGGATCGGACCAGATCCCTCCAAAATCGAATACCTCACTACGTTCGATGACTGGATTTCAGCCAACCAGGGATCGCGCAAATGCCGGTATCGCGGCCAGTCGATGATTATCCCGACGCTGGAAGGGGATCATGAAGCCTCGCCGGGTGACTGGATCATTCGTGGCATCAAGGGCGAGCTCTATCCCTGCAAACCGGACATCTTCGCGGCCACTTACGAGGCGATTTGATGGGCCTGAAAGACTGCCTGATTTCCGCCGTCGAACAGAAGGCGATCACGCGCGAGGAAGCTTCGTTCCTCGCCGACGAATTCGATGAACGCTTTGCTCAAGCTCGGCTTTCCATGGGCGACGATCTGGCGAAGGCGAAGGCGCGCAAGGATCTGGAAATCCAGCTGAAGGCGGAAGCGGCCGAAGCGCGCCGGCGGGCCGACCTGACCGAGGCGCGCCGCCTGGGCGTCAAGGGTTTCCTGCAGGGCTATCGCGGCCGCGACGGCAAGGCCAACGTGTTCGAAGCCGCCATGGCGCTGCTGTCGCACTACGGTTTTCGCGGCGAATCGAGCGTACGCGGCAAGACCGAAGCCATCATCATTGGCGCGCAAAAGAACCTCGACAAGGTGATGTTCTCCTTCGAGCGCAAGGGCCTGCTGGGCAAGCGCGCCAACAAGGCGCTGCAGAGCGACGTGGTCAAGGAGCTGCACGGCGAGGCCGCCGGCGACGCCACGGCCAAGCAGCTGGCGCGGGCGATTTCCAGCGTGTTCGAAGATCTCCGGCAGCGCTTCAACGCCGCCGGCGGCGCGATCGGCAAGCTCGACAATTTCGGCCTGCCGCACGATCACAACCGGCTGAAGGTCAAGGCCGCCGGCCGCGATGCCTGGAAGGCTGAAATCACCGAATTGCTCGACCCCAGCCGGATGACCAACCCGCTGACCGGCCAGCCGCTTTCCGCCGGCGGGCTCGATCAGGCGCTTGACCATGTCTGGGAGTCCATCGTTTCGAATGGCCGGGCGCATCTGCAGCCGTCCATGGTGCGTCGCGGGCAGGGCGCCATTGCCTCGCAACGGCAGGAGGAACGTTTCCTCACCTTCCGCGACGCCGCCAGCTGGGAAGCCTACAACGCGAAATACGGCAAGGGCGATATCGTCCAGGCGATCTTCGGCCACATCAACGGCATGGCCCGCGACATCGCGGCCATGGAAGTGCTGGGACCGAACCCGACCGCCATGGTCGAGTATATGAAACAGGCGGTGGCGCACGAGATCGGCAAGCTGGAAACCGGCAAGCCGACGCTGGCAAAGGGCGCAACCATCTTCAAAGACAGCCAGGCGGCGGTCGCGGCGCACCGCATCGACAGCCTGTGGCAGAACATGCGCGGCCGGCCGGAAGTCGCCAGCGGTGCAGCTCTCACCACGTCGAACATCAAGAACGTGATGACCAGCGCCCAACTCGGTAGCACCGTCATCCTTGCCGCTACGACCGACCCGTTCGTGTCGCGCGCCGCGCGCAAGCTGGCCGGACTGCCGCTGACCTCGACGATCGTCGATATGGTCAAGCTGATCGGCAAGGGCAATCGCGAGGAAATATTCTCGTCCGGCGTGATGTGGGAAGAATATCTGCACGTCATGAACGATGAACTGCGCTTTGCCGGGCCGGCGGTCGGCTCCAACTGGTCGCGCTGGCTTGCCGACCGCACCGTGTCGCTGACCGGCCTTTCGCCTTTGACCACGGGCCGCAAGCTCCTCGAGGCGCGCGCGTGGCAGAAGACGGTGGCCGACAATGCCGGCAAGACCTTCGGCCAGCTCGATGCGCGGTTCCGCACGGCGCTGGAAGGCTTTGGCGTCACCCCGGCGCATTGGGATATCTGGCGCCAGGCCAAAGACCCCGCCGGCTTCGTCACGCCGCGCCAGATCGAGCTGAATGGCGGCGCCGTACAATATCTCGACATGCGCACGGCCCCGCCGCACCAGATCGCCGGCGAGGCCAAGGCGCTGGCGCATCGCGAGGCCGGCGAAAAACTGTCCGAAGTCATCAACAGCTGGTCGGAGCGCTCGGTGCCGGCCGGAACGCCGAACAGCCGCTCGATCGTCACCGGGCTGGCCGAGCGCGGCTCTGTCGGCGGCGAGCTGCTGGATTTCTTTCTGCAGTACAAGAGTTTCGGCCTGTCGTTCACCGCCATGCAGCTGGAAGCCACGTTCGAAATGGCGGCACGGCGCGGCGGCGGCAAGGGTTTCCGGTCGGGCGCGGCCTATTTCGCGCCGATGGCCATCATGCTGACCATGGGCGGCGCCGCCTATATCCAGATCAAGAGCCTGCTCGACGCCAAGAAACCGGAGGATATGAACCCGGCGACCAATCCCGGTTTCTGGCTGAAAGCCGGCCTGCAGGGCGGCGGCTTCGGCCTGTTCGGCGACTTCGTCAAATCGACGGAAAACCGCTTCGGCCAGTCGATACAGGAATCGCTGCTTGGGCCGGGCATCGCCTTTGTCGGCGACACGGCCGGGCTGACACTGGGCAATGTGCAGGCGGCGATCGCCGGCGACAAGATCAACCCCGGCCGCCAGGTGCGCAAATATCTGCAGCGCTATACGCCGATCATCGCCTCCAACTGGCTGACGCGCGGCGTCTACAACCGCCTGGTGCTGGACAATCTGCAATGGCTGCTCGATCCCGACGCCGACAAGAGCTTCAAGGCGCAGATCGGCCTGGCGAAAAAGAACGGCACGCCCTACATCGTCAAACCCGGTCAGCTGACGCCGCTGGGCCGCTGACCATTTGACGCTTGCCGCCGCGAGTCATCCTGCAGCCTCAACCATTGAGGATTGCAGATGGCCGCGACCCCATATCCGCTCCCGCGCGAAACCCGCGAATCCGCCATCCTTGTCGGCAACGGCACGGTCGGCCCTTATGGCCCGTCACTCTACAAGATCTTCGACACCGCCGATGTGAAGGTGTTTGCCAAGCTGCTGGGCGCCACGGTCTACAGCGACGTGACGGCGAATTGCACCATTGCCAAGGTCAACCCGGCATCGGCCTATGACTTTTTCACGGTGACCTTCAACGCCGCGGTGCTGGCCTCGACCAGCTGGTATCACCAGGCGCGCCGCACCGCCGAGCGCTCGGTGGCGGTGACCAAGGCCGGCACGATCACGGCGGCCGAGTTGGAAAAGGAGCTGTCCAAGCAGGCCAGCGCGGAGAGCGAGCTGCGCCGCGATGTGGATAGGGCAGTGCGGGTGAATGCTGGCGCTAATCCTGTGACAATTATCGCCGGCGCCGATGGCGAATTGGTGATGTTTGACGGCGGAAACGTCGTCACGTCGGGCGAGAACGTGGAGACCATCCTAGGCTCGACCGCATCGGCGGCGGCATCGGCCGCAGCCGCCGGTGCCTCCGCTGGCGAGGCCGCAGCCTCGGCCGGTGCTGCAGCCGGTTCGGCTGGCGCGGCAAGTGCGTCGGCCACAGCGGCCGCAAATTCCGCTTTGGCCGCCGCGAACGCGACCCAGGCACTTCCCTACACGTTTTCGACAACGGTTGCCGATGCCGATCCCGGCAATGGTGCCTTTCGCCTGAACAACGCCAGTATCGCCTTGGCGACGGCGGCTTACATCGACAACCAAGACAGCGATGCGGTCAGCCAGACGGGTTTCCTCAATACCGTCGACGATAGCACCAACACCGTTCGCGGAACGCTGACAATCCGCTCCAAGAGCAATCCGGCGATCAAGCACGTCTTCAACATTCTCGGCTCCGTGGTCGATGGGATAGGCTATCGCAAGCTGGCGCTTTCGTACCTGTCAGGCTCGGGCGTCTTCACCAACGGCATGGCCTGCTGGCTGATATTCACGCGGTCGGGCGATAATGCCGCCTTTGGCGCGCCGATTGTGATCCTGAGTTCGGGTCAGTCGAACGTCGCCCTGCATCCGGCACTGGCATGGGTTCCCGCACCAAATCTCTACCTTTGGAACCATGACGGCCTTGTCGACGCGGCCACGCATGTCGGCACGGCCTTTGCGCCCATGGACCCGACAACGATGGGCTACGACTACGCCTACGCCAACGAGATCGCGAAGGCCAACCCGCTCTCCAAGGTATACCTTCTCAAGATCGGACAAGGCTCGCTCGCTATCGCTCAATGGATGGTCGGCGCGGCCGCACCCGATATGTACGCATGCTGCAAGAACAACGTCCAGGCGGCGCTTGCCGTCATCGGCGCGACCAAGATCGATGAATTCCTATTTTGGGAAGTCGAGACCGACGCCTACAATGGCAGCACCACGCTCTTTGCGGACTACGAAACGGTAATCGCGCGCTTTCGCACCGAGACCTGGTTCCCCGCATCGACGCCGATCGTCATCATGGCTGGGTCTCCCTACGTCGGGTTCAGCCCGTCGATCAGATATTACAACGACATCCTGCGCCACGTCGTCAACTATGAACCTAACAGGCGCATCTATGTCGATACTGCGGCCCTGCCGCAGGCCAACTTCGATGCGGCCTCGGACTATATCCACATGACGGCATCCGGCTATCAGTTGCTGGGCATTGTTGCCTATGGAGCCGTGCGCCAAGGCATCGGAGCGTGGCGCGTCACCAACCCGCCACAGACCATCATCAAGAAGATAAACGGCCCCCGGTCGAATACGGCGGTGCTGGCTTCCGACGAAGAGCTCAAGCTCATTCTGAAGACCCCCAAGGTTTACAAGATCAAGCTAGACATTCGCGGCACGCTCACGGCAGCGGAAGATTTCAAGTGGGGTCTTATCGGCCCGGCCGTTTATGTGTTGCAGACGTTCACCAGGCTTCATACGACCGAGGCTCCCACCGCGCCCGTCTTTTCGGCGACCAACAACGCATATCCCACCAATCAGGCGGTTCTTGTCGGAACCGCGTGCCAGTTTCGGCTTTTGATAGAAGTCCTTGTATGGCCGTCGGCTGATGGGCTGTTCGCGTTCCAGTGGTCGCAGAACACGGGCGGAGCGGGCAGCACGATCGTGTTCTTTGGCAGCACCCTCGAGTTTGCCGAGGTGACTGTCTGACGCGACCTATGGCCTGCCACCATGCAGGCCGCGCCACGCGATGGCAAGCAGAAGCAGGATGCAGACTATGGCAATCAGCCGCCAATCGGTCAGGCTTTCATGGGCCATGGCCGCGCGATATCCGGCCTCCATCTGCGCATCCATCCAGGCAGCTTCTTGACTTATGGGATCGTTGGCGGGGATCGTCACAGTGTCCATTCCTGACCTTCGCATCATCCGGTGCCATGGGCAACCCGCTGTCATGACGCGATTCAATCTGTGGTGCGCCTTCGCAGTTGACGCAACCCGCTCGGCTTTAGCTTGTCGGAGACCCCCACAAGGATTTCGGCATGGCAAAGGGCAAGGCACAGGATCTGTTTCGTTCGAAGGCGCCGTGGATCATGGCGCTGCTGATGCGCGATTTCAAAATTGCCGTTGACGACGCGGCCGCGATCGTCGGCAATCTCGGCCATGAGAGCGGCGGCTTTGCCTCGCTGCAGGAAACCAAGCCGACCGTGCCCAGCTCGCGCGGCGGCTTCGGCTGGGCGCAGTGGACCGGGCCGCGCCGGCGGAAATACGAGGCCTACTACAACCGCGCCGCGCTCGATGGCGCCGGCGACCAGGCCAATTACGGTTTTCTGTTCTCGGAGCTGAAGGGCTCCTATCGCGGCGCGATCGCCAAGCTGCAGGCGGCCAAGGGGCTGGCGGCCAAGGTCAAGGCTTTCGAGCTGGCCTATGAGCAGTCCGGCAAGAAGCACTACGCCAGCCGCAACCAGTGGGCGGCGATCGCGCTTGAGGCATGGAACGACGCCGGCGCAGCACCCAAGCTGCCCGCCTGGGCGCTGCCGCCCAAGAAGGATGCGCCGCCGCTCAAGCCAGCGCCGACGCCGCCGGCCGCGCCGCCGGCGCCGGAGGTGATCGAAAAGAAAGTCGTCGCCGATCCCGGCGAGCTGCACACGCCGGTGACCAGGTCAAAGACGTTCTGGACGTGGATGCTGACGGCGATCGGCGCGCCGGTCGCCGCTTTCGGCAATCTCGACTGGCGCGTGCAGCTGGCGATCGTCGGCGTCATCGTCGCCTTCGCGGCCTACGGCATCACCAGGCGGGCGCAGCTGGCGCAGGCGGTGCGCGACCTCAAGGCCGAACTCGAATGAGTTGGGTAGCTGCAGCCCTTCGTTTGGCCCTGCCGGCCGCAGGCGAGGCGCTGGGAGCGCTTTGGCGCTTCGCGATGACGCCAGTGGGCCGCATCGTCCTGCTTGCCCTGCTGGTGGCCGTCCTTGTGGCGGTCGCCTACCTGTACGGCCGGCACGATGGCCGCGCTGCACTCGCCGCCGAGCTGGCCGGCGACCGCATCACAATCCTTAAGGATGGAAAGGCGATCGACAATGAAGTGCTTGCCGCTGATGATCCTGCTTTGTGCGCTCTGCTCGGTGGTTGCCTGCAGCCCGACGCTGACTAGCCCCTGCGACGTGCTGGTGAGCATGCAACCAAAGCCGGCGACGAATTCTTATATCGTCGCCAATGATCGCAGCTTCGCCGTCGCCGTGGCGCAGCATCGCGGCCGCTTCCAGAAGTACCGTTGCAGCTGATGACCGCCAGCCTTAACGAGATCTACGATCGGCTCGGCCGCCTTACCGCGACCCTCGAAGGCGTGTCCGAGCACCTTGAGCGGCAGGATCAGAAAAGCGTGGTCAGCCGCGCGGCCATGCACAAGCGGCTTGACGATGTCGTGCTGCGTGTCGGCTATCTGGAAAGCGATGTCGGCTCGATCAAGACGACAACCGCCGGCATGAAGGAAGTCACCGACGAGGTGCGCGAGTGGAAGCAACGCGGCCTGGGCGCCCTGGGCGTTATCGGCATCGGCGGCGCGGTCCTGGGCGGCGCAACCGTCTGGTTCTGGGGCCAGATATTGGCGGCGCTGCGCGGTTAGCCGCCTACGCGAAAGTCCAGCCGCTCGATGTGAGAGGCCAAATGTCGCTGCATCACCCTGATCACTGTCAGCGATTTCTTGAACCACTCGCCCGATGAACGGTGCGGTTCGAGCTCCTTGTGCAGCCGCCTTTCGTCGTAGCGCGTGCCAGGCACGGCAAAGAAAAACATTACAGGATCGGCGGTCGAGGTTTTCAGCGTCAACAGCCTCGCGCCCGGATTAGTCGAAAAACCGACTTTGACGCGGTCCCGAATGCCGAGAAAATAAACGTAGCCTTTGCTCGCCGGGTGTACCTCTTCCTCTTTTGGTTCAGAGGACCCGCGCGGCGCTTCCAAAACTTTGGTCACGAAGTTCCGCGACCAATCAACCGCCTCGCCAACACTGTACCAGCGACCATCGGGATGGCGCAGGTCTTGCCCCTTGTGGCCGGCCGCGCGCAGTTCGCGACCGGGCTGGAAGCGCGGCCGCCCGCCGCGCCACGAGACGTGCTTTATTCCCTTCATCGGCCGGTGGTCCTGTACTCGCGGCGGTGCAGTGCGCCGCAGCTACCGCTGGCAACGCCGACCTTCTCATTGATGATGTAAAGCATGGCAACGGTGGCATCGTGCAGTGACACCAGCTTGCCGGCGTCGGCTTCTTCCTGCATGAAAATCAAAGCGTCGACCATCGAGCGAATTTCCGCCAGCTGCTGGTCGATATTCGAAAGGGGCATCGGAACGACGTTAGACATGGTCTTTCTCCAGAATAGCGCCAGCTTCCAAACTGGCGGCCGGACACACCGGGTTGGAAGACCGACTGGAGATCGGCGAGCTTTCGCTCCCCAATGTGCCCGACCATAAAAAAACGCGCATGAGCGCGTTGGGCGCTCCAGTAACCGGCTTCCAACCCGGACCCCACGTTTGCGAGGCACGGCGAAAATGAGTCTTTTTTCCTACGGTGTCAAGCGGCAATGGGCGGTCAAGAACGTGCGACTTTTGACACGAATGGCTTAAGTAACTGATATAACGTGTTGATTCTGCTTATTGCACAACGAACTTTTAATCAGTAGGTCTCGGGTTCGAACCCCGACGCGCTCACCAGAAATACTTCGTGCGGAAGTTGCCCTGTCAGCAGCCCCCATCGCCCCTACAATCGTTGCCCGGTCTTGACGTCGAACAGATGAGCGCAGGCGCGGTCGATCTCGATGCGCATCTGCTCGCCCTGTTTCAGTGCCAGCCGCTCGCGGAAAAGGCAGGAGATTTCTTCTCCGGCGCAGTCGACCCTGGCAAAGATTTCCGAACCCGTTGCTTCCAGAAGCACGATCGTGCCGGGGATTCCTTTGGCGGTCGTCGCTCGGATGTGTTCGGGGCGGATGCCGTAGATGAGGTCGCCGCCGGGAATGTTGGTCAGGTCGATGCCTTCCGGCAGCGGCAAGATCAGTCCACCGGCGCTGCGGAAAACACCTTCCTCGACATGGCCGCGAATGAAATTCATCGCCGGCGAGCCGATGAAGCCGGCAACGAAGAGGTTGGCCGGGCGATCGTAGAGATCGAGCGGCGCGCCGATCTGTTCGACAAGGCCGTCATGCAGCACGACGATCTTGTCGGCCATGGTCATGGCCTCGATCTGGTCGTGCGTGACGTAGATGGTTGTGGTCCCGAGCCGCTGGTGCAGCGCCTTGATCTCGCCGCGCATCTGCACGCGCAATTTGGCGTCGAGATTGGACAGCGGCTCGTCGAACAGGAACACCTGCGGGTCGCGCACGATGGCGCGGCCCATGGCGACGCGCTGGCGCTGGCCGCCGGAAAGCTGACGCGGATAGCGGTCGAGCAGCTTGTCCAGGCCGAGAATGCTGGCGGCCCTGCCGACGCGGCCGGCGGTGTCGGCCGGATCGGCTTTCTTGATCTTCAGGGCAAAGCCCATATTGTCGGCCACCGTCATATGCGGATAGAGCGCGTAGTTCTGGAACACCATGGCGATGTTTCGGTCGCGCGCCCTGAGATTGTTGACGACGCGATCGCCAATGGCGATCCTGCCGCCCGAGATCGTTTCCAGTCCGGCAATCATGCGCAGCAGCGTCGACTTTCCGCAGCCCGACGGCCCGACCAGGATGACGAATTCGCCATCGGCGATGTCGACGCTGACATCGTGGATGATCTTGGCGGCTCCGAAAGCCTTCTGAACGTTGTTGATTGTTACCGATGCCATTGGATCTCTCCCGGAAATGAGTGATGTCGGGGCCGTGCCTCAGCCGCCCTTGACGGCGCCTGCGGTCAGCCCGGCGACGATCTGCCTTTGCGCGAACAGGGTCAGCACCAGCACCGGCAGCGTGACCACAAGTGCTGCGGCGGCGAGCGGGCCCCAGCTCACCTGCTCGTAGGAAAGCATGTTGTAGACGGCGACCGGCAGCGTGCGGGTCTCGCGGCTGGCGAGCACAATGCCGAAGACGAAATTGTTCCATGAGAAGATGATCGACAGGATGAAGGCGACGACAATGCCCGGCTTGGCGATGGGCAAGGCGACCAGCCGGAACACCTGCCAGGAACTGGCGCCATCGATGTTGGCCGCTTCTTCCAGCTCCATCGGCGTGGTCTCGAAATAGCCGATCATCACCCAGACCACGATCGGCACCGTCACCACCAGATGGATGATGATCTGCGGCCACAGCGTGCCGAGAATGCCGACCCACTGGAACAGCAGGAACAGCGGAATGAGATAGGAAAGCCCCGGCGTCATGCGGGCGATCATGATGACCACCGCCGAGCGTTCGGCCTTGAGCCGCGCGATGCCATAGCCGGCCGGCACGCCGATGAGCAGCGCGAGCAACGTTGCCGTGCCCGTCACCAGAACCGAATTCCAGAAATAGAGCAGGAAATTGTTCTCCTCGAATACCTTCACATAGTTCGACCAGGCGAGATGTTCCGGGATCAGGATCGGCGGGTATGCACCGTTGTCGATCTCGAACTTCAGCGACAGCGAGATCATCCAGAGGAAGAACAGGATCGCCGGCGAGACGAAGACCAGAGCCGCGAAAAACAGCCCGATCCGGTTGAGCAGCCGTGAACTCATCTATTTGCCCTCCACCCCGATCCATTGGGAGCGCTGGCGCAGCATCAGCAGGATGAAGGACAGCGCGACGATGACGATGAAGAACACCACGGCCATGGCCGAGCCATAGCCGATGTCGTAGTAGGAGAAGGCGGTGTTGTAGAGATAGATGTTGATGGTTTCCGAGGCCGTGCCCGGTCCGCCTTGGGTCATGGCATAGATGATGTCAAAACTTTTCAGCGCATCGATGGTGCGGATGATCATCGCGATCATCAGGAACGGCGCGATCATCGGCAAGGTGAGATAGCGGAATTGCTGCCAGGCGTTGGCGCCATCGATCTCGGCGCTCTCGAAGGGCTCGCGCGGCACGGAGGCCAAGCCGCCCAGCACGATCAGCATCACCAGCGGCGTCCACTGCCATGTCTCGACCGCAACCAGGGACGGGATGACCGTCCTGGCATTAAAGATCCATTCCTGCGCCGGGATGCCGACCAGCGACAACAGATAGTTGAGCACGCCGAGCTGGGGATGGAACATCATCGTCCAGACCAGCGCCACGGCGACTGGCGTTGCCATCATCGGCATGACGAAGACGCCGCGCAACAGGCCGCGCAGCGGAAATTTGGCGTCGAAGATCAGCGCCGCGACAGTGCCGAGGAACATCGGCGCCGCAACCGAAAGCGCCGTGTAGGTCAGCGTATGGAAAAGCGATTCCCAGAAGCGTTGGTCGACGGCCAGCCGCAGGTAATTTTCCATCCCGGCAAAGCTTCGCGCCTGGCCGAGGGTCCAGCGGTTGACGCTCATCCACAGTGTGAAGGCCCAGGGAAAGACGATCACGGCGCCGACGACGACGAGCGCCGGGACGACGAAAGGCCAGTAGTTGGGAGCCAGCCGGATGGTCTGGCTCCCTTCGATGGCTTGCGTCGTCACCCCGGTGCGTTCTGGGGTGATGGCGGACATCAGCCTTGCTCGCTCCGGTCGAGCACCGGCTGGAACTGCTCGGTGGCCTTCTTCAGTTCCTCCGCCGGATCGGCGCCGGCGATCAGATTGGTCAGCGCCACGCCATAGATGTCGCGGAACTCGGTGACCGGAATGATGACCGGCAGCGACAGCCGGCTGACATTGCCCGAGCCGACCACGGCATCGAGCCAACTCGCCGGCATGGTGACGCCTTCGCGCACCTTGGGATTTTCCAGCACCGACTTGCGGAACGGCACGCCGGCACCCGCCTGCAGCAGGCGCGCGCCCATCGCGGGCGAAATCGCCCACTGGCAGAAGAGGTAGGCGGCCTCCTTCTTCTCGCTGGCGGCCGTCACGCCGAGGCCGTCGCCAAAGGTGCCGGCGGCATGCGCCTTAGGCCCCTTGGGCATGACGCCGTAGCCAACCTTGCCGACAACTCGTGACTTTTCCGGATTTTCCATTGGCGGGGCAAAGCCGACGCCATCGAACCACATCCCGATCTTGCCTTGCAGGAAGGCGGACTGGGCTTCGGCCCAGTTGAATCCGGTGACGCCTGGAGGCGCCGACTTGGTCATCAGCCGCTGGTAGAGGCTGGCCGCCTCGACCGCCTCGGGCGAGGTCGTGCGCAGCTTGCCCTTGTCGTCGAGCGGCGTCATGTCGTAGCCGAGCATAAGCGACGTCCACACCGGCGTGTTGGCGTTCTTGAGGCCGCGGGCGACAAAGCCGTAGGTGTTGGTCGACGGGTCGGTCAGCGCTTCGGCGGCCGCCACCAATTGCTCGAAGGTTTCAGGGTATTTGAGGCCCTTGGCCTCGAACAATTCCTTGTTCCAGTAGACGATCCAGTAGTCGACTGAGAACGGCAGCGAGCGCAGCACGCCCTGGCCGTCCTTGGCAAACAGCATGCCGGCATCGGCGAAATCGGTTTCCACCAGCGTAGGATCGGTCAGGGTCGGGTCGGCGAGATAGCCTGATATGTCGGCCAGCCAGCCGCCCTTTTCGAACTGCCGCTTCTGCACGTGGTAGCTCAGATGCACGACGTCGAAGCTCGGTTTGCCGGAGCTCAGTTCGATCACCGTCTTCTGGCGCTGCTGCTGTTCCGGCGTCGCTTCGGCATTGACCTTGATCCCGGTCAGTTCCTCGAACTCGGCGATGTATTTTATCAGCGTGTCGCTGCGCGGGCTTTTCACCAGATTGACGTCAAGCGTCGTTCCCGCAAAGCGCTTCCAGTCGACGCCGGCGGCAAAGCTTGGGCGAACGCCGGCAAAGCCGGCGGCGGCAAGGGCGGCGGTTCCCTGGAGGAGTTGCCTCCTGGTTGGGTTGAACAGATTGGACGACATTTTCTTCCTCCCGGTTGTTGTCGTTGTCGATTGCGCCGCAGCGACCGCGGCGCGGCTCATGCTTCCTCAGATTTGCAGCGCCAGCCGGCGCGCCTTGTCGATATGCTGGCTAATGGCCTCGACCGCCTTGCCAGGATCGCGGCTCTGCATCGCATCGATCACCGCCAGGTGCTCGCGCATGACCGGCACGACGCGCCCGTCGATACGGAACCGCTCCTGGTGGATCAGCCGGATCTTCACCGAATTGACCAGATAGGCCTTGGCGATGATCTCGTTGCCCAGCGCATCGATGAACGTGTCGTGCATGGCCCAGTCGATGGTCTGCGCCTTGGCCTCCATCTCCGGCGTCGGGGTATGCGCCAGCGCCTGGGCAAGCATGTCCTCATGCTCGCGCCGCAAGCGGGCAAGCTCGGCGTCGGACGCGCTGACCGTAAACAGCGCCACCGCTTCACGCTCCATGAACAGGCGGAACTGAAAGGCCTCGCGGATCAGGCTGATATCGATATGGGCGATCTGCATGCCGCGCTGCGGGAAGGTCGTCAGCAGTCCTTCCGCCTCGAGACGCGGCACGATCTCGCGAATGGCGCCGAGCGGCAGTCCGGTGAAGGCAACCAGCTCACGCTGCGACACGAACTGGCCCGGCTTGAAGTCGCGCGCCAGCAAATGCCGCGTGAAGCTGGCATAGGCCTTCTCCCTGAGGGTGGTCGGTTCGTTGCCGTCTTCCATTTCGGCGCGCCTTCTCTTTGCCGGTCAGGCCGGTTCCCTGGCAAACAAGCTGTCATAGGCTGCGGCAAGCTGCTGCTGCCCTTGCGACGCGATCGGCTCCAGCGGCGGACGGACCGCCAGCCAGCGCTCGTCGCCGGTCTTACGCGCCACCATCACCTTTACCGCCGGGGTGACCGGATATTTGAGCAATTCGAGCACAAAACTCTCGACGCGAGGATCGTCGCGCCCGTCCTCGGCCATGGCGCGGATTTCGCCCGGGACGAAATTGGCCATGCCCGAGATTGCGCCTTGACCACCCAGTCGCACCGCACGCGCCAGATGCCTTTCATCGCCGATCAGGATCACCAGATCGCCATGGGCGGCAAGCAGCGCCTCGCTGTAGCTCCAATTTCCACCGGAATCCTTGACCCCGGCGACCACGTCGGGAAAAGCAGTGCGCAACCGGCCGATCAGGCCAAGCGAAAGCTGCACCATGGTAACCGAAGGGATGTTGTAGAGCAGCACGTCACGGGCGAGGGGGCCGAGCGCGGCAAAGACGGCGGAGAACCAGCCGAAAAGGCCCTCCTCGCCGACATTCTTGAAGTAGCTCGGCGGGGCCAGCAGAATGTTTCGGGCGCCTCGCTGCAAGGCATGCTGTGCCTGTTCGGCGGCGTCTTCGGCGGCGTCGACCAGCACGCCGGCAACGAGTTGATGCGGCAAGATTCCAGCAGCCAGCATGGCTTCGGTCACCGACCGCCGCTCCGTCGTGCCCACCGACGCGCCTTCCCCTGTGGTGCCGAAAAGCGTCACGCTGCCGCAACCCTGCGCCAGGCAACTTTCGGCCTGAGCGATCATGGGAGCGGTGGCGATCTGCCCGCGGGCATCGAAAGGCGTGGCGAGAGCGGCCGAAAGGCCAAAGCGTGATGTCACCGGAAGGTCTCCGAAGTAGGTGTGTATGCCGTGCTAGCACACTAACATGTTAGTCGTAAATTGGGGTGGTGCGCTTTTTTAACGGCGGAGGGCCTTCACAGGTTCGAAGCCCATGGCGGATCGAGACCATTGGCGAAACAGCAGGATGGTCCAGTGTTCGGGCGCGGAGCGGCAGCTCCAAGCTTGTCCCCATTCCAGTCGATGGCTAAACTCAGCCTTCCCAGGGGAGGTTCTGACATGACACTTCAGCTTTCGGCGGATGCTGTCGCTCCTAAGGCGGCGGCGCCTCAAAAATACCTCTTCGGCCCGGTCGCCGATTTCCTCATGCTGGGCGGCAGCGCCTTTCTCATCCTGCCGGTGCTGTTTCTCGTTCCGCTCGAATATGAAGGTCCGGTGGCCGCAACGATGGTCTTCGTGGCCTATCTCGTGAACTATCCCCACTTCGCCCATTCCTACCAGCTCTTCTACCGCAATTTCGGGCGCAAGGTGACGGGCGACGGCTACGACAGGAGCCTGCAGCTCCGCTACATCTTCGCGGGCATTGTCGTGCCCCTGGTCATGGCCGGGTTCTTTGCCTATGGCGCCGCGGCGGCGAACACGCGCCTGCTCGGCTATGCCACCAACGCCATGTTCTTTTTTGTCGGTTGGCACTACGTCAAGCAGGGCTACGGCATGCTGATGGTGGATGCGGTGCTGAAGCGCAAATTCTTCGACGACCGCGACAAGAAGGTGCTGCTGGTGAACTCCTATGCGGTGTGGATCCTGGCATGGCTGCAGACGAATACGGCGGTCACCCAAGGCAAATATTATGGCCTGGACTATTACACATTCGCGGCCCCTTCCTGGATCACCGACATTGCCCTGTTGGCGGCCGTTGCGTCGACGGCGGCCACGCTTTTGATGTTGGCCAATCGCTGGCGAAAGAACGGCGGCGGTCTGCCCTATAACGGCTTGGTGGCCTATGTCGCGTCGCTCTATCTCTGGATCCTGATTGCGCGCGTAAACCCGCTTTGGCTGTTGATCGTGCCCGCGCTCCACTCGCTGCAATACCTAGCCGTGGTCTGGCGCTACCAGACGAACGTCGAGCGCGACAGTTCCGATGCCGAAGGCGATCCGCAGCCGAAAATCCTGTCCTTTCTCGGCCCCCTCTACAGGTTTCGGCTCCTCGGCTTCATCGTCGGCGGCACGGCCCTTGGCTATCTCGGCTTCTGGCTGATCCCATCCGCGCTGACGGCCTTGATCCCGTATGACAGGCAAGTGCTGGGGTCATCGCTGTTCTTCTTCATCGTGCTCATCTTCATCAATGTGCACCATTATTTTCTGGACAATGTGATGTGGCGCCGTGGCAATCCGGAGGTATCGAAGTATCTGTTCCGCTGACTGATGCGCAGACTGTCGAGCCCGGTTTTCGTCAGCTGTCGAATATGCCATTGCGAGCGTGATCGTCAGTGCAACGGAGAGCCCTGGAATGGCGGAGTGCTTTTCCGAGAGCCGCCTGGAAAATACCCTACGGTGGCATCTGTACCGGCGTTGGCGACTATGCCGAGGTTGGCGCCGCCGGCGTAACCCTCGACGCGTGAGTTGCGGCCGACGTGCGGCGGGATCGGCTGGAACGTCACGAAACCAGTGAGACATTGCCGCCGGCATGGCGCTCGATGCGGCCGGCAAGGTCGAGTTCCAGCAGCACCATGGAGACTTGCGCGGCGTTGAGGCCGGTGTGGCGGATGATCTCGTCCACGCCCACCGGCGTTGGGCCCAGCGCCTCGAGCACGCCGCTGCGTTCGTCCTCACCGGGCGGGGGTGTTGCCGAAAAATCGGGTGCCTTTTCTGGCGGCGCAATGCTTCGCGTTCGCGTGCCCGCCAAGGGTGCGATCGCACCGGAAACGTCGGCCGCCTCGGTGACCAGGGTGGCGCCATCCTTGAGCAGCCCGTTGGAGCCGGCGCAGCGCGGATCGAGCGGCGAACCCGGTACGGCAAAGACCAGCCGGCCCATCTCGCCGGCCAGACGCGCGCTGATCAGCGAGCCGGAGCGTTGCGCAGCTTCGATGACCACCAGTCCGAGGGCGGCGCCCGCGACAAGCCGGTTGCGGCGCGGAAAATCCTGCGCCCGCGGCTGCCAGCCGAACGGCATTTCCGAAATAACGGCGCCGCCACGCTCGGCAATGTCTTCGCACAAGCCGATATTTTCGGGCGGGTAGGGGACATCGAGCCCACCGGCCAGCACACCCACTGTACCAGTCGAGAGACTGCCCTGGTGTGCTGCCGTGTCGATGCCGCGCGCCAGGCCGGAAACGATGACGTAGCCGTCGCGGCCAAGATCCGCCGCCAGCATGCGCGCCATCTTGATGCCGGCGAGCGACGCGTTGCGGGCGCCGACGATGGCCACCGCCGGCAGGCGAAAGACGGCTGCCTCCCCCTTCACGGCAATCAGTGGCGGCGGATTGTCCATGTTTTTCAGCATCGGCGGGTAGTCGGCCTCGCCGATGCCGACGAAGCGGGCGCCGTTTTCACTGGCTGCGTCGAGTTCCGCTTCGGCTTCCTCCACGGAAGGAATGCGCATGATCCTTTTGGCTCCGCCCGAAATCATCAGCTCGGGCAGCATCTCCAACGCCGCCTCCGCCGAACCAAAGCGGTTGATCAATTCGCGAAACGAGGCCGGGCCGACATTTTGTGTGCGGATCAGCCGCAGCCAGCTCAGCCGCTGCCGGTCGCTGAGGCGCGGCCCGGCGGCGGGCTTGCTCAACCCTTGGCTCCGATCTTGCCTTCGGTGCCGGCAAGAAGGCGCGAAATGTTGGCGCGATGTTTGAAGATGACGATCAGGCTCATCACCAGGAACAGCCCGGCGGTCTCAGGTGTGCTCCAGAAATAAAGCGGGATCGGCACGATGACCGCCGCCGTCAGCGCTGCCAGCGAGGAATAGCGAAACAGAAAAGCCATCGCCAGCCAGACGGCGATAAAAATCAGCGCCACATGCCAGCCGAGCGCGATCAGCACGCCGAGATAGGTCGCCACGCCCTTGCCGCCCTTGAAACCGAGCCAGACCGGAAACAGATGGCCAAGGAAGGCGCCAAGGCCCGCCCAGAGTCCAAGGCCGGCCCACAATCCGTAGTCGTGTCCAAAATGGCGCGCGATCATCACCGCCGCCGTACCCTTCAACGCGTCGAGCACCAGCGTCGCGGCGGCGAGGCCCTTGTTGCCGGTGCGCAGAACGTTGGTGGCGCCGATATTGCCGGAGCCGATTTTGCGCACATCGCCGAGGCCGGCCGCGCGGGTGATCAAGAGGCCGAAGGGAATCGAGCCGAGGAGATAGCCGAACAGCAATGCCAGGATAACGTTATAACTCATTGTTTGCCCCCGCATTTCCCCAGCAACATATCGGTCTGCGACGTGGCGCGATCGCTCTAGCTCGAAAACACTGTGCGGCCCGCCACCAGCGTTTGCAAGACCATGCCTTGCAGCCGCGCACCTTCGAAGCAGGTGTTTTTCGAGCGCGAACGGATGCCGCTTTCACTCACGATCCAGGGTTCTTCAAGGTCGATCAGCGCAAGATCGGCCGGCGCTCCCGGCTTCAGCGTGCCGCCCGGCAGGCCGAACAGCCTTGCTGGTGCGGTGGACAGTGTTTCGACCAGCCGAAGTAGCGGCACGTCGCCATTGTGGTAGAGCCGAAGCGCTGCTCCAAGCAGCGTCTCCAGCCCGATCGCGCCGGCAGCTGCATCGGCGAAGGGAAGGCGCTTGGTGTCGACATCCTGCGGGTCGTGCGAGGAGACGATGATGTCGATCGTGCCGTCTTTGACCGCTTCGATCATGGCCAGCCGGTCTTCCTCTGCGCGCAAAGGCGGCGTCAGCCGGAAGAAGGTGCGGTATTCCCCGACATCGTTCTCGTTCAGCGACAGATTGTGGATCGCCACGCCCGCCGTGACATTGGCCTGGTCGGCTTTCGCCCGCGTCATCGCTTGCGCTGCCATCGCCGTCGAGATCTTGGCCGCGTGGTAGGCGCCGCGCGTCAGCCGTGCCAGCGCCAGGTCGCGCTCCAGCGGGATGGACTCGGCCTCGCGCGGAATGCCGGCAAGGCCGAGCCAGCTGGCATACAGGCCTTCATTCATCACGCCTGCCGAAGCGAGGTCGCCATCCTGTGTCTCATGTGCGATGACGCCGCCGAAATCGCGGGCATAGGTCAGCGCCCGGCGCATCACCAGTGCGCTGGATATTGTGTGCCGCCCATCGGTGAAGGCGACCGCACCGGCCTCGCGCAACAGGCCGAATTCGGTCATCTCGCGACCGGCGAGGCCTTTGGTGATCGCCGCCGCCGGAAAGATGTTGACGCTTGCCGTGTCCCGGGCGGTGCGCAGCACGAATTCGACCAGCGCGACATTGTCGATCACCGGGTCCGTGTCGGGCATCATAACGACGGAGGTAACGCCGCCGGCCGCCGCCGCAACGCTGGCCGAAGCGATGGTCTCGCGATGTTCGCCGCCCGGTTCGCCGATGAAGACGCGCGCGTCGATCAGGCCGGGAATGATTGCCTTGCCGGCGCAGTCGACCACGGTGGCTCCCGCCGGCAGGCCCTGGTTCAGGGCAGCCTTGCCGGCGGCAACGATCTTTTTCCCCTCGACGATCACGGTGCCGACCTCGTCGAAGCCGCGTGACGGGTCGACGATGCGGGCGCGCTCAAAGACCGTCGTGCTCATGCGCTCCGGCCCTCGTTGCGGCGCGGGTCGAGCAGCGCTTCCATCACCGCCATGCGCACGGCGACACCCATCTCGACCTGTTCCTGGATGACGCTTTGCGGACCGTCGGCGATTTCGGACGCAATCTCGACGCCGCGGTTCATCGGCCCGGGATGCATGACCAGCGCGCCGTCCTTGGCGGCCTTCAGTTTTTCGGCATCGAGGCCGAAATAGCGGAAATATTCGCGCACCGAAGGCACGAAGGCGCCTTCCATCCGCTCACGCTGCAAGCGCAGCATCATCACCACGTCGGCGCCCTTGAGGCCCTCGGCCATCGAGCGCGAGACGATGACGCCCATTTTCTCGATGCCGGACGGCAGCAGCGTCGACGGCGCCACGACCCGCACCTGCGCGCCAAGCGCGTTCAACAGCATGATGTTGGAACGCGCGACGCGCGAATGCAGGATGTCGCCGCAGATCGCTACGATCAGTTTCGACAGCGGCCCCTTGGCACGGCGGATGGTCAGCGCGTCGAGCAGCGCCTGCGTCGGGTGTTCATGCGCGCCGTCGCCGGCATTGACCACCGAGCAGCCAACCTTCTGCGCCAAAAGGGCGGCGGCGCCCGCCGATTGGTGGCGGATGATCAGGATGTCGGGCCGCATGGCGTTCAGCGTCATCGCCGTGTCGATCAGCGTCTCGCCCTTCTTCACCGAAGAGCTCGCCACCGACATGTTCATGACGTCGGCGCCGAGCCGTTTCCCGGCCAGTTCGAACGACGACTGCGTGCGCGTCGAGGCTTCGTAGAAGAGGTTGATCTGGGTGCGGCCGCGCAGCGTCGAGGTCTTCTTTTCGGACTGCCGCGAAATGGCGACGGCGCGATCGGCCCGGTCGAGCAGAAGCTCGATGTCACCGGGGGAAAGATCGCGGATGCCCAGAAGATGGCGGTGAGGATAAAGCGGCAGGGACGAAGCGTCGGTCATCTCAAGGCGCTGCTATAGGGGGGAGAATTCCTTGCCGCAAGCGCCAGCTTGGGATTGCTGCCTTTCTCCCCGGTATTTTCGTCGCGCGCGCCGCCTGGCTTGGGCTATATCTAGCCGATTGCTTCGGATTCGAAGCCTTGTGATGATAGGCCTTTCTACCGTTAGAAGGCCCTTCTACTTTCAGAAGGATTGGGCGTGAACGACGACGTGACCAACCAGCCGCCGCCGCTGACGGGCGGCAACGCCTGGCGGGGCGATCCGTTGCTGATCCAGCTTGCCGAGCGCTTTTCCGATCCGGTGCGCAAGGACCTCGACGGGCTTGGCCGGTTCGTCCTGACGCAGGAGGCGCAGGAGCTGGCGCGCCTCGCCAATGTCGAGACGCCGAAGCTCCGCACGCATGACCGTCAGGGCCGGCGCATCGACCTCGTCGAATTCCATCCGGCCTATCATGCGCTGATGCGCCGCTCGGTTGCCGGCGGCCTGCATTCCTCGATCTGGGAAAACGGCGATAGCGAGATCGGCCGTCGCCATCAGGTGCGCGCCGCGCGTTTCTACCTGACCGCCGAACTCGAGACCGGGCATCTCTGCCCCATCACCATGACCAGCGCTTCGCTGGCCGCCCTGATGGCCAGCCCAAAGCTGTTTCGCGAATGGGCGCCGCGCGTGACGACGCGCAAATACGACCAGAGCCAGAAGCCGCCGGTCGACAAGGCCGGGCTGACGCTCGGCATGGGCATGACCGAAAAGCAGGGCGGCACCGACGTGCGCGCCAACACCACACGGGCCGAACGCGCCGGCAGCGGCTTTTATCGCCTCACCGGCCACAAATGGTTCATGTCGGCGCCGATGTCGGACGCTTTTCTCGTGCTTGGACAGGCGCCGGAAGGGCTTTCCTGTTTTCTCGTCCCGCGCATCCTCGGCGACGGTTCCGGCAACGGCTTCCGCTTTCAGCGGCTGAAGGACAAGCTCGGCAACCGCTCCAACGCCTCATCGGAGGTAGAGTTCGTCAACGCCATCGGCGAGATGGTCGGCGAGCCCGGCGCCGGTATAAAGACGATCATGGACATGGTCACGCTGACCCGGCTCGACTGCGCCGTCGCCTCGTCGGCAATCATGCGAGCGGGGCTGGCTGAGGCCGTGCATCACGCCCGTCACCGCCAGGTGGCCGGCTCGACGCTGATCGAACAGCCGCTTATGCAGCGCGTGCTGGCGGACATGGCGCTCGATGTCGCCGCCGCCACGGCACTCTCGTTCCGACTGGCGCGCTCCTTCGACGAGGCTGCCGGCGACCGCGGCGAGGCTGCTTTTGCCCGCGCCATGACCCCGGTGGTCAAATACTGGGTCTGCAAGATCGCGCCGCCACTGCTCTATGAGGCGATGGAGTGCCTCGGCGGCAATGGCTATGTCGAGGAAGCGCCGCTCGCCCGCTACTACCGCGAAGCCCCGGTCAATGCGATCTGGGAGGGCTCAGGCAATGTCATGGCGCTCGACGTGCTGCGCGTGCTCGGCCGCGCGCCCGGCCTGTTCGAGGAGGTGCTGGCCGGCATCGACCGCGATCTCGGCGCCGGCGGACGCGGAACCATTGGCGTGCTCAAGGCGGCCATGCAGGTCGCCGGCACCGATGAGGGGTCGGCCCGCCTGCTGACCGAACAGCTGGCGCTGTCGGCGGCAGCTGCGGAATTGCGCCGGCTGGGGGCAGGGCGGATTGCGGCCGCCTTCGTCGAGACGCGGCTCGCCGGCCAGTGGCGCAACACCTATGGCATGCTCGATTCGCGCCACGATGCGCGCATGATCATCGACACGCTCTATCCGCCGGTGAATTGAGGGCCTTCCGCCAGGCCGTGAACGAATTTGCCTGCCTGTGGACAGCCGTTAACCTTAACGAATGGTTTCCGTTGCAGCCGCAGGCCGCAGACCCCACTGTCTTTGTCACCAAAGCAGGAATGCCATGCGGCACATTTTGACGTCCTTTCTGGCCTTGCACTGGGCGCTGGTTTTCGCCCTGCTGGCGTTCATCTGTGTCGATGGAAACCGCGGCGTTGCGGGCGCTCTGGGCGTGCTCGGCGTCGTCGTGGAAAACACTCGTCTGGCCGATCTCGACAATGCTGCCGTCGTGGCGCCGCTGGCCATCGCCTTGCTGGTCGTGGCGGTGCTGTTTTGCTGGGTCTTCGTCGAGAGCCTGGTTAACGCCGCAGCGAGCCCGGACGAAGCCGACAGTGTGGCGCGGACCGCCTTCATTTCGGCATCCGCGGTGTTGTCGCTCATCCTGATCGGCGGCGCAGCGCGAGGCATCAACGGCCTGTTTTTGGTTGTCGCCGTGCAATTGGCGGCACTTCTGGCCTCCTATGTCGCCATGCTGGCCGAGCGGAGGTCGGTCTTCGCTGTCATGGTTTCTCGGGAGGCAGAGAGCCGCGCCACCGCCCATGCCATGGCCAAGGGTGCCGCGCACGGCTCCTTGCTATCGCGCATTTCCGGCCGTCCGGACATTGGTCCCAGCGGTCGCAGAGGCGGCTCCAGCCGCAGGGACGGTCACTGATGCGCACGCTGTTCGCATTGTGGGCCGCGCCACTCGCTCTGTTCTGGGGCTGGTTCTTCCTGTCGCTCAACGACATCAATTTCGGCTACGTCATGCTCAGCCGGCAGCTGCATGATTTCGTGTTTCAGCTCTACGGGCAGATGCTGGGCATCGATCCGGCGATCATTCCGGGCATGGTGGCAAGGGCCTGCATCTTCGACGGCTTCCTGCTGATGGCATTGTGGGCGTTTCGCCGCCGCCGCAACATCATGGCCTGGGTCAGGCGGCAGGCGGGGAATCCGGTTCCGTCCGATCGCGTGGGTCAAGCGACTGGAGCCGGTCCAGAACTCCCTGCAGAATAAAGGCCGCAGCCGCCGAATCGATCTTGCCGGCGCGCTTTCGGCGCGAGAAATCCATCTCGATCAGCGTCCGCTCCGCCGCCACCGTCGACAGCCGCTCGTCCCACAGCACAAAGGGCAGGTCGGTTATACCTGCCATGTTGCGCACGAAGGCGCGCGACTTCTGGGCGCGGGGACCTTCCGAACCGTCCATGTTGATGGGGAGACCGAGTACAAACGCGCCGACATTGTCCTTCTGCAGCTGGGCGAGCAGCGCTGCCGCATCCAGCGAAAACTTTTTGCGCAGGATGACCGCGCGCGGATGGGCGAAGGACAGGCCGCGGTCGGAAACGGCGACACCGATCGTCTTGTCGCCGAGGTCGAGCCCGGCCAGCGTCCTGCCGCCCTCCAGCCGTGCCGGCAGATCCTCGATTGCTATGATGCCCAACGGCTTTCCCCAACCAGTTTTACCGTGACCCAGTCTAACCGTGACCCAGACTTGCCGTCACAAAGAGCGCGACACGTTCTTTTGAACCGCGAGCACACTATGTCACTTTAATTTTGCTGCCGGCGTTCTATCTTCCGGCGCAACCAAAATCGAGGAACACGATCGATGAAATTGACCTGGTACGGACATTCCGCCTTCCGCGTCGAGACATCAGGCGCGAACATCCTGATCGACCCCTATCTCGTCGGCAACCCATCATGGACGAGCGGCTGGGAGGGGCCGGCGGAAGGCGTCACCCATGTGCTTCTGACCCACGGCCACAGTGATCATGTCAGCGGCGCGGTGGAGGTGCTGAAGAAGAGCGGCGCCCAGCTGGTCGCCAATTACGAGATCTGCATGTACCTGGTCGGCAAGGGCGTCGACGGCAAGAAGATCAATCCCGGCAATCATGGCGGCACCGTCGATTGCGGTGCCTTCACCACCACATTCGTGCAGGCACTGCATTCCTCGTCGTTTGGGCTCGATGGCGGCCAGAACGTCTACCTCGGCAATCCCAACGGGCTGGTCCTGCATTTCCCGGAGGACAAGACGCTCTACCATATGGGCGACACCGACATCTTCTCCGATATGGCGCTGATCGAGGAATTGCATGAGCCGAAGATCGGCCTCGTGCCGGTCGGCGACCGCTTCACCATGGGCGGCGCGGTGGCGGCCCTGGCCTGCCGGCGCTTCTTCCACTTCGACACCGTCGTGCCATGCCACTTCGGCACCTTCCCGATCATCGACGCGACGGCGGAGAAGTTCGTGGCCGGCCTCGAAGGATCAGGTGTCGACGTAGCCTTGCCAGCCATCGGCCAAACGATCACACTATAGAGCGATCGTTGAAACGATCCCTTGTCGCAAAGGGGAATTAAACCATGGGTTTGAGAGAGACTCTTTGCGTTTCGATGCTGGTCGCTGCGTCGCCCGCATCCGCCGCCGAGGACTTCATCAAGGGCGTTTACCTCCAGACCCAGGAGCTTTGCGCGCAAGCCAAAAAGGACACGCTGCAGACGCTGATTGACACCGGCAATGTCATCTTGTCGGCGGACGGCCTGCAAAGCGTCGAGTATAATTGCGAGTTCGTCCAGGTCACCAAGGCGACGCGCTCGCCGAGCTGGGCGGTCACTGCCATCTGCCAGGAGCCGGGCTTTCTCTTTCCCGATATACTGTCGATCACGCAGATGAACGCGACCCAAATCGACATCGTCTCGGTGCGCCCGACCGCCGACGAAGGCGAGCAGGCCGGCAATGGCGGCAGCTATTATCTGTGCGAGGGTGTATCGCTGCCCTAGGCTGAAATGCCGCCCTGGCATGAACGGGCTCTATCCCCAAGCACGATCGATGTTGCGCGGCACGCGCCACGCCGCTATAGCGCCATCTGGTTTTCCCAAAGGCTAAAGACATGTCCGTTGATCTGCAAACTGTGAAGCGCGTCGCGCGTCTCGCCCGCATTGCGGTGAGCGAGGAGGATGCCGAGCGCATGACCGGCGAGCTGAACGCCATTCTGGGCTTTGTCGAGCAGCTGAACGAGGTCGATGTCTCCGGCGTCGAACCGATGACATCGGTGACCCCGATGGAGATGAAGAAGCGCCAAGACATCGTCACCGACGGCAACAAGGCTGCCGATATCGTCGCCAACGCGCCGGCCACTGACGAGAATTTCTTCCTCGTGCCGAAGGTCGTGGAGTAGCTGGCCGATGGCAATCGAGATCGCCGTCGAAACGCCGCTGCAGGACGATGTCCGCGCTTTGGTCGAGGAACTCAACGCGACGCTGCTCGAACTGACGCCGCCGGAGCATTGCTACCATCTGACGGTCGAGCAGATGGCTGGCGACGACACCACCGTGTTCATCGCCCGCGAAGACGGGCAAGCCATCGGTTGCGGCGCGCTGAAGCGCCATGATGCCCGCGTCGGTGAGGTCAAGCGTATGTACACGCGGCCTTCGCATCGGGGCAGGAAGATCGGCGCCAAGATCGTCGAACATGTCGAAACGCTGGCGCGCAGCGAAGGGCTGAAGCGTCTGGTGCTGGAAACCGGCGACCGCCATCCCGCCGCCTGGACCGTCTATGAACGCGCCGGCTTCTCGCGCTGCGGGCCGGTGCTGGATTATCCCGATTCCGAGTGGTCGGTGTTTTACGAAAAGAGCCTTTGATGAGCGAACTGACCCATCTGACAATTTCGCAGGCGCGCGCCAAGCTGCGCGCCAAGGAGATTTCTGCCGTCGAAATCACCGAGGCCTATCTCGGTGCCATCGAGCGCGCCAATCCGGTGCTCAATGCCTACATCGTCGTCACCGGCGACAAGGCGCGCGATATGGCCAAAGCTTCCGACGCCAGGCTCGCCAAGGGCCAGGGCGGTGCGCTGGAAGGCATCCCGCTCGGCATCAAGGACCTGTTCGGCACCGAAGGTATCCACACCCAGGCCTGCAGCCATGTGCTGGACGGCTTCAAGCCGCGCTACGAATCGACCGTCACCGCCAATCTGTGGGCAGACGGCGCCGTCATGCTGGGCAAGCTTAACATGGACGAGTTCGCCATGGGCTCGTCCAACGAGACCTCCTATTACGGCCCTGTCGTCAATCCGTGGCGGCGTTCGCGCCTCGACACGGTGGTGATGCCGACCACGCATCAGGGCGATGGCGGTTTCGTTTCGGCCGGCGGCACCAAGACCGCGCGCACGCTGGACAATGCCCAACTGGTGCCCGGCGGCTCCTCGGGGGGCTCGGCTTCCGCCGTCTCGGCTTTCCTGTGCGCCGGCGCCACCGCCACCGACACCGGCGGCTCGATCCGCCAGCCAGCCGCCTTCACCGGCACCGTCGGCATCAAGCCGACCTATGGCCGCTGCTCGCGCTGGGGCATCGTCGCCTTCGCTTCGTCGCTCGATCAGGCCGGCCCGATCGCCCGGGACGTGCGCGATGCCGCGATCATGCTGAAGTCCATGGCCTCGGTCGACCCCAAGGACACCACTTCCGTCGACCGGCCGGTGCCGGATTACGAGGCGGCGATCGGCAAACCGATCAGGGGCATGAAGGTCGGCATTCCCCGGGAATACCGCGTCGACGGCATGCCGGAAGAGATCGAGGCGCTGTGGCAGAAGGGCATTGCCTGGCTCAGGGATGCCGGCGCCGAGATCGTCGACATCTCGCTGCCGCACACCAAATACGCTTTGCCGGCTTATTATATCGTTGCGCCCGCCGAAGCGTCATCCAATCTGGCGCGCTATGACGGCGTCCGCTACGGCCTGCGCGTGCCGGGCCAGGACATTGTCGACATGTACGAAAAGACCCGAGCCGCCGGGTTCGGTCGGGAGGTCAAGCGTCGCATCATGATCGGCACCTATGTGCTGTCGGCGGGCTATTACGATGCCTACTATCTGCAGGCGCAGAAGGTGCGCAATTTGATCAAGCGCGACTTCGAGACGGTTTTTGCCGACGGCGTCGACGTCATCCTGACGCCGGCGACGCCGTCGGCCGCCTTCGGCATCGCTGACGAGGACATGGCCGCCGATCCGGTGAAAATGTACCTCAACGACATTTTCACGGTGACCGTGAACATGGCCGGACTGCCGGGCATTGCCGTGCCTGCCGGCCTCGATGCCAAGGGCCTGCCGCTCGGCCTGCAGCTGATTGGCCGTCCCTTCGACGAGGAAACCCTGTTCCAGACAGCCGCCGTCATCGAGCAGGCGGCGGGAACCTTCCAGCCGGAGAAGTGGTGGTAGCATGCCGCCTCCGTCTCGCATTTCCATCGTCGAGACGGGAAACGAACTGCTGATCGCGAACCCGCCACGCACCTCGGATTTCAGGACAGTCTTTGTCCTGATCGGGGCCGCGATCGTCGCCTACACCGGCTACATGGGATTGACGGATATGTCGTCCGCAACGCTCACCAGCGGCACGCTCGGCCTGCTGTCCTTCGTGGCGGTCATTGCCCTCTTCACCTATTTCCTGGGCAAGGATTTCATCTGGCGGGTGTTCGGCAGGGAAACCCTGCGGCTGACCGACACCGCAGCCGTGCGCTCGGTGAGGGGTTCTTTGCGAAATCGGTGGTCACTGCCTTTGAAAGGGCATCTTAGGGTCGAAATCCTCGACCACACCTATCCCACGGACGAAGTGGAACTGTCGGAAGTCATCAGCTTAACCAACGCGAACGGCGTCCTTGTTTTCGGCAGGGAGTTAAGCCGCCTCGAAGCGGAAGCGGCAGCGAGTGCGGTCGAGCACTTCATCGGCCGTCACAATTTGAGCTGGAGATAGGCAGGCAATGTTCTTCTATCTCTCCAAGATATTCTGGTTCTTCGTCCAACCACTCAACCTGGCGATCTTCCTGCTGCTTGCCGGCTTGCTCGCGGCGCTGATCGGCCGCCGGCGATTGGCGGCGGCGGGCAGTGTGTTCGCCTTCCTGATTCTGGCGTTGTCGGCCTGGACGTCGCTTGGCGCCATGATGCTCAATCCGCTCGAAGAGCGCTTCCCAAAGCCGCCGCTGCCGCGGAAGGTCGACGGCATCGTCGTGCTCGGCGGCGGCTTCGAGGGCGCCATCAACCTGGCGCGCGGCGGCTATGAGCTGAATTCGGGCGGCGACCGCATGGTCGAGGCGGCGATCATTGCCCGGCGCTTTCCCGAGGCGAAAGTGGTTATCTCCGGCGGCACCGGTGAACTGTTCATCGATGGCGAGGGCGATGCGGCCACCGCGCCGCGCCTGCTCGGTGCGCTTGGCGTCGACGCCGATCGCCTGATGCTCGAGAACAAATCCCGCAACACCTATGAGAATGCGGTCTTCACCAAGGAACTGGTAACGCCGAAACCGGGCGAGACCTGGCTGCTGGTGACCTCCGCCTTCCACATGCCGCGCGCCAAGGCGCTGTTCGACAAGGCCGGCTTTCAGACGGTCCCGTGGCCTGTCGACTATCGCACCTCGGGCAAGGAAGGCTTTGGCCTGTTTCGCGACAACGCACCCGATTCGCTGCAGACCACGACCATGGCGATCCGCGAATGGATCGGGCTCGCCGCCTATTGGCTATCGGGCCGGATCGACCAGCTTTTCCCCGGCCCGGGCGGCTGACCGATCACCGCTTGTCGCGCCGCTGAAAAGAACTGGCGCCGCACCAGCACCGCCAGAAGCAGCAGCGTCGACAGCACGAACACGATCGGGTCGACGAACCAGCCGAGATAGCCGATCGAGAAGAACACCGCGCGCAGGCCTGAATTGAAATGCTTGCCGGCCAGCATGTTCATGCGCGCCGCGCGCCACACCGCCGTTTCGCTGACCGGGTTGCGTGACGCCTCGCCATAGGGGATCGGCACCGCGCCGATCAGGATCGTGCAGTAGTTGAAGAGACGGTAGGCCCAGCCGAACTTGAAGAAGGCGAAGGCCAGGATCAGCACCAGGCCAAAGACCTTGATCTGAAAGGCGGAGCGCGATGAGGTCGCGTTCAACGGCAGGTCGTTCAGCACGGCAAGGACCTGATCCGAGGCGCCAAGCAGCGCGAAACAGCCACCGAGCGCAATCAGCGAACTGGAGGCGAAAAAGGCGGTGCCTTGCTGCAGGCCGCTCATGATGGCGGTGTCGACGATGCGGATTTCGCGCTCGGCCATGGTGCGCATCCAGGCCTCGCGCTGCACGTTCATGGCCATCGTCAACGACACCCGGCTGACCAGTCTGCCGTCGGACGCCAGCGTATGCAGCAACCATGCGAGCAGGAAGAAAGCCAGCGCCGCCAGATCAGCCGTCGACAGATGGAAGGAATCGCCCATGCCCCCTTTTACCACAGGCAAAGCGGTCAGTTCGATGCTCCAATGCATGCCGCCCAGAAGTGAGCTGCGGTTCTGGGACAACGATATGCATTGAAACAAGAACTTAAAGCGCGTCGCATGAATCCGTTTCAGCGCGACGCGCTTTCAGCCGGGGATGTCGCTGCCGGAGCAAACAAGGTCGGCAGGTGCAGCGCCGCAATCCGCAAAACAGCACAAACATCATGGAAAATCCTATATGTAGGTCTTGATCCCATTCCCGGAGACGGCGCACCGTGTTTCTTTCGGTTTTCGACTTGTTCAAGATCGGCATCGGACCGTCGAGTTCGCACACGATGGGACCGATGACGGCGGCGTGGCGGTTTCTCGACGAGATCGCCGGAGATGACTGGCCGCGCCCGGCCGGCGCGAAAGTTGATCGTCTGGGCGCCAGCCTGCACGGTTCGCTCGCCTATACCGGTATCGGCCATGGCTCGGATCGCGCCGTTGTCCTCGGCCTTGCCGGCCTGACACCGAAGACGGTCGATCCCGATCAGGCCGAGGGCATCGCCACGCGCATCGCCGCCGAGAAGCGGATATCGCCACACGGCCATCCCTCCTATCGCTTCGACCCGGCGACGGATCTGGTGCTCGACCGCAAGACGCCGCTCGCCGGCCACGCCAACGGCATGACCTTCTACGCTTACGATGCCGGCGACCGGCTGCTGCTCAAGCGCATCTATTATTCCATCGGCGGCGGCTTCGTGGTGTCCGAGGAAGAGCTGCAGCGGATGAAGGTGAAGGGCTCGGTGACCACAGAAGGCAAGAAGGTGCCCTATCCCTTCAAGAACGCCGTCGAGATGCTGAAGATGGCAGGCAAAAGCGGCCTGTCTATCGCCGACATGAAGCGCATCAATGAAGAGACGCATATGTCGCGCGAGGAGCTCGACAGCGGCCTCGATGCGATCTGGGGCGCCATGAAGGGCTGCATCGACCGCGGCCTGTCGCAGGACGGCATCATGCCGGGCGGGCTGAAAGTGCGCCGTCGTGCCCGCATGCTGCACGACAAGCTGCAGGAGCAATGGCAGCAGAACAAGCCCAACCCTTTGCTGGCCAATGACTGGCTGTCGATCTACGCCATGGCGGTGAACGAAGAGAACGCCGCCGGTGGACGCGTCGTCACCGCGCCGACCAATGGCGCGGCCGGCACATTGCCGGCGGTGCTGCGTTACTGGCTGCATTTCCACCCCGAGGCCGACCAGCCGAGCATCCGCGACTTCCTGCTCACGGCCGCCGCCGTCGGCGGCATCATCAAGACCAATGCCTCGATCTCCGGCGCCGAAGTCGGCTGCCAGGGCGAGGTCGGCTCGGCCTCGGCGATGGCTGCCGCGGGTCTCTGCGCCGTCATGGGCGGCACGCCCGAGCAGGTCGAGAACGCCGCCGAAATCGCGCTCGAACATCATCTCGGCATGACTTGCGATCCGGTCGGCGGTCTGGTCCAGGTGCCTTGCATCGAGCGCAACGCGCTCGGCGCCGTCAAGGCGGTCACCGCCGCCTCTCTGGCGATCAAGGGCGACGGCGTCCATTTCGTGCCGCTCGACGCCGCAATCGAAACAATGCGCCAGACGGGCCTCGACATGAACGAGAAGTACAAGGAAACCAGCCTTGGTGGGCTCGCCGTCAATGTCGTGGAATGCTGACCGCGCAACGCCACTGGCACTGTGGAGAAGTCGGGCAGGGCCGTTGACGCAATCGCGCGCCGGACTAAACCTTAAGCGATGGCACTCAATCTCCTAAAACTGTGCGTCGGTTGCGACAGCGTCGAGGACCTCGAAGAATGGATCGCCTTCCGCCTCGATGAGCGCCGCCGCGCCGGCGAACCCGCCGAGCACTGGCACACAACCCGCATGGTGCCGACGCGCGGCGCCGAGGTCACCGATGGCGGTTCGCTTTATTGGGTGATCAAGGGCAGCGTGCAATGCCGCCAGCTGATCACTGATATCAGGCCCTTCACCGACGACGAAGGCATCGGCCGTTGCCGCCTGATGCTCGACCTCGACGTCGTGCGCACCGACTGGCAGCCGCGCCGCGCCTTCCAGGGCTGGCGTTATCTCAAACCTTCGGATGCGCCCGCCGATATCGGCAAGGGCAAGGCCGGAATGGTCGAGATGCCGCCGAAACTGAAGCGCGAGCTCGCCGATCTGGGCTTGCTGTAGAGCCAAGGGCGCGGCCGCTTCTCCCAGAGCGTCGAGCGCTGGCCCTTCATCTTGTCCAAGGCTGGACTTGCAAGGGGGCCGACAACGCCACATCTTGCTTCCTATGAGCGACAAGAAGCAGCGCGTGCCCGCCAGGGCCGATCCTGCGCCGGTCAAGCCTCAATCCAATGCCGGCGAGATCGACGCCTTTATCCGTCAGGCCCGGACGCTTGCCGCGTCCGCGACCGGCTCCGGGCGGCTGATCCTTGCGCTCGACGCCACGATGAGCCGCCAGCCGACCTGGGATCTCGCCACCAAGCTGCAGGGCGAAATGTTCGACGCCGTCGGCAAGGCCGGAACTCTCAGCGTCCAACTGGCCTATTTTCGCGGGTTGGGCGAGTGCCGCTCGTCGGCTTTTGTCGCCGACACCAATGCCCTGAAGCAGCTGATGACGCGGATCGACTGCCGTGCCGGCCACACCCAGATCGGCAAGGTGCTGGCGCATGCGCTGAAGGAAACGGCGGCGGCCAAGGTCAATGCTCTGGTCTATATCGGCGACGCCATGGAAGAGGATATCGACGACCTGGCGCAGAAGGCCGGCAGCCTCGGTCTGCACGGCGTTCCCGTCTTCGTCTTCCAGGAAGGCCATGATCCCGGCGCAGAAAAGGCGTTCAAGGAGATTGCGCGGCTGTCCAAAGGGGCTTGGTTCCGATTTGATCGGCGGGCTGCCGCGACCTTGGCCGGGCTGCTTTCGGCGGTTGCCGTCTATGCGACGGGTGGATTGAAGGCGCTCGAGGCAAGGGACAGGCCGGGAGATCGGCTGCTGATCGAGCATCTCAGGGGCGGCGGGAATTGATGGGCGCTATCATTGCACTTGTTGCACTGTTTCTGGTGCTGCTCGGCGCGGCGACGATCTTTGTCCGTGCCGATGCGCAAAAACTGGCAAGCGGCATGCGCACGCTCGGGCCGGTGCTTCTGGCGCTGGTTGGCCTTGCCGTGCTGGTGGTCGGGCGCGAAGGCATTGCCGGCCTCATCCTGGCCGCGGCCCTTGCCTGGTACGGTTCGATGCGAATGAAGGGGCCGTCGGTCGGGCCGGCGCCCGGCAAGCGCTCGACGGTGCGGACCGCCGCACTGGAAATGGAGCTTGATCACGATACGGGCGGGCTTGAAGGCCTGGTTCTGGCCGGCCGCCATGAAGGCAAGATGCTGGGCGCGATGGGCCTGGCCGAGCTGCAGCAGCTTTACCGCGAACTCCCCGGCGACCCGGAGAGCCGCCAGCTCCTAGAGACGTATCTTGACGGCCGTTTTCCCGTCTGGCGCAAAGACGCTGAGGCGAACGGTGGCGAAGGGCTGGGTGTTGCGCCAGGTGCGGGCGCCATGACTAAGGAGGAGGCCTACAAGATCCTTGGTCTTGAAGCGGGGGCCGCCGCGGCGGATGTCCGCAAGGCGCACCGCCGCCTGATGCAGCGCCTGCACCCCGACATCGGCGGCACGTCTTTCCTGGCGGCGCGGATCAACGAAGCCAAGGACGTCTTGCTCTCCAATCACAACTAGTCTCCTTCGACGCAGTAAATTTCCGGGAGATGGTTCCGACGCCGCCCTACTGTTGGACGGCGTAGCAGGCGATTTTCTTTTTCTTCAGGGCATTGCAGGCATTCCAGGCCGCGTCCTTCGAGCGGAAGCCGCCGAACCGGGCGCGGTAATAGGTCTCGCCATCCTTTTCGAAGGCGACGGTGAAACCGGAAGCAGCCCCAAGAACTTTGGGCGCCTGCTTGGCGGTCTTGTCGAGGAAAGCCTGGGCTTCGGACTGCTTGGGCGACGACGCCACCTGCACCGCCCAACCAGCCGGCACCGAGGCCGTGTTGACCGGGTCGACCGCCTGTGGGGATACAGGCGTGGGTTCGGCATAGGCAGCCACAATCTGCGCAGTTTCGACCTTCGGCGCCGTCACGATGACGGTCTTGACCTTCCTGGTCTTGACGACGGGGGCGGGCTCTTCGACCGCGGCCACCGTCTGTTCGTCGGCAGACTGGCCTTCAGCAGACTGCTCGTCAGCGGATGTCGGATCGTCATTGGACGCTACGGCATCGTCTTCAACGATCGGCTTGCCATCCGGCGTCGGCGCGTCATGCTTGGGCAGGAAGACCTTGGCCAGCGCCTTGACCGGATTGTCGCCGCCGGCCTTGGCGACCAGGGCGCCGCCGCCGCGGGTCGATGCGCGCGGCATGTAGGCGTTGATCAGGCCGGCCATCTGGTTGTCGCGGCTGCGCCCCGAAGTGCCGCCCATGACGACGGCGACGAGGCGGCGGTTGCCATCCGAAACCGACGAGACGAGGTTGAAGCCGGAGGCGCGGGTATAGCCGGTCTTGATGCCGTCGACGCCCTTGATGCGGCCGAGCAGACGGTTGTGGCCATTGATGCGCTGGCGGCCGTAAAGGAAGGAGCGCTGCGAGAAATAGCCGTAATACTGCGGATAATGTTCCCTGAGCGCTATGCCGAGCATCGCCATGTCGTGGGCGGTTGTGAACTGGCCGGGATCGGGCAGGCCGTTGGCATTGCGAAACACGGTGCCGTCCATGCCGAGCGCGCGCGCCTTCGCGGTCATCATGCGGGCGAAATTGCTTTCGCTGCCGCCGAGCAGTTCGCCGAGCGCGGTCGCCGAATCATTGGCCGACTTGGTCACCATCGACAGGATGGCGGTTTCGACCGAAACCGCTCCGCCCGCCTTGACGCCGAGCTTGGTCGGCGGTTCGGCCGCCGCTTTGGCCGAGAACGGCACGGGCGTGTTCCTGCTGATCCGGCCCTTCGCCATGGCCTCGAAGGTCAGATAGAGCGTCATCATCTTGGTCAGCGACGCCGGGTAGCGCCGGCCGTTGGCATCGGACGAATAAAGCACCTTGCCGGTCTTGGCGTCGACGACGATCGCCGAAGACCTGGCGGCCATCGAGGACGCGGCATCCGCAACGACAAATGACATCGCCAAAGCGAGGATCATGATCGTTTTGAGGGAAGATGCGGATTTTGAACCGAAGACCGACAACGCCTGACGCACTGATAGTTCCTTTGAAACTCATTGCCATGGAGGCGGCAAAGGGATCCGACCTCACTTGTCGTCAAACTATCGCGGCCAGCGTTACCAATCCGTTTATGGTAACCGGCGCGTTCACCATTTTCCTCGGGCTTGAGCCTTTCTTTATTCGAATTTTAGCTGTTGCCGGCGCAGCGCGGCCTGATGCCGCTGAAATCTTGACTTTTGTGCAGCGCACAATATATTCTCGTGCATTGCACAACCGCGCTCAGGCAAGGGCGCTTCAAAACGCCAAGGGAAACGTCAAATGACCCAGACCTACGAGGACTTCTCGAAATACGGCAAGGAGTTTGCCGATACCGGATTGAAGAGCTTCACCTCGCTCTCTAAGGGCGCGCAGGCGATCGCCACTGAAGCTGGCGAATACACCAAGAAGAGCTTCGAAGCCGGCAGCGCCGCGGTCGAAAAGCTGTTCTCCGCCAAGTCGCTGGAAAAGGCGGTCGAGATCCAGTCCGACTTCGCCAAGCAGAGCTATGAGAGCTTCGTTGCCGAGGCGACCAAGTTCGGCGATCTCTATGCCGATCTCGCCAAGGAGGCTTACAAGCCCTTCGAGTCGATTGTCGCCAAGGCGAAGTAATTTCGCTCGAGAATACCAGGCACGGCCTTTCGGGCTTGCAAAACAGACCCGGTCGCGGATGCGCGGCCGGGTTTTTTCATGCCGGTTCAATTCCGGGGCTTTGGCGGTTCACGATTTTGAAAATCGCCTCGGTTTCCCCACCTAGCCATATTGTCAGCTAACAAGAAGGGCTTAAAATCGTCCATCGAACACCTACATATCGAACTCGCATGGGGATTCGAAAGAGGCAGGACTACGTGACTTCAGGTTTGACTGCCACGACAAGCGTGGTGCGGATGCAAAGTGACGGCGACGGCAATGAGGCCGGTCGCGGCACAGCCGTCATTACGCGCACGAAGACCAAGACCAAGAAGCCCAGCCTTTACAGGGTCCTCATCCTCAACGACGACTACACGCCCATGGAGTTCGTGGTTCACGTCCTGGAGCGTTTTTTTCAAAAGGACCGCGAAGCCGCCACACGCATCATGCTTCATGTTCACAATCATGGGGTGGGAGAGTGCGGGGTCTATACATTCGAGGTGGCCGAGACCAAAGTGTCTCAGGTCATGGATTTCGCCCGACAGAATCAGCATCCGCTGCAATGCGTGATGGAGAAGAAGTGAGGTAACATGCCGGCTTTCTCCCAAGGCCTGGAAAAGGCGCTTCACCAGGCGCTGACGCTCGCCAATGAGCGGCACCATGAATATGCAACCCTAGAACATCTGCTGCTCGCCCTCATCGACGACACGGAGGCGGCCGCCGTCATGCGCGCCTGCAACGTCGATCTCGACGAGCTGAAGCACACCGTTCTGACCTATATCGACACCGAGCTCGATAATCTCGTCACCGGCTACGATGAGGATTCCAAGCCGACCGCCGGCTTCCAGCGCGTCATCCAGCGCGCGGTGATCCATGTGCAGTCGTCGGGCCGCGAGGAAGTATCCGGCGCCAACGTGCTCGTCGCCATCTTTGCCGAGCGCGAGAGCCATGCCGCTTATTTCCTGCAGGAACAGCAGATGACCCGCTACGACGCGGTCAACTACATCTCGCACGGCATCGCCAAGCGCCCCGGCGCATCGGAGACGCGCTCGCCGCGCGGCGCCGATGACGAGCAGGGCGGCCAGAACGGCGCCGAGCCGCAGGAGGAAGGCGGCAAGAAGAAGCAGCAGCAGGATGCGCTGACGGCTTATTGCGTCAACCTCAACAACAAGGCCAAGGCCGGCAAGATCGATCCGCTGATCGGCCGCGAGAGCGAAATCAACCGCACCATCCAGGTGCTGTGCCGCCGCTCCAAGAACAACCCGCTCTATGTCGGCGATCCCGGCGTCGGCAAGACGGCGATTGCCGAAGGTCTGGCCAAGCGCATCGTCGAAGGCGACGTGCCCGAAGTGCTGCAGGACGCCACCATTTTCGCGCTCGACATGGGCACGCTTCTGGCCGGCACCCGCTACCGTGGCGATTTCGAAGAGCGGCTGAAGCAGGTTGTCAAGGAGCTAGAGGATTATCCCGGCGCCGTGCTGTTCATCGACGAGATCCACACCGTCATCGGCGCCGGTGCGACGTCCGGCGGCGCGATGGATGCGTCGAACCTGTTGAAGCCGGCGCTGTCTTCGGGTGCCATCCGCTGCATCGGCTCGACCACTTACAAGGAGTTCCGCCAGTTCTTCGAGAAGGACCGCGCTCTGGTGCGGCGCTTCCAGAAGATCGACGTCAACGAGCCGACCATCGAGGACGCCATCGAGATCATGAAGGGCCTCAAGCCCTATTATGAGGAATTCCACAAGGTGAAGTTCACCAACGAGGCGATCAAGGCTTCGGTGGAACTGTCGGCCCGCTACATCAACGACCGCAAGCTGCCGGACAAGGCGATCGACGTGATCGACGAGACGGGCGCCTCGCAGATGCTGGTGCCGGAAGCCAAGCGCAAAAAGACGATCGGCATCAAGGAGATCGAAGCCACGATCGCCACGATGGCCCGCATCCCGCCGAAGACGGTTTCGGCAGACGACGAGAAGGTGCTGCAAGGCCTCGACATCGAGCTGAAGCGCGTCGTCTATGGCCAGGACACCGCCATCACCGCGCTGACCTCGGCGATCAAGCTGGCACGTGCCGGCCTGCGCGAACCGGAAAAGCCGATCGGCTCCTACCTGTTCTCAGGCCCGACCGGCGTCGGCAAGACCGAAGTCGCCAAGCAGTTGGCTGCCTCGCTCGGCGTCGAGCTGATCCGCTTCGACATGTCGGAATATATGGAACGCCACACCGTCTCGCGGTTGATCGGCGCGCCTCCCGGCTATGTCGGCTTCGACCAGGGCGGTCTGCTTACCGACGGGGTCGACCAGCATCCGCACTGCGTGCTCTTGCTGGATGAAGTCGAGAAGGCGCATCCGGACCTGTTCAACATCCTGTTGCAGGTCATGGACCACGGCAAGCTGACCGACCATAACGGCAAGCAGATCGACTTCCGCAATGTCATCCTTATCATGACCACCAATGCGGGCGCATCCGATGCGCAGCGCGCGGCGATCGGTTTCGGATCGACCAAGCGCGAAGGCGACGATGTCGAGGCCATCAACCGGTTGTTCACGCCGGAGTTCCGCAACCGTCTCGATGCGATCATCCCGTTCGGTTCGCTGCCGGTGCCGGTCATCCATCAGGTGGTGCAGAAGTTCGTCATGCAGCTCGAGGCCCAGCTCTCCGAGCGGGGCGTCACCTTCGACCTGTCGTCCGACGCGATCGCCTGGCTGGCCGACAAGGGCTATGATGAGCGCATGGGTGCGCGGCCGCTCGGCCGGGTCATCCAGGAGCACATCAAGAAGCCGTTGGCCGACGAGGTGCTGTTCGGCAAGCTCAAGAAGGGCGGCACGGTGCGCGTCACCGTCGAGAAGAAGGAAACCGGCGAAACCGGCCTGAAGCTCGAATCACTGGCCGACGAAGCCCCGGTGCAGCCGAAGCAGGAGCCGGAAGAGGCGCCGAAAGCCCGCAAGGCGGTGGCCAAGAAGCCCGTCGCCAAGAAGGCGGTGGCGCAGAAGCCTCAGCCCAAGGGCAAGGACGAGCCTGAGCCGAAGGGCAAGGACGGCGGCAAGCGCAGCCTGGTGCCGCAACTGCCGCGCAAGAGCTAAAAAGTTCGCCTATGAAAAAAGGGCCCGGTGACGGGCCCTTTTTCATTGGCTGGCCGGTTTGCCGACACAGCGCCCCTGCTTTTCAGGTCAGATGTTGTTAGGTCAGGCGGCGACGCCCTCGGGTGCAAACTTGCCCAGGAAGTACCCGCACGCCTTCCAGATGGCGATCGAAATCAGAACGCTTGCATAGCCATCCACGGCATAATGCCAGCCAAGGACGACCGAGCCGACCATGATGATTGCGGCGAATGCCCACATCAAAAGGCCGGCCAACCATGAGCGGCGTGTTGCATAAAGCGCGAAAAGCACCGCCATCGCTACATGCATGGACGGGAAGGCGGATATGCCGAGACTGCCTGGCGTCGCCCCGATATAGCCGCTCCACACAATGTCCTGCGTGCTGAGCGCCCAGATCGGATAGATGCGATCGGCGGCGGCGAGTGCTTGCATCAGGGAATGATAGTCGCTGCCCAGCCCCAGTCGCTCGTAAAAGCACGGCCCTGCCGAAGACAGGCCCATCGCCAGGAAAAAACCCGCCAGTATCCACACGAGCATGAAGCTCATCAGGAACTGGTGACGCAGCTTCGTGTCCCTGCGCGTGATGCAAGCGATGAAGACCGAGGCGATAAGGACGACGAACCAGGAATTGTAAGCCAGGTTGAACGATCTTACGGCGAGCGGCGACTGGACGATAAACCATAGCCATTCATGGGGCGCTCGGCCGAAATGCAGCACCCGGTCGGCCTGAGCCAATGCGTGATCCCATGCGAATGGCGAAAGGATCGCGACCGCGCCTTTCAACACACCGAAAGCGGATATGAGCGCAATGCACGCGGCCAGACCATTCAGGCTGTTGGCGTTGCGCTCGGCGTCGCCGAAGACGCCGCCGATCGATCGCAGGAAAGTGCCGAGCGGCTCAGGATCCCGCTTGATGAGTGCAAGGTGAAAAAAGCTGCCGAGTGCGAAGGCGCAGCCACCGATCCAGAAAGCGAAAAGAAGGTATTGGGAATAGTCTTCCAGCACGCCGAAATCCGGCATGTTTCCGGTGCGCAGGCCGACCGCGGCTGCCAAAAGCAGGGCAGCGATGGCCATCGCGTGCAGCAGGCGGTGTCGCCGGTACGCGTCCGCCAAGGTGCGCAGAAAGGCCCGCCCGGCAGCTGCTTTTACCAACGGCTCTGATGTCGCAACCGAATGTTCCACGATTTTGAAAACCCAAACGCATCCCGGTACGGAGCACGTTATCACGGCGTGGTTTGATATTTTCCTAACCGACGTGGTGGATTGTGGCTGAGCGCATCGCCGTGAGGCGCGCGCCACCTCAACCGTTCAGCGCTGCCCGGATCCTGGCCGCGTTCTCCGTCAGCACTTCGGGCTTCTCCATCTGCCCCGTATGCGGCTTGAGGGCGATGCCTTCGAACCGCGGGATGACATGGACATGAAGGTGATAGACGGTCTGGCCAGACGCCGGTTCGTTGAACTGCAGGATGGTGACCCCGTCAGCGCCGAAAGCCTTTTTGACCGCCAGCGCCACCTTCTGGACCGTGGTGAACAGCCGGCCGAGCGTCGCCGGATCGGCGTCGAGCAGATTGCGCGACGGTGCTTTGGGCACCACCAGCGTGTGACCGGGGCCTTGCGGCATCACATCCATGAAGGCGACCACGGCATCATCCTCGTAGACGCGGTGCGACGGGATTTCGCCGCGCAGGATCTTCGCGAAGATATTGCTGGGGTCGTAGGCCTCGGTCATGGCGGCGCTCCGGGAGTATGCTCCCGGTGTAGCGAAGCTGTCCCGGACCGGCAAGATGGTCCGGCGATATCGACAGGCGAGGGCAGGGGCGGATCGCTATTCCTCAAGATCCTTGCGGAACGGCGTATGCTCTTCCAGGATTTCGCCCATCCGCTCGACCTCGCGGCGTTCCCGCCGGAGATAGTCGGCCACAGCGTTCCGCAGGCCGGGATGTGCGATGTAGTGTGCCGAATGCATGGTCACGGGACGGTAGCCGCGCGCCAGCTTGTGCTCGCCCTGCGCGCCAGCCTCGACCACCTTCAGCTTGCGCTCGATGGCGAAGTCGATGGCCTGATGGTAGCAGACTTCGAAATGCAGGAACGGGTGGTCCTCGATGCAGCCCCAATTGCGGCCGTAGAGCGCACCGGAGCCGATGAAGTTGATGGCGCCGGCGACATAGCGGCCATTGCGCTTGGCCATGATCAACAGGATGTCCTGGGACATGCGCTCGCCGATCAGCGAGAAGAACTTGCGGTTGAGGTAGGGCCGGCCCCATTTGCGGCTGCCCGTATCCATATAGAAGGCGAAGAAATCGTCCCACGCCTTTTCGGTCAGGTCCTTGCCGGTCAGCCGGTCGATCGAGATACCGTTGGCGAGCGCCTCGCGGCGCTCCTTCTTCATCGCCTTGCGCTTGCGCGACGCCAGCGTGGCGAGAAAGTCGTCATAGGTCGAAAAGCCTTCGTTGAAGAAATGGAACTGCTGGTCGGTGCGGTGCAGGAAGCCGGCTGCTTCCAGCGTTGCAACGTCGCTTTCATTGGCGAAGGTGACATGCGCGGAGGACACGCCGAGCTTTTCCGTCACCGCCTTCAGGCCCGCTGCGAGACCGGCCTTCACAATGGCGCTGTCCTCGCCCTTGCTGACCAGCAGGCGAGGGCCGGTGACCGGAGAGAACGGCACGGCGCATTGCAGTTTCGGATAGTAGTTGCCGCCGGCGCGTTCGAACGCATCGGACCAGCCGTGGTCGAAGACATATTCGCCCTGGCTGTGCGATTTGAGATAGCAGGGCACGGCGCCCAGCAATCTGCCTTGGGCATTTTCCAGTCTGAGATGATGACCTTGCCAGCCGGTACGCCGCACGGCGCAGCCGGAATCTTCAAGCGCGCTCAGAAAAGCATATGAAACGAGAGGGTTATAGCCATTTTCTGTGTCGCTGCGGGTTGTGCCGGTAAAGCCGTTCCACTCGTCGCAGGTGAAGGCATTGATGCCGGCGGCGACGCGGATGGAAAACTCCGCATTCGCCGTTTGCCCGTCGCCTTCATCACCTTGATCCATGGGGCTTATTTAAGCTCTGTCGGGGCCGCTACAAGTCACGTTTCAGGCACTTCCATCAGGCGACATTGACCAGATCGGGTTCGAACCCTTCGAACGTCATCTGGTCGGCGTATTTGAAGGTGAGATCCACCGCCGGCTGGTCATGCACCGTCCAGGTGATGACAGGCATTTTAAGCCTTTCGCGCACGAAGCTGACGAACGGGTTCGGCAGATCGCCCGCGGCATAGGAGGTGAAGGCGAGGTCATGCGCCAGCATGGCGAAATGCGCCTCGATCAACTGGTTGTCCTTGCCATAGGCCGTGAGCCCGCCCGGAATTCCTGGCGCATCCCTGGGGAAATCGCGGACCAGCCAATGGTCGAACGACATGATCGCCGCCTTGCCCTTGTAGCGCTCCAGCATCTTGCCGACGCTCGCCACCAGGCCCTCGTCGTAGCCGGGCACGCCCTTCAATTCGATAACCATCGGCACACGGCCATCGACCACGTCGAGCGCTTGCTGCAACGTCGGTATATGGTCCCTGGTGCCGCCGATCTTGAGTGCCGTCATTTCCGCCGCCGTGCGCTGCCAGACGAAGCCGTCCTGGCCGGTCAACCGCCTGAGATCGCCGTCATGAATGATGACGGGGACGCGGTCGGACGACAGATGCACGTCGCATTCGATCGCATAGCCGCGCTCGGCGGCAGCCGCGAAGGCCGACAGCGTGTTTTCCCAGCGCGTCTTGTTCATGTCGTGAAAGCCGCGATGCGCCACCGGGCGGGCGGTCAGCCAGGAAAGGTCGGTCATTGTCTTGGTCCTGCTCATGCGACCTCGAAGACGGCTTCGATTTCCACTGCGGCATTAAGCGGCAGACAGGCGGTGCCGACGGCGGAGCGGGCGTGCTTGCCGCGCTCGCCAAGGGCCGCGACCAGGAAATCGGAGGCGCCATTGGCGACCAGATGCTGCTCGACGAAATCCGGCACTGATGCAACAAAGACGGTGATCTTGACCAGCCGCTGGATTTTTTCGAGATCGCCAAGTGCTGCTTTTGCTTGGGCCAAGACATTGATTGCGCAGTACTTTGCGCCTTCCTTGCCGGTTTCGGTATCGACGTCGCGGCCGAGCAGGCCGCTTGCCTGCAGCTTGCCGTCCTTGAGCGGCAACTGCCCGGCGGTGAACAAAAGATTGCCGGACCTGCAATAGGGCACATAGTTCGCGGCGGGCGCTGCGGCGGCAGGTATCGTCACGCCGAGATCGCTTAGCCGCTTTTCGATTGTTTCACTCATCGTATTTCCCTATTGCTTGGAGACGCCGCGCTGGCCGGGCCGAAATTGCTATTTTTGCCTCGCTTCCGCCACGACTTTTTTTAAGCTGGACCATCCTTACCTGCGGCCTGCCATCAGCTGCGACGATCGGAGCCCTTTATGCGCGCAACGCGCCTTGCCTTCCACGCCGTTCTCGTTCCGGTGCTGTTCTCGATGGCTCCAGCCTTTGCCGTGCCGGCGCTGCAGGCGCATCGCGCCGTCTACGATCTTACCCTCGACAAGGCGTCGGACCGCTCGGGCATCACCGGCATTTCCGGCCGCATGGTCTATGAGTTCAACGGCTCGCCCTGCGAGGGCTATACGGTAAAATTCCGTTTCGTCACCCAGATCGCCACCGGCGACAACACCAGGCTGACCGACCAGCAGACGACCACGTTCGAGGACGCTGAAGGCAAGACCTTCTCGTTCGTGACCAAATCCTTCGTCGACCAGAACCTAGACAAGGAGGTCAAGGGCACCGCCACGAAAGAGACCAAGGGCCTCAAGGTCGACATCGACAAGCCCGAGAAGAACAGCCTGGAACTCGCCGCTACTCAGTTCCCGACCCAGCATCTGGTCGAACTGATCGGCAAGGCCGAGAAGGGCGAGAATTTCTACGAAACCAGCCTGTTCGACGGTTCGGAGGATGCCAACAAGGTGATGACCACCACCGTCATCGTCGGCAAGAAGGCCGAGGGCGACAAGGCCGACCCCGAAGCGCCGGCGCTGGCCAAGCTTGCAGGCGACAAATACTGGCCGGTCGACATCGCCTATTTCGACGAGACCGACAAATCGGGCGAAGAGGTGCCGGAATACCGCATCAGCTTCAAGCTGCACGAGAACGGCATCACCCGCGACCTCACAATGGACTATGGCGAGTTCTCGATGACCGGAAAGCTGGTCAACCTGTCGCTGTTCGATCAGACCAAGCCTTGCCCGGTCTCGAAATAGCAACAATGCGGCGCTGGCCACGGCAGGCTTGATGGCAGTTCCCGATGGCGATCTATGTCGATGCGGCGATCTGGAAATGGGCCGGCCATCGCTGGTGCCACCTGATGGCCGACGATACGGACGAACTGCATCGTTTCGCCGCCGAGCTTGGCGTCAAGCGTTCGTCCTACCAGGGGCCGCCCAGGACATCGGCGCCGCACTATGACATAACCGGCTTCGAGCGCGACCGGGCGGTGCGGCTCGGCGCCATCGAATGCAGCCGCGAGGAGATCGTTGCGATCTTCAGGCGCGTACGGGTACCCAACGGAAAGGGCCGATCGTGACCCTAACGGCATTCCTGGCTTATTGCCTTGCCATCACACTTGCCGCCGCCACGCCGGGACCGGCGATGTTCACGGTGATCACCAACGGCGTGGCACGCGGCTTCCTGCGTGCGTTCGTCGCCGGAATGGGCATTGCCGCCGGCGATGCCGTGCTGGTCACCCTGGCACTGCTCGGGCTGGTGGCGCTGGCCCAGACCTTCGAATGGGTGTTTCTCCTGTTGAAATACGCCGGTGCGGCCTACCTGATTTTCCTCGGCATCAAGATGTGGCGGGCCGCGGCCGCGCAATCGGCCGCGCAAGGAATCCCCCAAACCGGATTGTCGCGTTCGTTCCTGCTTGGCGCCTCCGTGGCGCTCGGCAACCCGAAGGCGATCCTGTTCCACGCCTCGATCATGCCGCTGATCCTCAACCTCGACACCATGACGTTTGCCGACGGCCTGCTGGTGGTGGCAGTCGTCGTCGGCGCCAATATTCTCACCATGGGCATCTACGCCGCGCTGGCGGGCAGGGCATCCGGCTGGTTCAGGACGCCCGAACGCATGCGGCTGATTAACCGGTTCGCCGGCAGCGCCATGATCACCGGAGCGCTGATTGCCGCACGCTGAGCGATGAAGCACCTCACCGCTTGCGTTTGCAGCGCTTCCCCTCTATATGCGCGCTCATTCCACACACGGACTTTGGTGTCTGCCCGGGAGAAATCCGGCTGAAACCTCCGGTGGCGTTCGAGGACAAAGTCCAAAAATGCCTGTGTCCGTGGAGGCTAACCGGAAAAGGAACTAAGAATGGCACTGCCTGATTTCAGCATGCGCCAGCTTTTGGAAGCTGGCATTCACTTCGGCCACCAGACCCACCGCTGGAACCCGAAGATGGCGCCTTACATCTACGGCGCCCGCAACAACATCCACATCATCGACCTGTCGCAGACGGTGCCTTTGCTGCACCAGGCTCTGAAGCAGGTTTCCGACACCGTTGCCAAGGGCGGCCGCGTGCTGTTCGTCGGCACCAAGCGCCAGGCGTCCGACATCGTCGCCGACGCCGCACAGCGTTCGGCCCAATACTATGTCAACTCGCGTTGGCTCGGCGGCATGCTGACCAACTGGAAGACGATCTCGAATTCGATCCAGCGCCTGCGCAAGCTCGACGAGATGCTGGCCGGCGAAGCCCAGGGCCTGACCAAGAAGGAACGCCTGAACCTCGACCGCGAGCGCGAGAAGCTCGACAAGGCGCTCGGCGGTATCAAGGACATGGGCTCGACGCCCGACCTGATGTTCGTCATCGACACCAACAAGGAAGCGATCGCCATTCTCGAGGCCAAGCGCCTCGGCATTCCGGTCGTTGCCATCATCGATTCGAACTGCGATCCGGACAAGATCGACTTCCCGATCCCCGGTAATGACGACGCGGCGCGCGCCATCCAGCTCTATTGCGACCTGATCGCCAAGGCTGCCATCGACGGCATCGCCCGCCAGCAGGGCGCGCTCGGCGTCGACATCGGCGCCTCGGTCGAAGCTCCGGTCGAACCGGCGCTTGATCCGGCTCCGGCCCCGGCTGCGGACGCTCCGGAAGCTTGACAATCGAAGGCCGGTTGCGGCCTTCATCATTCTCATATTTGGCACGCTAGACGGACGCATCACCGAGTACCGGTGGTGCGTCGGTGCATTTAAAACAAAGAGGCGACAATGAGCATTTCGGCTGCACAGGTCAAAGAACTCCGCGACTTGACCGGCGCGGGCATGATGGACTGCAAGGCGGCGTTGACCGAGACCAACGGCAACATCGAAGAGGCCGTCGACTGGCTGCGCAAGAAGGGCATTTCCAAGGCCGACAAGAAGGCTGGCCGTACTGCCGCCGAAGGCCTGATCGGCGTCGACTCCGGCGTCCGCGAGGCCGCCATCGTCGAGGTTAACTCCGAGACCGATTTCGTGGCCCGCAACGAGCAGTTCCAGGAGATCGTTCGCAATGTCGCCAAGGTCGCGCTTGCTTATGGCACGACGGAGGCTGTCTCTGCCGCAAAGTATCCGGGTTCGGACAAGTCGGTCACTGACACCATCAAGGACGCCGTTGGCACCATTGGCGAGAACATGAGCTTCCGCCGTTCGGCCAAGCTCACCGTCCCGCACGGTGCTGTCGCAACCTACGTCCACAATGCGGTTGCCGATGGTCTTGGCAAGCTCGGCGTTCTGGTCGCGATCGAGACCACGGGCAATGAGCATGCCACCAACGCCTTTGGCCGCCAGGTCGCCATGCATGTCGCCGCCACCAACCCGCTGGCGTTGACCGCCGAGCAGATCGATCCGGCAGCGGTCGAGCGCGAGAAGGCGATCTTCGCCGACCAGGCGCGCCAGTCCGGCAAGCCGGAAGCGATCATCGAAAAGATGGTCGAAGGCCGCCTGCGCAAGTTCTACGAGGAAGTCGTGCTCCTCAAGCAGGCCTTCGTGCTCAATCCCGACATCACTGTCGAGCAGGCGCTGAAGGATGCCGAGAAGGACATCGGCGCTCCGGCCAAGATCTCCGCCTATCTGCGCTTTGCGCTGGGCGAAGGCATCGAAAAGGAAGAGACCGATTTCGCGGCGGAAGTCGCGGCGGCGGTGAAGAAGTAGTTTAAAAATAGCCCCTGAAAAGGGGCTTCTCAGCTCAGGCAACTCGGCCGGGTGTCCGCAAGGATGCTCGGCCGATTTCTTGTGCGGTGTCGATGAAGGCCCTGAGCTTTGGCGCCATCGACGCCCTGCGCGGGAAGTAGAGGAAGAGGCCGGGCTCCTCGATCGCCGTTTGCGGCAGGATCTGAACGAGGCGGCCGGCGGCCAATTCCGCGCGCACCAGCGGCTCGAACACATAGATCAGCCCGACGCCGGCAAGCGCAAGGTCGATCGCGGCCAGCGAATCGGTGACGATGACCGTACCCTTCGTCTCGGCCACGACATCCTTGCCGTCCTCGGTCAGGTCCCAGCGATAGAGTGCGCCGGAGCGCACAAGCCGGTAGCCGACGCAATTGTGGTCCGAAAGATCCGTCACACCGCGCGGACGGCCATGCCGGCCGACATAGGCGGGGGAGGCGACGATCACGGCGTTGAATGGCGGCGTCAGCCGGACCGTGACCATGTCCTGTGCGATCATCTCGCCCAGCCGGATGCCGGCATCGAAACCCTCGCCGACAATGTCCACCAGCTCCTGGTCGATGAGCAATTCGATGGTCACATCAGGATAGCGTTCAGCCATCGCGGCGACCACGGGAGTGACGGCAAGTGGAACGGCGATGTTGGGAACGTTCAACCTGAGCAAGCCGGAGGGCCGGCCCTTGACGGCTCGGATGCGGTCCATCCGGTCGGCGATATCCTGGAGAGCAGGGGCTGCCGTCTCCACCAGCGCCTTGCCGGCTTCCGTCAGCGAGACGCTGCGCGTGGTGCGCGCAAACAGCGGCTGGCCGATCCGCCCCTCCACGAGGCGCACCGCATGGCTGACGGCGGATGGGGACATGCCCAGTTCGGCCGCGGCAAGCGCAAAGCCGCCGCGTCGGGCAACGGCGACGATGACAGGCAAATGACTGAGCAGATCCCGGTCCATTCATGCATGATATCGCATAGTCCTTGCAAACACTTCAATCTTCTCGATGCCGACAGGCTGACCCATATTGCCATCACCGATGCACAAAGGAGAAGAGAGATGGATGCCTTGAAACACGCTACCTTCGCCGCAGGCCTTGCCCTAGCGCCGGTCGATGCCGGCGGCGCCGAGCCGTCCGGTTGGCGCGCGCTCGCCGACGAACGCGCCGTCATCCGCATCGCCGATGCCATCGACCGTGCCGTCGATGCGCAGGACTGGAAGCTTGCCCGCTCCTATTTCGCCGACCGTGTCACCGTCGACTTCAGCAGCCTGTCAGGACAGCCTGCCGCCACCATCCCCTCCGACAATCTGATCGGTACCTGGGCCGGCAACCTCAGGGGCAGCAAGACCAGCCTGCATCTGCGCACCAATCACCAGGTGATCTTTGAGGCGGACGCGGCGACCGTCTCTTCGAACGGCTATGCCTGGAACCGGATGGAAGGCAATGGCGACCCGCTGTGGGAAGTCTGGGGCACCTACGAGCACCATCTGGTTCGCTCCGGGACCGGCTGGAAAGTCGACGGCTTCGTTTTCCGCGCCACGCATGAGCGCGGCAATCCCTGGGTCAAGATGACGCCTGGCCAGTGAGCCGGCGTCAAGAAATCAGGATAGGAAAAACACCATGACCATGAGCTATTACACACTGGGCAACAGCGGCCTGCGCGTCAGCCGGCTGGCACTGGGCACCATGACCTTTGGCACCGAATGGGGCTGGGGCGCGGACAGGGAAACCGCGCGCGCCATGGCCGACGCCTATGTCGAGGCCGGCGGCAATTTCTTCGACACCGCCGACCTCTACACCGGCGGCACAGCCGAAACCTGGCTCGGCGAATTCATCGCCGAGCGAGGCTTGCGCGACAGAGCGGTGATCGCCACGAAATTCACCTTCAACGCGGAGCCCGGCAATCCGAACGCCGGTGGCAATGGCCGCAAGAACATCTTGCGCGCCGTGGACGCCTCGCTGAAGCGGTTGGGCACTGACTATATCGACCTCTACCTCCTCCATGTCTGGGACGGGCTGACGCCGGCCGAGGAGGTCATGCGCACGATGGATGATCTCGTGCGTGCGGGCAAAATTCGCCATGTCGGCCTGTCCGATGTGCCGGCCTGGTATGCTGCCCGCGCGCAGACGATCGCCGAGTGGCGCGGCTACGAGCCGGTGTCGGCCTTGCAGCTTGAATATTCGCTGGCGGAGCGTTCGATCGAAAATGAGTTCGTGCCCTTCGGCACCCGCCATGGCGCAGGAATCATGGTGTGGAGCCCGCTGGCCAGCGGGCTGCTCAGCGGCAAGTACCGGCCGACGCAGGAAGGCCATGCCGGCCGGCTCGACGGCTTTCGCAACACCACTCATCCGGGGTTCCAGAAGTTCACCGAGCGCAACTGGGCGATCGTGGCGGAGCTCGAAAAAGTTGCCGCCGAACTCGGACGCAGCATGGCGCAGGTCGCGCTCAACTGGGTGGCAACGCAACCGGGCATCGCCACCGTGATTCTTGGCGCCACCAAGCTGGCGCAGTTGCAGGACAATCTAGCGGCGTTGGATTTCACTTTACCCGCCGAGCTTCGCGCGCGGCTGGATACGGTCAGCAGGACACCGCCGCCATTCCCGTACGCCTATTTCGGTTCCGACATACAAGCCCGGGTTACCGGCGGCGCCGTGACCGGCGACAAGCCGTTGGGTTATGCGCCGCCGCTGCTGGTCGAGGGCGACGCCGTCAGCATCACCAGCAACTGACGGGCCGCGACGGGAAGGCGGAATTGGGCGAGGGGCGCCGCGTGACATCGCGGCGCCCTTCGTGTATCGGAACTCGGCATCGCGCCAGCGGCGGCGCCCGCGCGAGGGCGGCCTGCCCAGGCTGCCACACGCAACAATGACGAGGTCCAGATGACGGCAAAGCCCCTCTATCGACGTGTCCTGCTGAAAGCGTCGGGCGAAGCGTTGATGGGCGAGCAGCATTTCGGCATCGATGTCTCGGTGGTCGACCGAATCGCCGCCGACATCGCCGAAGCCCGCGCACTTGGCATCGAGGTCGGCGTCGTCATTGGCGGCGGCAATATCTTTCGCGGCGTGGCGGTGGCATCCAAGGGCGGCGACCGCGTTACCGGCGACCACATGGGCATGCTGGCCACCGTCATCAACTCGCTGGCGCTGCGCACCTCGCTGAACAAGATCGGCGTCGACGCCGTCGTGCTGTCGGCCATAGCCATGCCCGAACTTTGCGAGAGTTTTTCCCAGCGCCAGGCCACCGCCTATATGAACCAGGGCAAGGTCGTCATTTTCGCCGGCGGCACCGGCAATCCGTTCTTCACCACCGATTCGGCCGCGGCCTTGCGCGCCGCCGAGATCGGCGCCGACGCGCTGTTCAAGGGCACCCAGGTCGACGGCGTCTATTCGGCCGATCCCAAGAAGGATCCGAATGCGACCCGCTTCGAGCGCATCAGCCATGCCGAAGTCATCAACAAGGGCCTTTCGATCATGGATACCGCCGCAATTGCACTTGCGCGCGAAAACAACATCCCGATAATCGTCTATTCGATCCACGAAAAAGGTGGTTTCGGCGATATTCTGCGGGGCGGCGGCCGTTGCACGATCGTCGCCGACGAATAATCCGGAGTATACTCTCCTAAAAAGGGATCAGTTTTCGAAAGAGGGTCCGGATATAGGCCCTAAGCAGTGAACCCGGATCAAACGGGTCGAGGAGACTAAGATGAGTGGTGAGTTCGACGACCTCAAGCGGCGCATGGATGGCGCGATCGCCGCCTTCAAGCACGATCTGGCTTCGCTGCGCACCGGCCGTGCCTCCAGCAATCTGCTCGACGCCATCCAGGTCCAGGCCTACGGCACCACCATGCCCATCAACCAGGTGGCGAACGTGTCGGTGCCGGAGCCGCGCATGATCTCGGTTTCGGTCTGGGACAAGTCGATGGTCGGCGCGGTCGATCGTGCCATCAGAGAATCCAATCTGGGCTTCAATCCGATCGTCGACGGCACCAATCTCAGAATTCCGCTGCCCGAGCTCAACGAGCAGCGCCGCAAGGAACTGGTCAAGATCTCGCATGGCTACGCCGAGAACGCCCGCGTTGCGGTGCGCCATGTCCGTCGCGACGGCATGGACTTCTTGAAGAAGGCGGAAAAGGACGGCGACATCAGCGAGGACGATCAGCGGAAGCGCTCCGATCAGGTCCAGAAGCTGACCGACGAGACGATCAGCACCATCGATCACCTGCTTTCCGATAAGGAAGCTGAAATCATGCAGGTCTAGGGTCGGCCCACACCGGCCCGAAAGCGAGACAATGGCAACGCCCGCGCATGTCGCTATCATCATGGATGGAAACGGACGCTGGGCCAAGGCGCGCGGCATGCCGCGGCTTGCCGGCCATCGCGCCGGCGTCGAAGCGCTGCGCAAGACGGTGCGCGCCGCGCCCGGTCTCGGCATTTCCTTCCTGACCGTCTACGCCTTTTCATCGGAAAACTGGTCGCGGCCCAAGGCCGAAGTGAGCGACCTGATGGGGCTTTTGAAGCTGTTCATCCGCCGCGATCTGGCCGAACTGCACCAGAACGGCGTGCGCGTCAGGATCATCGGTGACAGGGCGGGGCTGCAGCCGGACATCAGGGGCCTGCTCGAAGAGGCCGAATCGCTGACTGCGCGCAATGAATCGCTGACCTTGGTCATCGCCTTCAACTATGGCGGGCGCGACGAGATCGTGCGCACGGCACGCAAGCTCGCAGCCGCAGTGGCGCGCGGCGAGATCGACGCAGAGGCGATCACGGCAGACACTTTTGCCGGCGCCCTCGACACCGCAGGCATTCCCGATCCGGAGCTGGTCATCCGCACCAGTGGCGAGCTTCGGCTGTCGAACTTCCTTCTGTGGCAGGCAGCCTACAGCGAACTGGTTTTTCTGCCTTGCTACTGGCCTGACTTCAGCCGCGAACACCTGGCCGACGCATTGCGCGATTTTGCTGGCCGCGAGCGCCGTTTTGGCGGGCTTGCCGCTCAAGATGTCGCTGCCTCGTGATCGGCGGCGGGATGAACAATCTTCAGCTTCGCATCGTCTCGGCGCTGGTGCTGGCCGCAATAGCGCTTGGCCTGACCTGGTTGGGAGGGCTGTGGTTCCGCCTGCTTTGCGCCGTGATATCGGCGGTCATCTTCTATGAATGGGCGCGCATGTCGCGCCCCTTGGCCGGTGCGACCCTCGGCTTCATTCCCGAAGCGCTGCTTCTGGTTTTCGTCGTCGCCCTGGTTGCAGGCGTGCCGGCATCGTGGCTTCTGTCTCTTGTCCTGGCCATGGTTGTGGTCGCTGCTGTCGGCGCCCGTATGCGTGGAGCGGCGCAATGGGATGCAGCCGGTCTTGCCTACGCGGCTTTGTCCGGCTTATCGCTGGCGCTGCTGCGCGGCGGCGACCATCCCGGCCTGGTCGCAATCCTGTTTCTGTTCGCCGTGGTCTGGGCGACCGACATCTTCGCCTATTTCGTCGGCCGCTCCGTCGGTGGGCCCAAGCTCGCGCCATCTATATCCCCCGGCAAGACGCAGAGCGGCGCGCTTGGCGGCGCTGTCGGCGGCGTGGCCGCCGGCGTGCTTCTGGCTGCCGCCGCCGGGGCCGGCAATCTTGGCGTCCTCGCCTTGGTTGCGCTGGTGCTGTCGATTGTTGCCCAGGCTGGCGATCTCTTCGAATCCTGGGTCAAGCGCCGCCACGGCCGCAAGGATTCAAGCGCGTTGATACCCGGGCATGGCGGTGTCATGGACAGGGTGGACGGGCTTGTCGCGGCGGCTTTTGCCCTATACGTGATCGGCTGGATTTCGGCGGGCGCCGATCATCCGGCGCAGGGGCTGTTTCCGGCTTGAGTGATATTTCACGGCGAAGAAATGGCGCACGCCACGGATTCGCCTGGATTGATGTCACAGTCGCGGCGACACCTTTTGCCGCGGGTGAATTTGAGGGCATGACTTGAACGAAATTCTTCACGCGTTGTTCAGCACGGAAGGCTTTGTCCTCGGCACGCTGGTGCCGTTTCTGTTCGTGCTGACCGTAGTCGTCTTCATTCACGAAATGGGCCATTACCTGGTCGGCCGCTGGTGCGGCATTGGCGTGAAGGCCTTTTCGATCGGCTTCGGCCCCGAACTTCTCGGCTTCAACGACAGCCACGGCACGCGCTGGAAGCTCTGCGCCATACCGCTCGGCGGTTATGTCAAATTCGTCGGCGACATGAGCGCCACGTCGAGCCAGCCGAGTTCGGAAGATCTGGAAACGCTGACTGACGCTGAACGCAAGGTCGCCTTCCACACGCAACCCATCTGGAAACGCGCCGCCACGGTGGTGGCCGGACCGCTGTTCAACTTCCTTTTGACCATTGCCGTCTTTGCCGTGCTGTTTTCCCTCTATGGCCGCCCTGTGTTTGAGCCGATGGTGGCGGCGGTCACCGCCGGCAGTCCAGCCGAAAGGGCCGGCATTTTGCCAGGCGACCGATTCGTCGCCGTCGACGGCAGCAAGGTTGAGACCTTCGCCGACGTCCAACGCCTGGTCTCAGGCCGCGGCGGCGACGCCATCACCTTCACCATGTTGCGCGACGGCAAGGAGGTCACCGTCGTCGCGACGCCGGAGCCGATGGAGCAGCTGGACGCGCTGGGCAACAAGGTCAAGGTGGCCGTCATCGGCGTCGTCAACAACAAGGATGTCGGCCAGCCCAGGCTGATCACCTACAGCCCTGTCGGAGCAGTCGGCGCCGCGGTCGAGGAGACGGGGCACGTCATTCAGCGCACCGGCCAGTTCCTGCAGCGATTCGTTGTCGGCCGCGAAGACAAATGCCAGCTGGGCGGCCCCATCAAGATCGCCAAGATGTCGGGGCAGGCGGCAAAGCTGGGCTTCCTATGGCTGGTGCAACTCGTCGCCGGGCTATCGGTCGGGATCGGAATTCTGAACCTTTTGCCGATTCCCCCCCTCGACGGCGGCCACCTCCTGTTCTACGCACTCGAAGCCGTTTTCCGGCGTCCGGTATCGGAGCGGATGATGGAAATGGGATACCGGGCCGGCCTCTTTCTGGTGTTGGGATTTATGGGCTTCGTCTTCTGGAACGATCTGTTTGGGTGCTGAAATCATGAAGAAATTTGGCTTCAGCACCGGCAATGTTGAGACGCCGTTTACCATGCACGGGGGTATGCGTGACGCGAAAGCCACGCATCAGGGTTAAGTAATTACAAATTAACCTGAAGCCTTGCGTGTAGGGAAAATCCGGTTAATACGGTAGGAGAAATTACCGCACGTCCGGTTTTCTCGCCGTGGGGACTTCGAGAAAAGGTACAAAAGCCCGATGAAGGCAGCATCCAAATTTTTGAGCGCCGCGTCCGCGGTGGCTATGTCCGCCGCTCTGGTTGTACCAGGTGCGCTCGCCGTGCAGTTCGTTGCCACATCTGCGGCGCAGGCAGCCGTTGTCTCGAGAGTCGAGGTCAGCGGCAACCAGCGTGTCGACGCCGACACCATCCGCAACTACATCACCATCAAGCCGGGCAAGGCGTTTTCCAGCGCCGATATCGACGATGCGGTCAAGGCGCTGTTCGGTACCGGGCTGTTCTCAGACGTGCAGATCAATCAGGTCGGTTCGACGCTGGTGGTCAAGGTTGCCGAATATCAGGTCGTCAACCAGGTTCTGTTCCAGGGCAACAAGAAGCTCAAGGACAATGCGCTGGCAGTCGCCGTGCAGTTGAAGCCGCGCGGGACGTTTTCCCAGGCAACGCTGGACTCCGATGTCGAGGCGGTGAAGGCTGCCTACAGGCGAATTGGCCGCGATGACGCCGCTGTCACGACGCAGATCATGGATCTCGGCGACAACCGCGTGAACGTGGTCTTCAACATCAACGAAGGCGGCCGCACCAAGATCGCCGCCGTCAATTTCGTCGGCAACAGCGCCTATTCGAGCCGCCGCCTGTCCGACGTCATCGCCACCAAGCGCTCGAGCTTCCTGTCCTTCGTGCTGCGTGACGACGTCTATGACGAGGACAAGCTCCGCGCCGACCAGGAATCGCTGCGCCGCTTCTATTACAATCACGGCTATGCCGACTTCCAGGTGGTCTCAGCTGTCGGCGAGCTCGACGACACGACCAACCAGTACACCGTTACCATCACCGTCCAGGAAGGCGACCGCTATACGTTCGGCGACGTCAGCGTCGAGAGCACCATTCCCGAAGTCGACTCGAAGGCGCTGGAATCGGTGGTTCAGACCCACAAGGGCGACGTCTACAACGCCAAGGATGTCGAGGACACCATCATCGCGCTGACCGAAAAGGTCGCGGGTTCGGGCTATGCCTTCGCCCAGGTGACGCCGCGCGGCGATCGCAACTTCGAGAACCACACCATTTCGGTCGTCTATACGATCGACCAGGGCACCAAGGCCTATATCGAGCGCATCGAAATCCGCGGCAACGACCGCACGCGCGACTATGTCATTCGTCGTGAGTTCGATGTCAGCGAAGGCGACGCCTTCAACCAGGTACTCATCCAGCGCGCGAAGAAGCGGCTGGAAAAGCTGGATTACTTTGAGAAAGTCGACGTTTCGACTGTCCCGGGTTCTGAGCCAGACCAGGTCGTGCTCGTGGTTGACGTAGTCGAGAAATCGACCGGCGAGTTCTCGGTTGGCGCAGGATATTCGACCGGTGGCGATACTGCGGGTCCGTCCGTCGAAGGTTCGGTCGCGGAGCGCAACTTCCTCGGTCGCGGCCAGTACATCAAGGTTTCGGCGGGTGGTGGCAAGAATTCGCGCGACTACAGCCTGTCCTTCACCGAGCCCTATTTCCTCGGGCGCCGTATCGCTGCCGGCTTCGACATCTTCCAGCAGACGCGCAACTACGACCACTATGACAGCGAGACGCTGGGTGCGACGGTGCGCTTCGGCCTGCCGATCACCGACAACATCTCGACACAGTTGGCGTACAATATCGCCCAGGAGAAGTACAAGCTCGACGACGGTTGCGATAACAATCCTGCCATCCCGGGCAACGCCCCTGGCGACGGGATTCCCGACGCGGACTGCAACGTATCTGCGGCAATCGTCCAGGGAATTGATGAGAGCCCTTGGATCAAGTCGTCGGTCAGCCTTGGGCTGGTCTACAACACCATCGACGACATGAAGAGCCCGCATGAAGGCATCTACGCCACCACGACCATGGAAGTGGCCGGCCTTGGTGGCGATGCCAAATTCGTAAAGGTTACCGGTCGTGGCACTGTCTACCAGACGTTGTCCGAACAGCTGGATCTGGTCGGCCTGATCTCAGGCGGTGCTGGCCATATCGCGGGCTATGGCGACAACGGCCTGCGTATCTTCGATCAGTTCCAGAGCAGCGACCGCATGATCCGCGGCTTCGAGTATGGCGGTATCGGCCCCGCGGATATTGCAACGGGTGACCACCTCGGCGGCACCACCTATTTCAATGCGTCGGCCGAAGCTCAATTCCCGATACCGGTCATTCCGGAAAGCTTTGGTGTGCGCGGCGCTGTGTTTGCTGATGCCGCCACACTGTACGGCAGCAAGATAAACGTCGCCGGGGTTACTCAAGCTTCAACTGATCTAGAGTTGCGCGCTTCGGTTGGTGTCGGCTTGCTGTGGTCATCGCCTTTTGGCCCGATCCGCATTGACTACGCGATGCCCATCAAGAAGGAAAAGACCGACGACGTGCAGGAATTCAACTTCGGCATGTCGAGCCGCTTCTGATCTTGCGGTAACGATGCTTCCGGGCCGTTGGGGTCCGGATGAGAATTGATCCGACCTAGCTGGATATTGCTTCTGGAATGACCGATCCGGTGTTCTTCGCGCCATCACGCCGGTATACGGCCGGCGAAGTCGCGAATCTGACCGGCGCGTCGCTCGTCGATTCCGACCTTGCCCACATATCGATCGATGCGTTGGCGCCAGCGAACGAAGGCGGCGAGGGTGCGCTCGTCTTCGTCGACGGCAAGCGCAATTTCGCGCTGATGCAGTCGCTCAAGGCGGCGGCCGTGTTTTGTCCCGCCGAGTTCGCCGGCAAGGCGCCGGCCGGCATTGCGGTTCTGGTGCATCCGCGCCCGCAGCAGGCCTTCGCCATGATCGGCCGGCTGCTGTTCCCGACAGCGGCTACGCCGGGACCGATGACCAGCGAAACCGGGGTCTCGCCGCAAGCTCATGTCGATACCACGGCGCATATCGAGGCCGGCGCGATCATCGAGGCCGGAGCCGTCGTCGGCCCGCGTGCTTCCATCGGCAGCGGAACGGTCATTGCCCCCCACGCCGTTATCGGTCCGTCATGCCAGATCGGCCGCGACGGCTATATCGGACCGGGTGTCAGTGTTCAGTACGCGCTGATCGGTAACCGCGTCATCATTCATGGCGGCGCCAGGATAGGCCAGGACGGCTTCGGCTTTGTCGGCGGCGCCAAAGGGCCCGAGCGTGTGCCGCAGGTCGGCCGCGTCATCATTCAGGACGATGTCGAAATCGGCTCGAACACGACCGTCGATCGCGGCGCCATGTCGGATACGGTCATCGGTCAGGGCACCAAGATCGACAATCTGGTGCAGATCGCCCATAACGTTCGCATCGGCCGCAATTGCATTATTGCCGGGCTCTCTGGTATTTCCGGCTCCGTCACCGTCGGCGACGGTGTCACCATGGGGGGCGGCGTTGGCCTTGCCGATCATTTGACCATCGGATCAGGGGCCAAGCTTGCTGCAAGAAGCGGGTTCATGAGCAACGTGCCGGCGGGCGAGATCTGGGGAGGCTATCCGGCGCAGCCGATGGCGGAAGCCATGCGCGAGATCGCCATGCTGAGGAAGCTCGCCAGGACGCGCAAGCAGGGCGAAGGGGGAAGTAGCTGAGATGGTGCCGGCGACGCTCGAAGCGGTCGATATATTGGGGTTGATGAAGCTTTTGCCGCATCGCTATCCCTTCCTGATGATCGACCGCATCATCGATATCGACGGCAATGATTCTGCCATCGGCATCAAAAACGTGACCATCAATGAGCCGCATTTCCAGGGCCATTTCCCGGATCAGCCGGTGATGCCGGGCGTGCTCATCGTCGAGGCCATGGCGCAGACCGCCGGCGCGATCTGCATCCGTAACCTCAACACGGAAAAGCCCTCGCTGGTCTATTTCCTGACCATCGATAATGCGAAATTCCGCAAACCGGTCGTCCCGGGCGACCAGTTGAAAATCCACGTCAAGAAAATCAAGATGCGCGGCAATCTGCTCAAATTCGCCTGCGAGGCCATGGTGGAGGGCACAAAGGCCGCCGAAGCCGAGATCTCGGCAATGATGGTTACCGGCTGACGGTTCGAAATGCTCATGAAAATACAGACTTCAATCCACCCCTCGGCCGTCATCGAGGCCGGCGCGCAGATCGGCGAAGGCGCCTCCATAGGACCTTTCTGCTACGTCGGCGCTGAGGCCGTGATCGGTGACCGCGTCGAACTGGTCAGCCATGTGTCGGTGCTGGGCGCGACAACCATTGGCGCCGCGACCAAGGTCTATCCAATGGCGACACTGGGCGGACCGCCGCAGAACACCAAACACAAGGGCGGCCGCACCACTTTGGTCATCGGCCAGAACTGCACGATCCGCGAAGGCGTGACCATGCATCTCGGCACCGATTCCAGCCGCGGCGAGACGACCGTCGGCGACAACGGCAATTTCCTTGCCTATGCCCACATTGCCCATGATTGCGTCGTCGGTAAAAACGCCACCTTCGCCAATGGCGCGACCCTGGGCGGCCATTGCGAGGTCGGTGACAGCGTTTATATTGGCGGCCTCAGCGCAGTTCATCAGTTCGTGCGTGTTGGTGACAACGCCTTTCTCGGCGGCTGCTCGGCTTTTGTCGGCGATGTCATTCCCTACGCCATTGCGGTGGGCAATCGCGCAAGCCTGCGTGGACTCAACATCATCGGCCTGAAGCGCGCGGGGTTGCCGCGCGCCGAAATCCACCTGCTGCGCAAGGCTTACAAGACCATCTTTGACCGCTCCCGCACAGTCCGCGAGAACATCGAATTCGCCAAGGCCGAGTTTGCGTCGTCGCCGACTGCCATGAAAATCATCGATTTCATCACCAGTCGCGGCAAGCGGCATTTTGCCGTCCCGTCGCTTAAGGGTGGTGACGGCGACGATGCCGATGACGAAGGCTGAGGCCGCTTCAACGGGCCTCGATCTTGCGCCGGACGCCAGGGTCGGCATCATTGCCGGCGGCGGTAGCTTGCCGGTCGAAGTTGCCGCCGGCCTGGCGGAGGCCGGACATCCGCCCGTCATCATCCTGGTCGAAGGTCAGGCCGACCGTCAGTCCGAGCTCACAATCTATGAGCATGAAAGCCTTGCGCTGGAAGACATCGGCTCGCTGGTTGCGTTGCTGAGGCGCCGGCGGATCACCCATCTTGTGCTTGCCGGCGAGATCAGGCGCAGGCCGCGGTTGGTCGACATGCGTCCGAACCTTGGGCTACTGGCACTTATACCCTCGCTCGCCATGGCGCTTGCCCGCGGCGATGACGGGCTGTTGAAGATATTGACCCGCGGCCTGGAGGCACGGGGCGTCAAGGTTGTCGGTGCGCATGAAGTCGTGCCCCGGCTCGTCGCGGCCGAAGGGCCGCTGACCAAAGCAGTGCCGCGAAAGTCCGACTGGCGCGATATCGAGGCGGCACACGCGGCGGCAAAGGCCATCGGCGCGCTCGACATTGGTCAGGCGGCAATTGCCATCGGTGGCCGCACTGTTGCCCTGGAAGGCGTCGAGGGCACCCACGGACTGCTCGAGCGGACGCAGCAGTTGCGCGGCCATGGCAGGCTGGCCGGCAAGACGCGCGGTGTCCTAGTCAAATGCGCCAAGCCTGGCCAGGAATTGCGTGCCGATCTGCCATCTATTGGCCCCCAGACCGTCGAGGCGGCGCATGCAGCGGGGCTCGCCGGCATTGCCGTCGAAGCCGGCCGTTCGCTCATCCTCGAAGGCCCCGCCGTTCTCGCGCGCGCCAATGCGCTCGGCCTGTTCGTGTTCGGCCTGCCGGCTGCGGAGTCTGTCCATGGCAGCTGAGAAGCCGCTGAAGATTGCCATCGTCGCCGGCGAAGAATCCGGCGACCTGCTGGGCGCCGACATCGTGCAGGCGCTGAAGCGCATGACCGGGCGCGAGGTGCAACTCGTCGGCACTGGCGGGCGGCATCTGCAGGCGCTCGGACTGGCGCCGCTGTTCGACGGCGCCGAGATCGCGCTGATGGGGCTCAGCGCCATCCTGCGTGACTTGCCGCGCCTGATGCGGCGGATCAGCCAGACGGCAAGTGCTGTCGCCGCCGAAAAACCCGACTGTCTGATCACCATCGACAGCCCCGATTTCTCGCTGCGCATCGCCAAAAAGATCCGCGCCGCCGATCCGTCGATCCCGATCGTCCATTATGTCTGCCCGAGCGTCTGGGCGTGGCGGCCGGGTAGGGCGGCCGCGATGAAGCCCTATGTCGACCACATACTGTGCATCCTGCCTTTCGAGGTAAAGGAGCTCAGCCGTCTCGGCGGCCCGCCTGGCACTTACGTCGGACATCGCCTCACGCATGATCCAGGCGTGCAGGGCGCGGCCAGGGCGCAAGCCCAGCCGCGCGATCTCTCGGCCGATCGCGTCAAGACGCTGCTCGTCCTGCCGGGGTCGCGGCGCGGCGAGGTCAGCCGGCTTATCGGTCCGTTCGGCGAGACGGTGTCGGCGCTGCGCGCGCGCGGCCACCGGCTGCGGCTGTTGCTGCCGACGGTGCCGCATGTCGCCGAACTGGTCAAAACATCGGTGGCGCGCTGGGATCAGGAGCCGGAAGTCATCCTCGATCCCGAGCGCAAGTGGCAGGCCTTCGGCAAGGCCGATGCGGCGCTGATCGCGTCAGGAACGGTTTCGCTGGAACTGGCGTTGTCGGGTGTACCGATGATCTCTTGCTACAAGTTCGATCCGATCATGCTGATGGCGCAGAGCCTGATCACGGTGTGGAGCGCTGCTTTGCCCAACCTTATCGCCGACCGGCCGGTCGTGCCGGAAAGCTACAACCAGTATGTGCGGCCGCACTATCTGGCGCGGCAGCTCGAGGGACTGTTTTCAGACACCGCCTACCGCGCCTGGCAAAAGGACGGCTTTGCCGAAGTTGCCAGGCGCATGGCAACCGACAAGCCGTCCGGCGATATCGCCGCGGATCTCGTTCTTCGCCACATCGGGAGAGCGAATAGGGCTTAGTGAATAGTGAATAGGATTAACGCGCGCTCACCTATAATCGAGCTGCTACTTACTACCTGCTATTCACTACTTACCATTCACCATTCACCCTCTTTCACCTTTTCGCAATCGGCACGTAGTCGCGTTCCGGAGCGCCGGTATAGAGCTGGCGCGGACGGCCGATCTTCTGGTGCGGGTCCTCGATCATTTCCTTCCACTGCGCGATCCAGCCGACGGTGCGGGCGACCGCGAACAGCACGGTGAACATGGTGGTGGGGAAGCCCAGCGCCTTCAGCGTGATGCCGGAATAGAAATCGACGTTCGGATAGAGCTTCTTTTCGATGAAGTAGGAATCGGTCAGCGCGATCTTTTCCAGCTCCATGGCGATGTCGAGCAGCGGATCGTCCTTGATGCCGAGTTCGCCCAGCACTTCATGCGCCGTCTTCTGCATGATTTTCGCACGAGGATCGTAGTTCTTGTAGACGCGATGGCCAAAGCCCATCAGCCGGAACGGATCGTTCTTGTCCTTGGCGCGGGCGATGAATTCCGGGATGTGGTCGACATGGCCGATCTCGCCCAGCATGTTGAGCGCCGCCTCATTGGCGCCGCCATGCGCCGGTCCCCACAGGCAGGCGATGCCGGCGGCGATGCAGGCGAACGGATTGGCGCCCGACGAGCCTGCAAGCCGCACGGTCGAGGTCGAGGCGTTCTGTTCGTGGTCGGCATGCAGAATGAAGATGCGCTCCATGGCGCGCGCCAGCACCGGATTGATCTTGTATTCCTCGCACGGCACCGCAAAGCACATATGCAGGAAGTTGGCGGCGAAGTTCAGCTCGTTCTTCGGGTAAATGAAGGGCTGGCCGATATGGTATTTGTAGGCCATGGCCGCAATCGTCGGCATCTTGGCGATCAGCCGCATCGAGGCGACCATGCGCTGATACGGATCCGAAATATCGGTGGAGTCGTGATAGAAGGCCGACAGCGCGCCGACCACGCCGCACATCACAGCCATCGGATGCGCGTCGCGGCGAAAGCCGGTGAAGAAGCGCGACATCTGCTCGTGCACCATGGTGTGGCGCGTTACCCGGTAGTCGAAATCGTCCTTCTGCGCCTTGGTCGGCAGTTCGCCGTAGAGCAGGAGGTAGCAGACTTCGAGGAAGTCGCCATGCTCGGCCAGCTGGTCGATGGGGTAGCCGCGGTGAAGCAGGATGCCGGCATCGCCGTCGATGAAGGTTATCGCCGACTCGCAGCTCGCCGTCGAGGTGAAGCCGGGATCGTAGGTGAAGGCGCCGGTGGTGTTGTAGAGCGCACCGATGTCGATGACGTCGGGCCCGACCGAGCCGCTTCGCACCTTGAATTCATGCGTCTTGCCGGCCAGTTCGAGCGTGGCAGTCGACGGGTGCGTCGTCTTGCTGCCGGTTTCCAGTCTTGTCGCAGCTTCGCTCATTCTCAAACTCCTTCATGTTCCTCATGCCGGCAAGGCAATTCCTGCAAACGACACGTCGAAATCACCGGAATGCGCGAACTCGCCACCGCATTTTGGGAGGTGCGTGCCTGATTGGGCCAAGGCCTAATGTTGCACTGCGAAACCCGCCTTTCAATGCCAATCTTTTTGGGCCAGCTCGCTCCTAATCGATTTGATCCGCAATCCGCGCCAGGCTTTCCTCGCGGCCAAGCACGGCAAGCACGTCGAACACGCCGGGCGAGGTGCTACGGCCGGTAAGGGCCGCCCGGAGCGGTTGGGCCACGGCGCCGAGCTTGTGGCCGCCGGCCGCTGCGAACTCGCGCACCGCGGCTTCAGCCGCGGCAGCCGACCAATCGCCCGAAACAGTCTGCAAAGCGGCATGTGCGCCGCGCAGGATCGCGCGCGCGTCGGCACTGAGCAGTGCTGCCGCCTTCTCGTCGATCGGCAGCGGCCGCTCGACGAACAGGAAGGCCGCGCCATCGGCCAGTTCCACCAGCGTCTTGGCGCGCTCTTTCAGGCCCGGCAAGGCGGCCAGCAGCTGCGCCTTCCTGGCGTCGTCGAGACGGGCGGCGATAGCAGATCCGCCTTCGAGGTATGGCAGAGTGGCGACGAAAATGTCGAACAGCTCGGTATCGGCCATCTTGCGCATATGCGCGCCGTTGATTGACTCGAGCTTGGCGAAGTCGAAGCGCGCCGCACCCTTGTTGACATCGCCGATGTCGAACCACGAAATCATGTCCTTGATCGACATGATCTCGTCGTCGCCATGGCTCCAGCCGAGCCGCGCCAGATAGTTGAGCAGTGCCTCGGGTAGATAGCCCATGGCGCGATAAGCCTCGACACCGAGTGCGCCGTGCCGCTTCGACAGCTTGGCGCCGTCGGCGCCGTGGATCAGCGGGATATGCGACATCGACGGGACGTCCCAGCCCATGGCGTTGTAGATCACCGTCTGGCGCGCGGCGTTGGTCAGATGGTCGTCGCCACGGATGATGTGGGTGACGCCCATGTCATGGTCGTCGACGACGACGGCATGCATGTAGGTCGGATTGCCGTCCGAGCGCAGGATGATGAAATCGTCGAGGTCCTTGTTGGGGAAGCGCACCTCGCCCTGCACACGGTCGTGCACCACGGTTTCGCCCTCGGTCGGCGCCTTGATGCGGATGGCGCCCTTGACGCCGGGAGGCGCCTCCGAGGGGGCACGATCGCGCCACTGGCCGTTGTAGCGAGGCGGCAGGCCCTTGGCGCGTGCGGCCTCGCGCATCGCCTCGAGCTCGGCAGGCGTCTCGTAGCTGTAATAGGCCTTGCCCAGGCGCACCAGCTCCTCGGCCACCTCACGGTGGCGCGGCGCGCGCTCGAACTGCGATATGGCCTCACCGTCCCAGGAAAGGCCGAGCCAGGTCAGCCCATCCAGAATGGCCTGTGTCGCCGCCTCGTTGAAGCGTTCGCGGTCGGTGTCCTCGATGCGCAGCACCATCGTGCCGCCGGTGTGCTTGGCGTACAGCCAGTTGAACAGCGCCGTGCGCGCGCCGCCGATATGCAGATAGCCGGTGGGCGAGGGGGCAAAACGGGTGACGACCGTGTCGGACATGGAACTCTCGGGAACCTTGGAAAGCGGGGCGTGATCGCGCGGACTTTCGCGCTTTGCGCGTTCATGTAGCATAGGAGGTCTGGGGCGCAAGGGGCAGACCCGATGGCTGGACGAGGCCGGGGCACGTCGGCAATTATCGGTTGCGTCAACGGGCGCTGGAGCCTTGTAGCACAAAATCTGTTCGCACCTCCGCGCAACCTCGTTTGGCAGCAGCGTCAATGTCTGGGTTTCATTCGGCTGCAGCGTCCGTCACAGTGCCTGCAACATCGCTGCGACGTGGTAGCCCCCTCTGACGAGCGGACATTTCTTCACGGAGGCGGCACTGCCCGACTACAACGCCGCCGTGACAGCGTTGGCTTGGTCACGCATATTGACCTTTCTCAATCATTATCGTGAACACCGCAACTGTGTGCAGTCCGGTCCGCCACGAAGGAGGCAGATTGAAAGAAGGACTACCGATGACCAGAAACGCCGACCAAACGGAGGGTGATCCGTTCTACCATGGTACCCGGGCGGATTTGAAACCCGGGGATCTGCTGAGCGTCGGCCACCCTTCCAATTTCAGAGGTAACCCACTGTCATGGATTTATTTCACCCAGACACTGGAAGCCGCCATCTGGGGAGCAGAGCTTGCAACGGGTGACGGTCGTCAAAGGATTTACATCGTAAAGCCGACGGGGTTTTTTATGGATGACCCCAACCTGACCGATAAAAAATTTCCCGGTAATCCGACGAAATCCTACCGCTCCCGTGATCCGTTGCTCATCCGGGGGGAGCTCGCTGAATGGCAGGGTCATACACCGGAACAATTGAAGGCAATGCACGATGGGCTTGCTCGCCTGAGGGCGGAGGGCCGGGATATGATTGAGGATTGAGCGTCCTTGGCGGGTCAATTCCGGCGCGGTGGACGCGACCGCACGGACTTTCGCGCTTTGCGCGTTCATGTAGCATAGGAGGTCTGGGGCGCAAGGGGCAGACCCGATGGCTGGACGTGGCCNAACTCTCGGGAACCTTGGAAAGCGGGGCGTGATCGCACGGACTTTCGCGCTTTGCGCGTTCATGTAGCATAGGAGGTCTGGGGCGCAAGGGGCAGACCCGATGGCTGGACGTGGCCGGGGCACGAAGGAAGGCGAAGGCGCCGAGGCAAGCGTCAGCGAACGCTCGCTGTTTGCCGATAGTCCCTATGCCGAGCCGCTGCCCCTCGCGCTGCCTGAGCCGCATCCCGGCGTCGCGCCTGCGCTGCCCGGTCACGCCTTGCCGGCGCAAGTCACAGCGCCCGGATCTATCGCCCGCCTGCGCAGACGGCTTCGCCGTCCGTCATGGCCCGCGCTCCGCCGCAGCCTTGCCGCGGCCGCCAACACGGAGCTCGACCGGGGCGTCGCCTTCCTGCTGGTGCCGGTTTTCCTGGCGGCCGGCGTCATCATTTATTTCTCGCTGGCCGGCGAGCCCGGCTTTGCGCAGCCAATCGCCATTGTGGTGCTGGCGACATGTTGCGCTGTCGCCACGCGATCGCGGCCGAGGACGCATCTGTTCTGCATGGCCGCGATGCTGTGCGCGCTCGGCGTCGTCGCCGCCAAGGTCGAGACCTGGCGCGCCGGAACGCAGATGCTCGGCTCCGAGATCCAGACACGGCTGACCGGCCGCGTCGTCAGTCTCGAACAGATGGAGAGCGGGCGCATCAGGCTGACGCTTGACGTGGTTTCGACCGCTTACCCCGAGTTGCGCTACGCCCCGAAGCGGGTCAGGCTCTCGGCGCGGACCGTTCCCGCCGATATGACCGCCGGCTCCCTGATCACCGGCTATGCCAGGCTGTTGCCGCCGACCGGTCCGGTGCGGCCGGAGAGCTACGATTTCTCCTTCGACAGCTATTTCACCGGTATCGGCGGCAGCGGCTTCTTTCTCGGCAATCCGAAAGCCATTGCTACGCAGGGACCGCCGCCGCTGGCCGCGCGGCTCTCCTCGGCAATCGAGAACGCGCGCGAAAACATTGCCGACCATATCAGGGGCAAGATCGGCGGCGCCGAAGGCGAGATTGCCGCGGCGTTGATTGTCGGCGTGCGCGCCGGCATCCCGGACGAGGTCAACGAAGCGATGCGGCGCACCGGCATCTACCACATCATCTCCATCTCCGGCCTGCACATGGCGCTGGTTGCCGGCACCATCATGGCGTTGCTGCGTGGCGCCTTTGCGCTGTTTCCCGATTTCTCTTCGCGCCGCCCAGTCAAGAAATATGCAGCAGTGGCAGCACTCGTCTCCATCGCCGCCTATCTCGTTATTTCAGGCGTCGTGGTTGCCGCCGAGCGCAGCTTCATCATGCTGGCGGTCATGCTTGTCGCCGTGCTGTTTGATCGCGCCGCACTCACCATGCGCAATCTGGCGATCTCCGCCATCGCCGTCATCCTGGTGTCGCCGCACGAGGTGGTCGGTCCCAGCTTCCAGATGTCGTTTGCCGCCACCGCCGCCCTTGTCGGCGCCTATGCCGGCTGGGCCGATTACCGCGCCGACAAGGTGAGAACGCCGCTGGCAAAGCGCTCCTTCGTCGGCTTCCTGTCGCGAAAATTCGCGCTGGCCATGGGCGGCCTCGCCATGACCTCGATCATCGCCGGCAGTGCAACCTTGCTGTTCGCCATCTGGCATTTTCAGCGTGTGTCGCCGCTCAGCCTGATCGCCAATCTGGCCGTGATGCCGATTGTTTCGTTGATCGTCATGCCCTTTGCCGTGCTCAGCGCACTGGCGATGCCGTTCGGCGCCGACGGGCCGTTCCTCTATGTGATGGGCAAGGGTCTGATGGCGATGATCGCTATATCGGCCTGGATTTCCGAGCGCTCGCCGGTCGACGCCGTCGGGCTGATCTCCATCCGCTCGGTGCTGTTGGTGGCGGTCGCCCTCGTCATCGCCACCATGGCCACCACCTGGCTCAGGCTGGCGGCCGTGCCTTTCGCGCTGGCCGGCCTGTTGACGGTGCCGCAGGTGCTTACGCCCGACGTGCTCATATCCGAGGACGCACATCTGGTGGCCATGCCGATAGGTGGCGGCGAACTCGCCCTCAACCGCGAACGCTCCAACGAATTCACCACGGACAATTGGAAACGGGCGCTGCGGGCCGAAACCATTATCCCGCCCGAGATTTTCGAGGCAACAGATACGCGGTTCGATCTCGATCCGCTCGATCTGCCGCCCGGGTCGCCCTTCTATTGCATGGGCGATCTCTGTATCGCCCGACACCCTTCCGGAGCCATTGTAGCCCTTGCCAAAGACCGCAAGACGGCGCGGCCGGCCTGTGCCTTCGCGAGCCTGATCGTCATCGATGACGCCACCGCCTACAATCCGTGCCGCGACCCGCTGGTGCTGGTCGTGACGAAGAAACAGCTGGCCCGCGACGGCAGCGCCGCCGTCTTCTTCGATCCGCAATCGGCAGCTGCAGCGCCAACCATCCGCTTCGCCGTCGACAAGCCGTATCGCCCCTGGCACGAGCAACGCCGCTTCTCCCGCGAAGCGCGCGGCCTGCCGCCTTACAACCAGCGTGAAAAGTACAAACCCAAGCCGGCTCAGTAGCGCCGGATCAATCCGACAAGCTTGCCCTGCACCTTCACCCTGTCCGGTCCAAAAATGCGGGTCTCGTAGGCCGGGTTGGCGGCTTCCAGGGCGATCGAGGCGCCCTTGCGGCGGAAGCGTTTCAGGGTCGCTTCCTCATCGTCGACCAACGCCACCACGATCTCGCCGGGGCTGGCTGTGTCGGCATTGCGGATGATGACCGTGTCGCCATCGAAAATGCCGGCCTCGATCATCGAATCGCCCTTGACCTCGAGCGCGTAGTGTTCACCGCCCATGATCATGTCGGGCGGCACCGAGATCGAATGGGTCTGATGCTGGATGGCGTCGATCGGCACACCGGCAGCAATGCGTCCCATCACCGGGATCGACACCGCCGAAACGGCGTCGTCATTGCCGGCCGACATCGAACGCGACGGCGAGCCCGGCTTGATCTGGCGGCCGATACCGCCTTGGCCCATCGCGCCTTGTCCTTGGCCGCCTTGCCCTTGGCCGGTTTGACCAAGACTGCCCTGAATGACGCTCGGCGAAAACTTCCTCGCCGCATTGAGGCCTGGTGCGATCGAGTCGGGCAGCCGCAGCACTTCCAGCGCGCGCGCCCGGTTCGGCAGCCGGCGAATGAAACCGCGCTCCTCAAGCGCCGTGATCAGGCGGTGGATGCCGGACTTGGAGGCGAGGTCAAGCGCTTCCTTCATCTCATCGAAGGACGGCGGGATTCCGCTCTCCTTCAGGCGTTCATGGATGAACATCAGAAGCTCATGTTGTTTGCGCGTCAGCATCGCGGCCCCCAGGGGTTCTGAAACCAGAATCAGAAAAAACAAACCCAGAACAAACACTATCTGTTCCAGTTGTGTTCCGCAACCTTTTAAAGTTTAATGAATGTGTTGACGTTTTGTTCAGCGTGACGTTCGGCACCGCCGAGCGGCGCTCGTAGTCGTTGGCCGGCAACGGGGTGAAACGAAGACAAAGTGCCCTGCGTCGTCGGCTACGATCGCCGCTTCCTTTTCGGACGGGGCTGCGCAGCATCCGCGCCGGGTTCACTCTGGGCATAGACCTGCAGCGTGTAGCCGATGTGAGCGGTCATCAGAGTTTTCGCACGTTCGACGTCGCGATCGAGGGCCGCTTCCATCAGGGCGGTATGGTGTTCGATCGCCACGGCGTCGCGCAGGGCCGCCACGGCCTTCCGGTGGCCATCCGTGCGGCCGGCGGCGGCGCGCAGCGTCGGGGCCAGACCCAGAAAGCGGTGATGGCGATGCAATTGGTCGGAAATCGTCGCATTGAAGCGCAGCAGCCAGCTGGATGTCGCGGCACTGAGCAGCGCCGCATGGAAGGCATCGTGTTTTTCGTACCACGCGTCGACCGCATCATCCGATGGATCGTCGAGAACAGACCCGCACCGTGAGAGACGATAGTGGGCGGCAACGACCGCGTCTTCCCACTCACGGTCGCCCTCCTCGATCGATTCCACCAGCAGGGGCAGTTCGACCACCAGCCGCGCACGCGCCAAATCCTCGAGCTCCGCCCGAGAGACGGGAGCGACCGCAAACCCGCGGTTGCTGATGGCGGTCACAAGCCGTTCCGCCTCCAGCCGCGACAGCGCCTCGCGCAACGGCGTCCAGCCGATGCCGTAGGTGTTGCGCAGCGTGCTCAGCTTCAACGGCGCGGCAGGCGCCAGCCGGGTCGCAAGAATATCGCGCCTGAGCAGGCGATAGGCCGCTTCCGTCTTCGAGGTCTGCTCGTCATCCAGCATCGTGATCCATCAGACATAAACGCTCGGCGGATCATTATATATCAAAGCCTTTCAATGGGTGAATTATATATAATGTTTGACAGTTCAAGGGCGACCACTCAAGATCGCCGGCATGTTTGGGCGGCAGGCTCCGCCGCGCGCGTTTGTCCATGGAGGGGCGCCGGATCATGAGCACGACACCCGATCTCGCTACAATCGAAGCAATGGATGCCGCCGATCCGCTGCGCTCCATGCGCGAACGCTTTGTCTTGCCGCAAGGCGTGATTTATCTCGACGGCAATTCCCTGGGCGCCGCGTCAGCGGTCGTCTTCAGCGAACTGCAGCAGGCCGCCACGCAGGAATGGGCGCACGACCTCATTCGCGCCTGGAACACCGCCGGCTGGTTCAACATGCCGGTGGAACTCGGAGATCAGCTCGGGCGACTGATCGGCGCGGCTGATGGGCAGACGGTGGTCTGCGACACAACCTCGATCAACATCTACAAGCTGCTGCACGCAGCGCTCGGCATGCGGCCGGATCGGTCGGTCATCGTTGCCGAGGGCGACAGTTTCCCGACCGACCTCTACATGGCCGAAGGCGTCGCCTCGACCCGGCCGGGAACGCGGCTGCGGCTGGAGGGCGTCGACGCGGCCGCAATCGAGGAGCTGATCGACGACAGCGTTGCCGTCATCCTGGTCAACCACGTCAACTACAAATCCGGCCAGTTGCGCGACATGGCGGCGCTGACGCGCAAGGCACATGACGCCGGCGCGCTGATCATCTGGGATCTCTGCCACACGGCCGGCGCCTTGCCGGTCGAACTTGACCGTGCCAATGCCGATTTCGCCGTCGGCTGCACCTACAAATACCTCAATGGCGGCCCGGGCTCGCCAGCCTTCATCTACGCGGCCGAGCGCCACCATGACGATGCCCACCAGCCGCTCAGCGGCTGGTGGGGCCATGCGCGGCCCTTTGCCTTCGAGCAGGGCTTTGCCGTCGGCAGCGGCATTCGCCGCTTCCTGTGCGGAACGCAGCCGGTGCTGTCGATGCGGGCGCTCAAGGGCGCGCTCGATATCTGGAACGACGTCGATATGGCGGCGGTGCGCAGAAAAAGCATCGCGCTGACCGACCTGTTTATCCAGCTCGTCGAAGCCAGATGCGGCGCCTACGGGCTTGAACTGGAAAGTCCTCGCGACGGCAGCCAGCGCGGCAGCCAGGTGTCGTTCCTCCATCCGCATGGCTATCAGGTGATGCGCGCGCTGATCGAGCGCGGCGTGATCGGCGATTTCCGGGCGCCGTCGACCATCCGTTTCGGCTTCACGCCGCTCTATGTCGGATATGGCGATGTCTGGCAGGCGGTCGAAGTCCTGGAGGATATTCTGCGCACCGGCGCCTGGCAGGACGCCCGCTTCGCGGTGAAGACCGCGGTCACCTGAGGAACTAGAGCAATTTCAGGAAAAGTGTGAAGCGGTTTTCCGTCCGCAATTGCGTCAAATCAAAGAGCTAGAGCATTTCGCCGTTTACGTTAAACGGTGAAATGCTCTAGAGCCGGGTGCGGACCGTCCAGAGCTCCGGAAACAGCACAACCTCCAGCATCTTCTTCAGATAGGAGGCGCCTGAGGTGCCGCCCGTGCCGCGCTTCAAGCCGATGATGCGCTCGACCGTGGTGACGTGGTTGAAGCGCCAGCGGCGGAAGTAATCCTCGAAGTCGACCAGCTTCTCGGCCAGTTCGTAGAGCATCCAGTAGCGCTGCGGGTCGCGGTAGACGGTTTGCCAGGCAGCCAGCACGTCTTCGTTCTCGACGCGCGTCTCGCGCCAGTCCGTGCGCCCGGCATCGGCGCCGATGTCGAAGCCATTGCGCGCCAAAAGCAGAAGCGCCTCGTCGTACAGCGACGGCGTGGCCAGGATCGCTTCCAGCCTGTCCGTAAGATCGGGCCGGTGCTTGTGCGGCCCGAGCATGGCTAGGTTGCGGTTGCCGGCCATGAACTCGATAGCGCGGTACTGCCACGACTGGAAGCCCGAGGATTGGCCGAGCGCGTCGCGAAACTCGGTGTATTCGCTTGGCGTCATCGTGCGCAGCACGTCCCAGGCATTGTTGAGCTGCTCGAAGATGCGCGCGACGCGAGACAGCATCTTGAAGCTCGGTTCGAGGCGGTCGGCGCGGATAGAGCGGATCGCGGCGCCGATCTCGTGCAAAGCGAGCTTCATCCACAATTCCGATGTCTGATGCTGGATGATGAACAGCATCTCGTCATGGGCCGAAGACAGCGGCGCCTGCGCATCGAGCACCTTGTCCAGCTGCAGATAGTCGCTGTAGGACATCCGCTCCTTGAACGACATCTGCGCGCCATCGGACGCCGGATCGTGCGGCTTAATCAATTGCTCTTCTCCGCGCGCAACCGGAAGCGCTGGATCTTGCCGGTCTGGGTTTTGGGCAAGGCGTCGATGAACTTCACCGAACGCGGATATTTGTAGGGCGCGATCGTTGCCTTGACGTGGTCCTGCAGGCGTTTGACGGTCAATGCGTCCGGCGAAACACCTTGCACAAGCACGATATGCGCCTCGACGATCTGGCCGCGTTCACCGTCCTCGGCGCCGGTCACCGCGCATTCGGCGACGTCGGGATGCGAGAGCAGCGCCGCTTCGACCTCGGGGCCGGCGATGTTGTAGCCGGCGCTGACGATCATGTCGTCGGAACGCGCGGCGAAGTGGAAGAAGCCATCCTCGTCCTGCGTGAACGTATCGCCGGTGAGATTCCAGCCATCGCGGACATAGTCCTTTTGCCTGGCATCGGCCATGTAGCGGCAGCCGGTCGGGCCGCGCACCGCCAGCCGGCCAGTAGAGCCGCGCGGCAGCTCCCGCATCTCGTCATCGACGATGCGTGCCTGATAGCCGCCAACGGGTTTGCCGGTGGAGGCCGGCTTCATGTCGTCGAAGCGGTTGGAGATGAAGATATGCAGCATCTCGGTGGCGCCGATCCCATCGAGGATCGGCTTGCCGGTCTTCTCAGTCCATTCCTCGAAGACAGGCGCCGGCAGCGTCTCGCCCGCCGAAACCGCGACGCGCAGCGAGGACAAGTCAGCGCCTTGATCCATGGCCTTGAGCATGGCCCGATAGGCGGTTGGAGCGGTGAAGGAAATGGTCGCTTTGTATGTCTCGATGATGTGGATCATGTTGGGTGGCGTCGCCTGTTCCAGCAGCGTCGCCGCGGCGCCGAAGCGCAGCGGGAAGATGGCGAGCCCGCCAAGACCGAAGGTAAAGGCAAGGGGCGGGGAGCCGACGAAGATGTCGTCGGGCGTCACCTCCAGGATTTCGCGGGCATAGGCGTCGGCGATGATCAGCAGGTCGCGGTGGAAATGCATCGTCGCCTTCGGCACGCCGGTGGTGCCGGAGGTGAAGCCGAGCAGGGCGACATCGTCGCGGCCGGTGTTGATGGCAGTGAAGGTGACCGGCTTGTCGAGGGCGGCGCGGTCGAGTTCCGCGTCATGGTTGGCCGTGCCGTCGAAGCCAATGACCTGCTTGAGATACGCACTGCCCTTGGCGCAGGCGGTCATCTCGTCCATCAGCCTTGTATCGCAAAGCGCAACCGTGATTTCCGCCTTGTCGACGATCTTGGCGAGTTCGCCGGCGCGCAGCATCGGCATGGTGTTGACGACCACCGCGCCAACCTTGGTGGCGGCCAGCCAGCAGGCGACCATGGCCGGGTTGTTGGCCGAGCGGATCAGCACCCGGTTGCCCGGCTTGACGCCATAATTCTCGACCAGGGCATGGGCGAGCCTGTTGGTCCAGTCGGACAGTTCCTTGTAGGTGCGGCGGCGGCCATTGCCGATCAGCGCGGTGTGGTCGCCGAACCCTTTTTCGACCAGCCTGTCGGTCAATTCGACGCCGGCATTTATGTGGTCGGGATAGGCGAAGCCGTCGAGCAAAAACTCCGGCCATTGCTCCGGCGGCGGCAGGTTGTCGCGCGAGAATGTGTCGATATGCGCTGATGGCCCAAGCATTTTCGGCTGCCCCTGTCTGCCTCGCGCCCATGGCTGAACAAGGCGCAGGATCGCACCAGTCGAAATTTGTTTCAAGCCTAAAATGTTTTTAGGTCGCAGCATTGACGCCGCCCTGTTCGGCGGCCATTCCTGTCGACTGAACTGAAGCCATCCGGGAGGGATGCAGATGCTCCAACATCGTGTCGCCGATTGGGACAATGCCTACGCCAACGGCGACAACATTGCCGGCAGCAATCGCTGGCCGGCCGCGTGGGACACACCGGCACAGGCTTTTCGCGACACAATGTCGGCGTCCGGTCGGGCCAAGCTCGACATCGCCTATGGCCACAGCCCGCGCAACAGGCTCGATCTGTTCCTTCCCGATGTCATGCCCAAAGGGCTCGTCGTCTTCATCCATGGCGGTTACTGGAAGGCGTTCGACAACAAGCCATGGTCGCATCTGGCCAACGGCGCGGTTGCCAATGGCTTTGCCGTGGCAATGCCGACTTACACGCTTTGTCCCGACATACGCATTTCCGGCATCGTTAGGGAAATCGCGGCGGCGATCGGCAAGGCGGCGACGATGGTCGGCGGGCCGGTGATCCTGACCGGGCATTCCGCCGGCGGCCATCTCGCCTCCAGGATGGTGACGACAACGACGCCTCTGGCCGCCGATGTGGCCGGCCGCATACGCAATGTCGTCTCGATCTCCGGGGTTCATGATCTGCGGCCGATCATGCGGACGGGGATGAACGCGACACTGGCCATCGATGAAGCGGAAGCACTGGCCGAAAGCCCTGTTCTGCTGCGCCCCATGCAGGACGCGCGCATCACCTGCTGGGCCGGCGGCGGCGAGCGGGCGGAGTTCCTGCGCCAGAATGCGCTGCTTGCCAACATCTGGATCGGCCTCGGCGCCACGACCAGCACAGTGGTCGAGCCGGACCGGCATCATTTCAGCATCGTCGACGGGCTTGCCGATCCGACACATCCGCTGACGCGGACATTGCTGGCGGAGTAACAACCAGTCTTATCTCTTGGAATTAACGGCTTGGATCCGCGACCTTCAGCGCAACATCAGAACGCTGCAAGCGGCGCCTGCTTCTGCCGCCGGAGCGAAGGGCTCGCGCACGATCAGGCCGGTGGCGTCGGCCAGCATTCTCAGCATCGAGGAATCCTGGATGCCGAACGGCGTCGCCACCAATGCGCCGGCTTCTTCCCGGACCACGGCGCGCACATAGTCTTGCCTTAGATCATTGGCCGGCATCGCGGCGCCAAGCTGAGCCTGGCGGATGTCCTGCCGGTGGGGACGGCCGCCGAGCTGCGCCAACAGCGGCTTCAGGAACAATTGCGAGCAGACCAGGCTCGCCACCGGATTGCCGGGCAGGCCGATGCACCTGATATCGCCCAGCCGCCCGAACATCAGCGGCTTGCCCGGGCGCATGGCGAGCTTCCAGAAGTCGAGCTTCATGCCTTCGCCGGTCAGCACGTCATGGACGAGATCATGGTCGCCGACCGAGGCGCCGCCGAGCGTGACGATGACGTCGGCTTTCGCATTGACCGCCTTTTTCACCAGCGCCGCGATCGCTTCCTTGCGATCGGCCGCTATACCGAGATCGAGCGCGCGAGCGCCGACCGACTGCGCCACAGCAGCGACGCCATAGGCGTTGGACGAGATGATCTGGTCGGGGCCAGGTTCGCTGCCCGGTGGCAGCAATTCGTCGCCGGTGGCGATGATGGCGACCAGCGGCCGTTGCACCACGTTCAACCGGGGATGATTGGCCGATGCCGCCAGAGACAATGCAGCCGGATCGAGCACGCGGCCTTTTTCCAGCAGCACGTCGCCTTGCGCAAAATCCAGTCCAAGGCGGCGGATATTGCGGTTCTTCGCCGTCGGCTCGGTGACCTCGATCCGGCTACCGCCGAGATCGCGGACATTTTCCTGGATGACGATGGTGTCTGCGCCTTCCGGCAGCGGCGCGCCGGTGAAGATGCGCACGGCTTCCGCCTTGCCGACAGTGCCGTTAAAGCCCCGCCCTGCGGGCGCCATGCCGATCACCGAAAGCCTCGCCGGAGCGGACGCCACATCCTGCGCCCGTGCGGCATAGCCGTCCATGGCAGATGCATTGAAAGGCGGCTGGGTACGCAGCGCCACGACCGGCTCCGCCAGCACCCGGCCGGCCGCATCCGCCAGCGCGACGCTTTCACCGGGCAACGCCACAGCGCCGTCGAGGAGGCGTTGAAGCGCCTCGGCGACCGGAACCAGCGCCATTTACGAACCCGCCTTGTAGTTGCCGGACTTGCCGCCGGTCTTTTCCACCAGCCTGATGCCGGAAATCACCATGGCGCGGTCGACCGCCTTGGCCATGTCGTAAATGGTCAGGCACGCCACCGACGCCGCGGTCAGCGCCTCCATCTCGACCCCGGTCTTGCCGGTGACGCGGGCAAGCGCGGTGACCCTGAGGCCGGGCAGCGTGGTGTCCGGCTCGATGTCGACCGACACCTTGGTCAAAAGCAGCGGATGGCAGAGCGGAATCAGCTCATGCGTTTTCTTGGCAGCCATGATGCCGGCAATGCGCGCGGTGCCCAGCACATCGCCCTTCTTGGCGTTGCCGTCGAGGATCATTTTCAGCGTTTCGGCCCGCATCGAGACAAAGCCCTCGGCGACCGCCGTGCGCGTCGTCTCCGCCTTGTCGCCGACATCGACCATGTTGGCCTCGCCCTTGGCGCCGAGATGGGTGAGGGCGGCTGCCATCCTCAGATGGCCTCTGCTTTCGCCTTGCCTGTCAAAAGCAGCCGCGTTGCCGCAGCGACATCCTCTTGCCGCATCAGGCTCTCGCCGACGAGGAAGGTGCTGATGCCGGTCTTTTGCATCCTGAAGCAATCGTCGTGGGTGAAAATTCCGCTCTCGCTGACCAGCAATCGGCCGCCCGGCACCATCGATGCCAGCCGTTCCGAGGTCTCGAGGCTGGTCTCGAATGTTCTGAGATTGCGGTTGTTGATGCCGATCAGCTGCGACGAGAGTTTTACCGCGCGCTGCGTCTCGGCCTCGTCATGCACCTCGATCAGCGCGTCCATGCCGAGTTCGAACGCGGTCGCTTCCAATTCGCTCGCCAAGGCATCATCGACGCTGGCCATGATGATCAGGATGGCATCGGCGCCCCATGCGCGAGCCTCGTAGACTTGATAAGGGTCGAACAGGAAATCCTTGCGCAGCGCGGGCAGGGACACTGCCTTCCGTGCACTGATGAGAAATTCCGGCGCGCCCTGGAAGGATGGCGCATCGGTCAGCACCGAAAGACAGGCGGCACCGCCTTTCTCATAGGCCTGCGCCAGTGCGGGCGGGTCGAAATCGGCGCGGATCAAGCCTTTGGATGGGCTTGCCTTTTTGATCTCGGCGATCAGGCCGAAGCTGCCCGATCTGCGCTTCGCCTCAAGCGCCCTCAGAAAGCCACGCGGTGCGTCGGCATCCTTGGCTCGCGCCTTGATCTCGGCCAACGGTATACGCGCCTTCGCCGCCGCGATCTCGTCCCGCTTGTAGGCCTCGATCTTGCGCAGAATGTCAGCCACGGCTCATCCGTTCGAAATCTCGACCAGCCTGTCGAGCACGCCCAGCGCCCGGCCGCTGTCGATGGCCTGTGTGGCCGCGGCCATGCCGTCGGCAAGCGTCGTCGCCTTGCCGGCCACCACCATGCCGGCGCCGGCATTCATCAGCACCGTATCGCGATAGGCCCCGGCAGCACCTCTCAGCATGTCGCGCAACGCCGTGGCATTGTAGGCGGCGTCGCCGCCGCGCAACTCGTCCTTGGTGTGGCGCTGCAGGCCGACGGCTTCCGGGGTGAGCGTGAAATGGCGGATCTCGCCGCCGGCCAATTCCGCCACCTGCGTTTCGCCGGTGGTGGTGATTTCGTCATAGCCATCCCCATGGACCACCCAGGCATGCTCGGTGCCCAACGCCTTCAATGTCTCGGCCACCGGCACGATCCATTCCGGCAGGAACACGCCGACCATCTGCCTGCTGACGCCGGCCGGATTGGACAGCGGTCCGAGCAGGTTGAAGATGGTGCGCGTGCCGAGCTCGACGCGGGTCGGGCCGACATGCTTCATCGCCGGGTGGTGCGCCGGCGCGAACATGAAGCCGACGCCGGCCTCCTGGATGCAGCGGCCGATCACCTCTGGCGGGATATCGATCTTGACGCCGAGCGCGACCAGCACATCGGCGGCGCCCGTCAGCGACGACAGGCCGCGATTGCCGTGCTTGGCGACCGGCACGCCGCAGCCGGCAATGACGAAGGCCGAAGCGGTCGAGATGTTGACTGAATGCGAATTGTCGCCGCCCGTGCCGACAATGTCGATGGCGCCCTCAGGAGCTTCGACGCGCAGCATCTTGGCACGCATGGTGGCGACGGCGCCGGAAATCTCGCTCACGGTCTCCCCGCGCACGCGCAACGCCATCAGGAAGCCGCCGATCTGGCCCGGCGTCGCGTCGCCAGACATGATGATGTCGAAAGCTTCGCGCGCTTCCTCGAAGGTAAGCCCGGTTCCCGTGGCGACCTTGGCGATATGGGTCTTCAGGGCGCTCATTGGGCCAAGACGTTCATTGGGCTAAGGCCATTCATTGGGCGAGGGCTTGGGAAACGGCGGCCTGGTCGACGCTGACGGCGTACTGCGTCTGCAACTGCGCCACCAGCTGGTCGAGCAGATCGTCGGACATGCCTTGCGTGAAGGATTTTTGCGCATCGTCGGGTACCGAGCTGGCGTCGGCTCCAGCCGGCTCGAACACTTCGGCGACCTTGAACAGGATCTGGCCGTCGCCGGTGGGCGAGGGGATCAGCCCGGTGCCGCCTTCGCCGACGCCGAACATCGCAGCAGCACCCTCCTTGCCGAAATCGACATCGTCGGCCTCGCGCTTCACGCCGCGCTTGGTCTGCTTTTCAAGCTTCAGTTCGCCGGCGATGACGTCGAGTGTGGTGCCAGCCTTGAGGCGCTTGTCGAGTTCGTCTGCTTTCGCGGTCAGCCGCTTGGTCGTTTCCTCTGTCGTCCAGTCCGCCACCACGCGCTGGCGGACTTCGTCCAGCGTGCGGTCGCGAGCCGGCGTGATCGATGTCAGTTCATAGAACACGAAGCCGTTGTTAGGCGTGGTCAGGGCTTGATTCTCGGTGTTGGGCTCGGCCTCGAACACCGCCTTGATGAGGTCCGGCGATGCCGGCAGGTCCTTGATGATGGTGCCGTCCGGCTTGAGGCCGGTGCGGTCTATGGCCTCGACGGTAACGTCCTTGAGCTTGAGTTTGGCGGCGGCTTCGGCCAGCGTGCTGCCGGCGGCGCGGGTGTCTTCGTAATTGTCGTGCACGTCGAGCAGTATGCGGCTTGCTTCGCCAAGCGCCAGATCCTTGCGGATCTGGTCTGACACTTCCGCCAGCGGCTTCACCGTTTCCGGTTTGATCTCGGTAACGCGCAAAAGCACCGGACCGAACGCGCCCTGGACGACCGGGCTGACTCCGTTGACGGCAAGCGCGAATGCGGCATCGGCGACCGCCTTGTCGGTGATCTTATCCTTGGAGAGCGTGCCGAGCAGCGTGTCGGCCGGGGTCTTGCCCTGCGCGGTGACGATCTTGTCGAAAGTGGCGCCCGTCTTCAGCGAATCGGATGCCGCCTTGGCGGCGTCCGCGGAAGGAAACACCAGCTGTTCGATGGTGCGCATTTCCGGTGTGGTGTAGCGGCCCTTGTTCTTGTTGTAGTCGTCGCTGACCTGCTGGTCCGTTACGGCGCTGACATCCATGATGTCTTCGGGCTCGAGCCGGACATAGGAGAATTTGCGGTATTCTGGCGCCGCGTAGGTTTTCTTGTTGGCCTCGAAATAGGCCTGAAGCACGCTGTCGGATGGCGCCTCGATGGGCTCCACCAACGCCTTTGGCAAGATCAGATAGTCGATGGTGCGGTCTTCGCCGCGATAGAGCGCAACTGCCTTGAAGAAGGTGTCCGGAGCCTTGAGGCCGTCCGAAACCGCTTCGACGATCTGCTGGCGCACCGCCACCTGAGCCCGGTTCTTCAGATAATCCTCCGGCCGCATTCCCAGTTCGCGCAGCCGGGATTCGAACAGCCGGCGGTCGAACTGGCCATTCGGGCCTTGGAAGGCGGGTTCCTGCCGCGTCAGTTCGGCCAGCCTGTCCTTGGAGAAGCCAAGCCCGAGCTTGCGCGCCTGTTCGTCAAGGACGGCGCCGGACACCAACTGAGCCAGCACCTGGTTGTCGATGCCATAGGCCTTGGCCTGGTCGCGGCTGATGCGCTGGCCGATCTGCTGCTGCAGCATGGCGATCTGGCGATCGTAGGCGAGGCGGTACTCGGTGATCGACACGGTGGTGCTGCCGGCGGTGATCACCGCATGATGGCCAGCCAGGAAGCCGCCCGTCATCCGCGTGGTGACGCCCCAGGCAAGGAAACTCAACACCAGCAGCGACAGCAGGGCTTTCGCGACCCAGGTCCCTGCCGCGCTTCTCAATATACCAAGCATTGTTACTTCCGATTTTTGCGCAGTTTTGCGTGCGCCCGAGTCTGAAACAAGCGCAATAGCGCCCTTCCGGCTCACTGTCGATTGCTTTGTGGCCTGATTTTGATAGGGAGGGCGAGACCCCAATGTCGCCCGGAGAACCAGATCCCCATGACGCCAGGAATTCGACCGCTCGTTGCCGGCAACTGGAAAATGAACGGCACCAGCGCTTCGCTGAACGAGCTCAGGATGATCGGCAACGGCTTCATGAGCGGGCTCGACGCAGAGACCGAAGCATTGGTCTGCGTGCCGGCGACCTTGCTGTCGCGCGCCGTCGAAATCCTGTCGCGCACGCCGGTGCGGGCCGGTGGCGAGGACTGCCACATCAAGGAAAGCGGCGCCTTCACCGGCTGCGTCTCAGCCGAGATGCTGAAGGATGCGGGCGCCAGCCACGTCATTGTCGGCCATTCCGAGTGCCGCGAACAGCGCAGCGAGGACGATGCCATCGTCCTCGCCAAGGCCTCGGCGGCGTGGCGGGCAGGGCTCGTCGCCATCATCTGCATCGGCGAGACCAAGGCCGAGCGCGAAGCGGGCACAGCACTCGACGTGTTATCGCGCCAGGTCGCCGGCTCGGTGCCACCGAGCGCAACGCCCGCCAACACCGTTATCGCCTACGAGCCGGTATGGGCTATCGGCACCGGCCTGACGCCGACCGCCGAAGACGTGGCGGAGGCGCACGCGCATATCCGCCAAAAACTGGCGGAAGCGCTCGGCGCAGCCGTGGCCGGCAAGATGCGCATCCTCTATGGCGGCTCGGTCAAGGCGTCCAACGCTGTCGAACTGCTAGGCGTCAAAAACGTCGATGGCGCGCTGGTTGGCGGCGCCAGCCTGAAGGCGTCCGACTTTCTCGCCATCGCCGAGGCATACCAGAATATCTCGTAGGCCCCGGAATTTCGTTGCCGACCAGTTCGGTCATAGACTTATGAACGCAGCAGTTCGGCGGAAATCGTTGCAAAGGGCGCATTGCTTCCCATATTCCGGCCACGGGCTTGGAAATGCCGTTAAAGCATTGTATGGAGCCGCCTCCAAATCACCGGCCCTGATCGCCAGGGAGCGGCAGGGCTTGCCAGGATAAAATATGGAAACCGTACTGATCGTCATCCACCTCATGGTCGTGCTCGCCCTTGTCGGCGTGGTGCTGCTGCAACGCTCCGAAGGCGGTGGTCTCGGCATTGGCGGCGGTTCCGGTTTCATGACCGCGCGTGGCGCCGCCAATGCGCTGACGCGGGCGACGGCGATCCTGGCCGCGGCCTTCTTCGTGACGTCGCTGACACTCTCGATCGTTGCCCGCTATGGCGAAAAACCGATCGACATTCTCGACCGCGTGCCGGCCGACAGCGGCAACGGCGTGCTCAATCAGTTGCCCGGCACGACGGCGCCGACGCCGCCTTCGGGCAACACCGCACCGGCCGCGCCCGCGGCCAACGGCGCCGCCACCACGCCGCCCGCCACCACGGCCCCGGCGACGGCTCCATCTCCGGCGACGCCACCTGCAACCGATTCGGCTACGCCGCCGGCTACCAATGGCGTTACCTTGCCGGTGACACCGCAGGTTCCGAACCAGTAGTCGGTAGCGTCAGATGCCGCGATCTGTTGTTGTTTCAACACAGTCGCGGCAAATGGCACACGATCACGAAGATTCGACCGCACCCCGTGCTTGAGGCCCGTACGCCACTTCGATTATAGATTGCCGGCGGCACTTTCTGCGCCCTTGGGGGGCGCCGGGCGACGCCGTGGGCAACAAGCATTGAACGATCGGATCTTCGCCATGCAGCTTCGCAGCTTCATTTTCATGGGGTTTTGTGCCGTATTCGGCATGAGCTCCGCGGTCTTCGCCGGCACTCCGGCAATGACCTCACCGCAGGCGGTTGGCAAAACCGCTGTCATCAACGTCGCCGCCAAGAGCGATGCGACGCAGCTGAAGCTTCTCAAGAAGAAGAAAAACCCGAGCCCGGATGATCTGGCTCAGATCAGCAAGCTCGAAGACAAGATCGCCGCCGACAGGGATCTCGCCCGCGTCAAGGCGCTCGAGGCCCGCAAGCTGGCGATGCGCGATGCGGCGAAAGCCAGGGCCGATGCCCAGCGCCAGGCGTTCCTGGCAAGCAAGGGCAAGCCGGTCGTGGTTGCCGACGCCAAGCCAGGCAAGAAGACCACCAAGATCATCGCTCCGGTTGACCCGATCGCGCCGATCGAGCCGATCGAATCGGCTGAACCGCTTCCGGCCGAAGCGATGAATATCGCGCTGACCGGCAACAATGGCGAATTGCGCAGCGAGGCCCCGGGCCAGAAGCCGACGAGCGGCGGACTGTTCGCCGGCCTGTTCGGCGGCACGTCCTCTGCCTCGTCGATTGCCTATCTCCCCGAAACGCGCGCGCTCGACCAGGCTCTCGCCAAGCGGCAAGCCAAGAAGCAGTTCAAGGTGAAGCCGGAATTCGTGCCGCAGGACGTCGAATTCAGCGGCTATGAGCCGGGTACGATCGTCATCGATACCAGCGCGCGCCGCCTCTACCTCGTCGAATCGGCTTTCACCGCCCGCCGCTATGCGATCGCGGTCGGCCGCGAAGGCCTGCAGTTCAAGGGCAAGGTTGCCGTTGGCGACAAGCAGGAATGGCCGCGCTGGATCCCGACGCTCGACATGCAGAAGCGCGAACCCAAGCATTATGGCCAGTACAAGGACGGCATGCCCGGCGGCGGCCAGAACCCGCTCGGCGCCCGCGCCATCTATCTCTACGACGGCAAGAAGGACACGCATCTGCGCATCCACGGCACCATCGCGCCGCAGTCGATCGGAACCAGCGCTTCCAATGGCTGCTTCCGCATGATCAACGAGCACGTCATGGACCTCTACAGCCGCGTCAGGGTCGGCACCAAGGTCGTCATCATCTGACGCTTTCACAAACCTGCCGAAAGGGCCGGCTTTTGCCGGCCCTTTTGTTTTGACCAAAACACCAGTCTCGAACCTCGGGACTATCGCGCCTTCTCTGGAAAAAGCCTCAGCGGCGGTTTTTTCTCTGGCGGAATCAATTCGGCCGCGTTAAGCGATGACTCCCATGGCGCGATATGTATTCATCACAGGCGGCGTGGTTTCCTCACTTGGAAAAGGCATCGCTGCAGCGGCCCTTGGGGCTCTCTTGCAGGCGCGAGGCTATCGCGCACGCATCAAAAAGCTCGATCCCTATCTCAATGTCGATCCCGGAACGATGTCGCCTTACCAGCATGGCGAGGTTTTCGTCACCGATGACGGCGCCGAGACCGATCTCGATCTTGGCCATTACGAGCGCTTCACCGGCCGCTCGGCCAACCAGCAAGACAACATCACCACCGGCCGCATCTACAAGAACATCATCGAGCGCGAACGGCGCGGCGACTATCTCGGCGCCACCGTGCAGGTCATTCCGCATGTCACCGATGAGATCAAGAATTTCGTGCTCGACGGCAATGACGACTATGATTTCGTGCTGTGCGAGATCGGCGGTACGGTTGGCGATATCGAGGCGATGCCGTTTCTCGAGGCTATCCGCCAGCTCGGCAACGATCTGCCGCGCAACAACGCCGTCTATGTCCACCTGACCTTGATGCCTTACATCCCCACGGCCGGCGAGTTGAAGACCAAGCCGACCCAGCATTCGGTCAAGGAACTGCGCGGCATCGGCATCGCGCCCGATATCCTGCTGGTCCGCGCCGACCGCGCCATCCCCAAGGAAGAGCGCAGAAAACTGTCGCTGTTCTGCAATGTGCGCGAGAGCGCCGTCATCCAGGCGCTCGACGTGCCCCACATCTATGACGTGCCGATGGCTTACCACAAGGAAGGGCTCGATTCGGAAGTGCTGGCCGCCTTCGGTATCGATCCGGCGCCGAAGCCGCGCATGGAGCCCTGGCAGGCCGTGTCCAACCGCATCCACAATCCGGAAGGCGAGGTAACGATCGCCATTGTCGGCAAATACACCGGCCTCAAGGATGCCTACAAATCGCTGATCGAGGCTTTGTCGCATGGCGGCATGGCCAACCGCGTCAAGGTCAAGCTCGACTGGATCGAGAGCGAGATTTTCGAGAAGGAAGACCCGACGCCGTGGCTGGAAAAGGTGCATGGCATCCTGGTGCCCGGCGGCTTCGGCGAGCGCGGCTCGGAAGGCAAGATCCTGGCGGCGAAATTCGCCCGCGAGCGCAAGGTGCCGTATTTCGGCATCTGCTTCGGCATGCAGATGGCCTGCATCGAGGCAGCGCGCTCGCTGGCCGGCGTCGAACACGCCTCGTCGACCGAATTCGGTCCGACCGACGAGCCGGTCGTCGGCCTGATGACCGAATGGCTGAAAGGCAACATGCTGGAGAAGCGCCGCGAAACGGGCGATCTCGGCGGCACCATGCGGCTTGGCGCCTATCAGGCTGAACTCGCCAAGGGTTCGAAGATCGCCGACATCTATGGCGACACCCAGATTTCCGAGCGCCATCGCCACCGCTACGAGGTCAATATCGACTACAAGGAGCGGCTAGAAGATTGCGGCCTGGTGTTTGCCGGCATGTCGCCCGACGGTGTGCTGCCGGAAACCGTCGAATATCCCGACCATCCCTGGTTTATCGGCGTCCAGTATCACCCGGAGCTGAAGAGCCGGCCGCTGGAGCCGCATCCCCTGTTCGCCAGCTTCATCTCGGCCGCGGTGGACCAGTCGCGGCTGGTATAAGCAGGCCGCGTTGCCATGCAAACCTATGTTGCGCTGCTCTACAGCATTATCCTCGGCGAAGGCCGCCGGGTCGTCATGGCCGACCTCAAGGCGATGGCTGAACAGCTTGGGCTGAAGAACCCGCGCACCCTGGTGGCGACCGGCAATCTGGTCTTCGAGACACGGGCGACTGGTATCGCCAAGCTGGAACAGCAGTTGGAAACGGCCTTCGAAAAAACCTTCGGCCGCAATGTCGTCATCATCGTGCGCACTGCCGAGGATTGGCTGAAACTTGCCGCCGGCAACCCATTCCCGGCCGACTCTGCCGAGGCAGGCGATCAGGTGGCCGTGCGGGTGATGCGCGAGCCAGCGCCAGCGGATGGTGTGGCCGCGCTCCAGGCCTATGCCGCCGAGGACGAGAGGGTGGCTTCGGTCGACGGCGACATCTGGGTCGTCTTTTCGCGCCAGCGGCCAAGCTCGCGGCTGCTCGCTGCCATGAACCACAAGCGCATGGGCATCGGCACCGCACGCAACTGGAACACGGTGCGGAGGTTGGCTGAGATGGTGGAGTAGGGAGTAGGGAGTAGGGAGTAGGGAGTAGGGGTATTATTCCCTACTGACTACTGACTACTGACTACTGACTACTGACTACTGACTACTCCCTATCCCTCAATTTCACGCCTTCGCCGTCCTGGCCCCTGCGCCAAGGGCGGCGGTGCGAAGGACGTAGTAGATGACCCCTGCAATGCCGACGCCGAAAAACCAGCCATAAACGCCCCACCATGCCGGCAGCAAATTGGTGAAGTTCGGCAGGACCGAGGAGAAGATGGCGCCGATGCCGGCTGCTATGAAGGCGTTGACGTGCCAGCCGCCCTGGAAGCGGAACTCGCCATCTTCGCGGTACAGTGCCTCGACGTCGACCTCGCCCTTCCGGATCAGATAGTAGTCGACCATCATCACCCCGAAGATCGGCCCCATCGTCGCGCCGATGACGTTGACGAAAGATGCGGCACTGCCTTCCCACGGCGCGAAGGGATAGAGCACCAGCGCGATAACAGCTGCGATATAGCCGCCCTTCTTGAAGTCGATCTGCCGGGGAAAGACATTGGAGAAGTCGAAGGCCGGCGAGACGAAGTTTGCCACCACATTGATGCCGAGCGTCGCCACGGCAAAAGTCAGGGCTGCAAGCGCTGCCAGGAACCAGCTGTCGAATTTCGCCGAGATCTGGTCGGGATGCAGAAGCACTTCGCCATACACGTCGAAGGCAGCGATGGTGGTCACGCCGGCGACCAGCGAGAACAGGATGAGATTGATCGGCAGGCCCCAGATGTTGCCCTTGCGCAGCGATGCCTTGTCTGGGGCATAGCGGGCGAAATCGCAGAAATTGAGATAGAGCGCTGAGAAATAGGTGACCCAGATCGCCGCCACCGCAAACAGCGACGTCCAGGAGCCAGGGGTTCCGGGTACGCCGGCATCCTTTGTCTTGTCGAGCAGCACATCCATCGGGATGTCGCTGGTGAAGGCAAATCTCCCGGATTTTACACAGAGATAGATCGCCAGGATCAACATCATCACCCACACCGCCGGTCCGGCCCAATCCTGGAAGCGGCGCACCGTTTCCATGCCGTTCTGGATGATCAGCAATTGCAGTGCCCAGATGACCACAAAACAGATCACTTCCAGACCCGTGTGGCCGAGGAAATGCGTGTTGGCGTTGAAATCGGCGAACCATTGCGAGCGGATCAGCAACGCCACGATCGCGCCCGATGCCGCCGCCGTCTGCGCGCCGTACCAGAAGCAGGCGACGATGGCGCGCACCAGGGCCGGAATGTTGGCGCCCCAGATGCCGAAGGAGGCGCGCGCCAGCACGGGGTAGGGCACGCCGGTCTTCACGCCGGCATAGCCGACCATGTTCATCAGCGCGTAGATGATCAGCGAACCGATGCCGATGGCGATGATGAAATTGACGAAGCCGCCGCAAAACAGGAACAGGCTTGCGGCGAGATAATAGCCCCAGAGGCTGTGGACGTCCGACGTCCAGACGTTGAAGATCGAGAACGGCCCCCAGTTTCGGACTTTGGCCGGAGCCAGATCCTCATTGTATAGATCAGGTGATGCGCCTTGTATGGTCACTGCGATGTCCTCCCCTTGATGCCGCACGCGCCCTCACGCGTCGACTGCGCAGGTTATGCCTGACGCAGGGGAACCGGCAAGCAATCCATTTGCCGGCTTTGGCCTTAAAGATATTCAATGAGAACAGCGCTTATCGATCGGCTTTTGGCGAAGGTCGGCGCAAACGCGGCGTACCTTGATTCGATCCGCAGGCGGCAGCGATCAGGACGCTTTGCGGTTGAGAGCCGGTGATGCGTCGAAATTGGCGGCAAGCCAAGCTATCGCGCAGGTGACATCATCGAGCCTGTATTGGGCCACGGTCGGCCCACGCGGCTTGACCCGGATCGAGATGCCGCCGGCCTCGTTGATCGCCTCGAAACCGTTTTCGTCGGCGGTGTCGTCGCCGAGAAAGACCGGCCGCCGTCCGGCAAAGGGCGGGATTGCCATGAAACGCCGCACGGCAGCGCCCTTGGCCGCTTCGAGCGGCATGAGTTCGACGCCGGCGTTGCCCGGGATAACCCGATAGCCCTTGGGAAGCTCGGTCAATGCCTGTTCGGCAAGATGCGTTGCCCTGGCCAGCAGATGCGGCGCCGCACGCGTATGGATGGCGAGGATCGGACCCTTGCGCTCGATATGAACAAGGCCGTCATCCAGTTCGGCCTCGATGGCGTCGGCAAGGGCAGCGATATCGGCGGGAGCATCGGCGGTAACGACCGGGCCGTCCGGCGTCAGCCGGTGTTCCAGCCCATAGAGACCGGCAACACGCAGCTTCAACGGATGAAACAGGCGGTCGGCGCCTTCGACCGAGCGGCCGGTGATAAAGGCGACAGCGCCGTCCAGCCGTTTGTCGACGGCGCCGAGGAGGTTGCGCAGTTCGTCGCTTACGGACACGGCGTCGGGGTGCGCCGCGTGCTCCAGCAACGTGCCGTCGATATCGAGGAAAAGCGCCCATTGTCCTTCCGGCAGGTCGGGTGCGGTTGGCAGGCCCGGTGCTTTTGACAGGCTATTCATGACGCCACCTTCCGCATGCGGTCGAACAGCGAGACGATGTTGGTGTCGGTGTTTGCGGGCCGCTCGGCGACACTTGTCGCTCTTTCGAGGTCGCCGCGTTTGCGCAGGCGCGCCGCATCGAGCAGCATGCTGCCGGCCCAGCGAAAGACATTGTTGTCGCGCACTATTTCGCGCATCGGGCGCATGCGCTCGCGTTGTTCGTCCGGTGACATGGTTAGCGCCTGCAGCAGCACCTGGCTCATCATCGCCGCGTCGTAAGGATTGACGATCAGTGCTTCCAGCAGTTCGCGCGACGCGCCGGCAAACGTGCTGAGCAACAGCACGCCCTGTTCGTCGTCACGCGCGGCGACGAATTCCTTGGCTACGAGGTTCATGCCGTCATGCAGGCTGGTGACCATGCAGATGTCGGCGGCGCGATAGATCTCATAGACCTGTTGCTGCGAATGGTGCTCAGCCACCATGACCACGGGCTTGTAGCCGTCATGACCGTAGCGCTGGTTGAGCTCGTTGGCATAACGCAGGCATTCATCGTGCAATTGCTGGTAGGCCGGCAGCGTGCCGCGGCTTGGGGCAGCAATCTGCAGGAACACTACCTTGCCGATCCACTCGGGGTGGCGCGTAAACAATTCGTCCAGCGCATGGAAGCGGTCGAGGATGCCCTTGGTGTAGTCCAGGCGCTCGACGCCGACGCACAGCTTGACGTCCGCCGACAGGCCGAACCGCTCACGCAGGCGGGCGCGGCTTTCCTCGACCGGTGGCAGTTTGGCCAGGAGTTCGGCCGGCCATTCGATGGAGATGGGATAGGCGTGCACCAGGGTCGTCCGCCCGCCATACGAGATCGCGGCGTCGGCGCGCTCGATGCGGCTTTCCAGGAACCGGTCTACGCTTTCAGTGAAATTATTGGCATGAAACTGGGTGTGAAAGCCGATGATCGAGCTCCCGAGCAGTCCATCAAGAACGCGTTCGCGCCATGGGCAGATGCTGAACACTTCGGAGTTCGGCCACGGGATGTGCCAGAAGGTGATGATGATCGCCTCCGGCAGGCGCTCGCGGATCATGCGCGGCAGGAGCGCAAAATGGTAATCCTGAACCAGCACGATCGGCCGCTCATTGCGCGCCTCGGCAACCACCATATCGGCGAATTTGCGGTTGACGGCCTCATAGGCCTCCCAGTCCGAGGCACGGAAGACCGGCCGGGTGAAGGCGATATGGCAGAGCGGCCAAAGCCCTTCATTGGCAAAGCCGAGATAGTAGCCCTGATATTCGTCGTCGCTCAGCCACACGCGGCGCAGCGTATAGGACGGATTGTCCGGCGGCACCTGAACCCGATCGTTGCTATCGACCGTCAGACGATCCGCCGTTCCGCCGCCATAGGCGATCCAGGTGCCGCTGCAGGCGCGGGTGATAGGCTCAAGCGCCGACACCAGGCCGCTGGCCGGCACCAGAAGCTCGACGCCGTCGTCCTTGATGTTGTGGATATAGGGTTCTCGGTTCGAGACGACGATGACCTGCGCGTCCGGCAGGTCGTCGGCAAGTATCTTGCGCAAGGTGTCGGGCGACCAGTTCACCAGCGCCGCGTCGGGAGATTGTCCATTCTTCTCGAACTCCCGCAAAACCTTGCGCGTCGCTTCCGATGCGACGTCCTCGCCGGCAGTCGGTGCAACCGTCAAGCTATGGCTACGACGTTGCCTGGAGATCGATAACAGAACGGCTAGAATCGAAAGGCCAAGGCTTGCAAGGATCAAGACCCAGAGCAGGGCCATGCCATAATCGGTCATTCCAATTCCAACTCAATTTTGGCCGTCAGGGCCTTTTTCTTCATGGTTCCATTTGAGTGTTCGCAGCCGACGATCGCCCGTGAGAACCTGTGTTTTTTGCAACGCACAAACCCTGGGATCGGTTCCCGTTGAAAGCCGTTCCGATCATGTCCGCACGATCAGCGGAACCAGCCCTTCATGGCGGTCGGCGAGAAAGGCGACGACGCGGTCGCCGACACGCTGGAAGGTAAGATCGACCCTCTTTTCGCCGACACCCAGATGCCTGAGCGTCAGCGTATCGATGCCGATCGGCAAACGGGGTCGAGTGACGTGGATTTCGCCGTTCCAGCCGTCGATTTCCAGACCGAGGCACGCCTGCATCAGCATGAAGGCCGAGCCTGCCGACCAGGCTTGCGGCAGGCAGGCGACGGGGTAGGCGATCGGTGCTTCACCCGGCGAGCGGGTAAAGCCGCAGAACAGTTCCGGCAGCCGCATGTTGAAATGCACGGCGGATTCGAACGTGCCGCTCATCAGCCGCACCACGCTGTCACGCTCGCCGAACCGCGCCAGGCCGGCGCCGCACATCGCCGTGTCATGCGGCCAGATGGAACCATTGTGGTACGACATCGGGTTGAACAGCACAGCATCGTCGGAAAGCGTTCGCACCCCCCAGCCGGAGTGGAAGGAAGCCGAAAGCAACTGGTCGGCGACCATCTTAGCCCGCGCCGGTTCGGGCAGGCCGACATAGAGCAGGTGTCCGGCATTCGACGTGCGCACCTTGCACGGCTCTCCGGCGCCGTCGATCGCCAGCGCATAGAAGCCGAGATCGTCCAGCCAGAAATCACGCTCGACGGCGATCCGCATCTCTTCGGCGCGATTTTCCCAGTGCTCGGCCTGCGCGAACTCGCCCCGGCGGCGGGCGAGAGCGGCAAGGCCCCTGAAGGCGGCGAAGACATAACCCTGCACTTCGACCAGCGCGATCGGCCCCTTGGGAATGCGCCCGTCGGCGTGGAAGACCGAGTCGAAGCTGTCCTTCCAGCCCTGGTTCGCAAGGCCGGATTCGGCAGCGCGCTGATAGGTGACGAAGCCGGTTGCGCGGCTCGCCTCTTCCGTCCACTTGGCGGCGGCGCAGAGAGACGGCCACAGGCTGGCGATGAAGTCCATGTCGCCGGTGCGCTCGGCATAGGCGCAAGCGAGGTGGATGTAGAGCGGCGTGGTATCGACGCCGCCATAGTAGCGGCCGAAGGGTAGCTCCTGCAGCGCCACCATCTCGCCCTTGCGCGTCTCGTGCATGATCTTGCCGGGCTGCGAGTCGCTGAAAGGCGATGTCTCGGTCGCCTGGTGCTGGGCGAGGAAGGCAAGCACGCCGCGCGCCAGGCCGGGGTTGAGCCATAGCATCTGCAGCGCCGAGATGACGCCGTCACGGCCGAAGGCCGTCGAAAACCAGGGGATGCCGGCATAGGGGTAGGGGCCGGTCGACAGCTCGGTGGTCAGCAAGGCGACATCGGCGCGAGCGCGTTCGACCCAATCGTTGAAGACGCGGCCCGAACTGTGCACCGTCGCTCCATGGCGGCGCTTGGCCCGCATGCCGAAACGGGCGCGCGCCGCGGCCGCCCGGAAGCGGTCGCGGTCGGGCGTTTCGGTCAGTTCCGCGCCGACCTCGACGTAAAGCATCTTGCTGCTGCGCTTGGTCACCGCGATGAGGAAATCCGCGCGCTCGGCGCTCAGCTGGTCCGGCGGCTGCGAGAACGAGATCGCAGACACCCGCGCCAGCCCGTCCAGTCCGTCATAGCGCAGCAGCACCGAGGCAGGCTCGATCTCCGCTGCATGCGCCATTCCGCGCTTCGGCCGGGTCGAACCGCGGACCTCGAACATGTCCCGGAAATCGGCGGCAAAATGCAGCGAGACGCGGATTGCCGAATGCTCCTGGCTGTAGTTGGAAAGGGTGATGCGCTCGAACAGCCGGTCCTGCCACAACAGCCTGACGCGCTCGATATGGATGGCGCCCTGCGGGATGTCGCGGCCACCGACGCTTTGCATCGGCAAATTGGTCAAATTGCTGGTGAACAGCACATTGTCCTGGCTGAGGGAGGCGCCGAGCAGCGATGTCTGCCGGCCGCCGACGGTGAGCCTGAACTCCGACAGCACCCGGGTGTCGTCACGGAAGAAACCGTCGCCCGCACCCCTGATATCGCCGTAGGCATCGGCCACGGCAAAACAGTCGCCTTGCTTTAGGGCAAACAGCCGGTGCGGCTCGCGCGGCGCGGTTTCGTCCAGGGAGGCAAGGGCCACGGCAGGGTCGAGCTTGCGCTCGTCAAGTTCGGTCATCAGTCACAAATCTCTGTTTCGGGCTCGGAACGTCCGCCGTCGTTCACGACGCTTTCGATTCAGCCGGGGCGCCGATGAGACGCGCATAGGCAGTGAGATAGTCGCGCGCCATCCTGTTGGCGGAGAACCGACTTTCGAAGACGGCGCGCACCTTTCGCCGGTCGAGTTGCAGCAAGGCCGGCACCGCGGCGACCGCGGCGTCGAGAGAATCGACGACAAATCCGGTAACGCCATGGTCGATGACTTCCGGCAACGCACCGCAGTTCCAGCCGATGGTTGGCGTACCGCACGCCATCGCCTCGATCGCGGCAAGGCCGAACGGCTCGGGCCAGTCTATCGGAAACAGCAGACCAGCGGCATTGCCGAGGAATTCAGTCTTCTCACTCTCGGCGATCTCGCCGACATAGTCGATGCGGTCGCCATCGATCAACGGCTCGATCGTCTCATGGAAATAGGCGCGATCATCGTCGCCGATCTTGGCCGCCAGCTTGAGTTTCATGCCCGAGCGCAAGGCGATGTCGATGGCCCGGTCCGGCCGCTTGTCGCGCGAAAGCCGGCCGAGAAAGGCGAGGTATGGTTCGCCTGCCGCCGTCTCGAAGGTCGGCTGATAGAGACCCGTCGGCAGCCCGTGATGGATGGTGGCCAGCCAATTGGCATTCGCAAGCCCGGTCTTCTGGCTATGCGAGATCGAGATCAGCGGAAAGCGCGGAAAACGCTCATAGGCTGGCGCCAGATCGACATAATCGAGCCGGCCATGAGGCGTCGTCACCGTCTTGTCCGGCATGGTCTCGAAGAACGAGAAATGCAGGAGATGGCTGAGGTGAAAATGAATGATATCAAAGTCGTGGGCTCGGTTCCTCACATCGGCAAGCATCGCAAGATGCGCCGCCGTGTCCGATTTCAGCGGGCGCGGATCGAGGCGTAGCGCGCGTTCGCGACCTGGTATCAGTCTGGCCGACGTCCGGCTGTCGCCGCTGGCGAACAGCGTCACCTCATGGCCGAGTTCGACCAGCCCTTCGGTCAGATAGGAAACGATGCGCTCGGTGCCGCCATAGAGAAGGGGTGGCACCGATTCGTGCAAAGGGGCGACATGGGCTATGCGCATGGTTTGAACGTGTCCCTCAAGGCAATCACGAGAGCGAAATGCATCAGCCGGCCTAACGTTCCGGACAAAAGCGGGCGTCGGCAACCCAAGCCCACCAGCGCAGATTTTTTTGCAATAAGCGGAACAAACGCGCCATCCGCGAATTTAGTAGGGTTGGTTCGCGCTGCGGCCGACCAGGGAGAGAACAAAATGGACCGCTTGCATTTCTTTACGCCCGTGCGCATTGCGCGCGGGCAGGGACACCCCGTCGAGGAAGTCGATAGCGTTGCCGAAGCGATGGTCTTTTTGCAGAAATGGCCATTGGGACGGCGTGGGCCTGTGTATCAGTGCGCCGTGAATTGCTGCTCCGCGGCCCTGTCGGGCAGAATGTCGGCCGAAGCAGCCAGGAAGGCGTTTACGGGCTTTGCCCGCATCACCCGGCTGCTCGATGATGACATGGCCCTGCCGATGGGCGGCGAAAGCATGGCGGAAGTCCACGCGCTGAGGCGCTAGGCGCCGGTCCAGCCATTTGGCTATTGAACACCCGGGCTTTGGCGGCGCGGGCATCATCTTTTCCGCACCGGAGTATTCCGGCGCGGCCCTTCACCTCATGGGCCACACTGTGCTTTCATGCGGCGTTTCGCATGACCGGTGGGTGACGACCATCCACAGGCGGCCCGAACGTGGAGGGGTAGACAATGCCGAGACTGATCCTGGGAACACTCGGCGCTATCGTCATCGCCCTCATCTGGGCGGTCTTTGCCAGTTTGATGGGCGCGCCATCGATCGTGATCACGGTCGGCGCGGTCGCCATTGGGGCCGGCGTCTACACCTACGTCGACCGACGCTCGACTTGACGCGTCCCCGGTCTGCCGCGCGCTCGACCAATTGCACGCCGGTGTTTGACGCGCGCGGCAGCCGCGGCGGGCATTCTTCAAGGATGAGCTTGCTGGCCGCATAGAGAGCCAAGGCGCAGACAGGGCGCCACACGTCGGACCGGGCTCCGCGAGAACTTGGGAGAGATCGTCAAAGATCTTTCAATCCGGCCAATGTAGATCGAAACGGCGAATCTGTGGATTTCCGGTGGAACATCGTCGCCTCGAAACACTTCGGGCGTTGCACTGCCCCATCAGTGCACGTTCCCTTGTTCTGTTGGAACTGGCCGGCTGCCGAAAGGTGGCCGGCTTTTTTGTATATAAGCGGAACCTGAAATTACGGGGCTTGTTCTGCATGCGGCAGCGAGCCCCTCGCTGCTGGTCGAGGGCCGTAACCCTTGGCCGGGCCCGCATCGCTCCGCCAGTGGTGCGGGCCCACGGCCTCCGGTTTTTCCGGGCGTCTCGACTCGCTGATCCTCACCCTGGTCCGGCTAATGCATGTCACTCAAAAAAAGGCTCGGTTGTGAGACAATGACATGCACACGCGGCGCGCTTTAGCACAATCATTCACAAAGCCGTGGGTTCAACTGTTGCTACCCTTCTTGGCTGGATTGTGCGAATGATGACTGTCCTTTTCACCGCCACCCCCTGAAACTCGGCTTTTGGATCGACGGTCTTCATCCGCCGGGGGCTTGTTGATCTGTAAGGGTTTTCTGGCGTTCTCGTGCGATGCGCCTGGCCCGCCCTGCCGGATCGTGTTCGGGTGTTTCTTCGATGTGGACATGATCACCGATCCTGCTGACGGCCCTGATGAGTGGTGTTGACCTTGGTGTTGGCTTGCTGCCCTTGGCGCTCCGGATCCGGCGCTCCGTGAGTGCCGTGCTGGGCATCATCGTGGCTAATCTGTCGCCCTTCTCCTCGACCCTTCTGGCTCTGGTTCTCAGGCGGCACGGGCGGCATTTTGCTCGACATCTGCATCTCCTTGGTTGGTCTCGTGACTCCAAACCGTGATCGTGGGGGGAAGTTCCGTCTGCTTAGTCAGCACCTGTGATTTCGGTGCCGACGGAATCTGACTCCCAACGCGGATTTCAACGAACGGCAGGGCCTGCGTTGCTTGTCGAGGACAGGCAATCTCTGGGCAGGCCCGCGTCGCCCCGCCAGTGATGCGGGCCTGCAATATAAACCTCAAGACTGGGCTGCTATCGCAGTTTATTGCGAGCTTCCGGCGACTTGCGTAGCGGGCTTCAGTGGCTTTCAGGAGAGCAGCGTGTTGTATCCGGTCGATTTCGAGCGACCGAAATACAGTGCTTGACCACGTTGCTGACATGATCGGTGATGGTGTCGCGCCTGGATCGCGGCAGCAGCCTCAGGTCCGCTCTCCCTGCAGCTGATGGCAGCTAAAACGACGTCAAAAGACCTAAGTCTCTTTGATCGCCCTCGCTGCTCGCACGAGCGATGACCAGTCAGCTCCCATGGCTGCGACAAGGTCTCGAGCATCTTCGTCTGATATTCCGGTACGGTCTACGAGCTTCCGTGCCAGCAATTCGAATGCCAATTCTATGATCGTCATAGCTCAGCCCTTACGAGAGTACCCGTGACGATAGCTTGCAAATGGGTCTTCCGCATTTGCACATGTTAAGCGACCATCACGAATGTCTCAGGTACCGCAGAATGTCTGCAGGACGCGCTCATCCGGGCGTGGCGGCTCAGCATAGCGTTCCATTCCCGGCTGCTCATCGAAGGGACGGCTGACGACCGTCAAGATCTCCTCGAACGGTGTGAAGTCGCCGCCCAACGCCGCCTGGATCATCGCCTCGATGCGATGATTGCGGGGGATGAATTTGGGATTGACGGATTGCATGGCTGCCCGGCGCGTGGCCGTGTCGGCTGCTTCGCTTGCAATGCGCTGGCGCCACCGCGCCGACCAGGCATCGAATGAGCCTGGATCCTTAAACAACTGCCGCGCCGTGCCTTGGCCGTCCGCAGCGTCGAGGTCATCGCCCAGGCGCCGGAAGCCGAGCGTAAAATCCGCTTCGCCGCGAGCCAGCACATCCAGAAAGTCGGCAGCGAGCTGCAAGTCGCCTTCCGCTTCGGTCAGCAGTCCGAGTTTTCTGCGGAAGCCGCGCTGCAACACAGCCTCATAGGAGGCCTGGAACGACCTCAGCACCTCTTCCGCTTCAGACACTGCTTCATTCTCGTCCGTGCTCATGAGCGGCAGCAGGGTCTCGGCAAAGCGCGCAAGGTTCCATGTGGCGACACGAGGCTGGTTGGCATAGGCATAGCGACCGGCGCGGTCTATCGAACTGAACACCGCGCTGGGGTCGTAAGCGTCCATGAAGGCGCATGGGCCATAGTCGATCGTCTCGCCCGAGATCGACATGTTGTCGGTGTTCATGACGCCATGGATGAAGCCGACCAGCATCCAGCGCGCCACCAGGTCCGCCTGTGCGGCGACAACGGCCTCCAGCAAAGCCCGGTACGGCCGTGCTTCCCCCGCCAGCTGTGGGAAGTGACGCTGAATGGCATAGTCGGCCAGTATCTTGAGCGCCTCGGTGTCGTGGCGCGCGGCGAAATATTGGAACGTGCCGATCCTGATATGGCTTGCCGCCACCCGTGTCAGGACGGCGCCGGGCAGCCGGACCTCGCGATAGACCGGGTCGCCGGTGAGCACCGCCGCAAGGCTTCGCGTCGTCGGAATGCCGAGCGCCCCCATCGCTTCGCTGACGACATATTCGCGCAGGACAGGGCCGAGTGCGGCGCGGCCGTCGCCGTTGCGCGAGAACCGCGTTGGTCCCGATCCTTTCAGCTGGATGTCACGGCGAACGCCGTTGACGTCCACCACTTCGCCAAGCAGCAGGGCGCGCCCGTCGCCAAGCTGAGGCACGAAGTTTCCGAACTGGTGGCCCGCATAGGCCAGGGCGATTGCTTGCAACCCTTCCGGAAATCTGTTGCCGGCAAGCATCGCCACTCCATCCGGGCTGGTAAGCTGGTCGGCATCGAGCCCGAGTTCCTCCGCGAGGTGCCGGTTGAACCGGATCAGCCGCGGTTCGGACACCGGCTTCGGATCTGTTTGCGCGAAGAAGCGCTCCGGCAATTGCGCATAGCTGTTGCTCAGGGCGGGAAGCCCCGTCTGAATGACCGGGGGTTGTTCAGCAGTCGCAGGTGACGTCATGACGAGCTGTCTCTGAAGAGGAGGGGTTCAACAGATCCCGTTTCGAGGAGCCTGTGTTCATTTGTTCATATAGGGACGCAACGTCGTTGGTGCCATCCGGATCCATCAGGCCGGCACCGGATACAAGCTGGGAACCACCCGCCTCAACTATCGAGGTTCGGGCTGCCGTGGGACGACGGGCCGTGGCGGAATCCAGAGCTGACCCCCGCATCGCCACTGTCTCCGAACTGAGCACCCGGCAATCTAGTCAGTGCGGGCGTGCAATGCCGGCGGCGTCTGCCTTGGTTGGCAGCGGCTCTCTCGGGGCCGCTCCCGGCGACGATGTCGAACCCGGTTCGACTCGCTCCTCGGCGATGAGCCGGGCGCCACGCTCATAGGTCAGGTAGCGCCAGAGCCACTGGATCGAGACCTGAACGCGGTGCTGAAAACCGACGAGCAGGTAGACATGGATGAGCGCCCAGGCAGACCAGGCGAACCAGCCTTTCAGTTTCAGCCTGCCCGATTCGAACACGGCAGCGTGGCGGCCGACAATGGCCGTGTTGCCTCGATTGCTGAAGACAAAAGCGGGCAGCGTGTCGCCAGCATCTATCCGGCGTGCCAGTGCCTTGCCGAGGTGCTCGCCCTGCTGCTTGGCGACCTGGGCAAGACCCGGCAATGGCTGGCCGTTCCCATCGAGGACCAGTGCGACGTCGCCAAGCGCGAAGACATCGGGGTGGCCGACGACGTGCAGGTCGGATTCGACCTTCACCCGACCGCCGCGGTCGAGCCCGACACCGAGCTGGGCGACCAGCGGAGAAGCCGCCACCCCGGCGGCCCAGAGCGTCAAGGCCACCGGGATCACCTGGCCGCCGACGGTGATCTGATGCGCTTCGATCGCCTCGACCCGGTTGCCGAGCGCGACCTCGACGCCCAGGCTTTCAAGGCGCAGACGTGCATATCTGGAAAGCTCCGGGGCGAAGCCGGCGAGCAGACGCTCGCCGGCTTCTACCAGTATGATCCTTGTCTTCTCGGGCCGGATGTTGCGGAAGTCGCGCGCCAGTGTGTGCCGGCTGAGTTCGGCGATCGAGCCCGCCAGTTCGACACCGGTCGGGCCGCCGCCGATAATGGCGATCGTCATCAGCCGGGATTGCTCGACTGGATCGGTGGTCCGTTCCGCGTGCTCGAACGATAGCAGCAGCCGTGACCGGATCGTGCGCGCGTCCTCGATGGTCTTCAAGCCGGGACAAACCCGAGCCCAGCTCTCCTGGCCGAAATAGAATGGCTGCGAACCGGTGGCCAAGACCAGGATGTCGTAGGGGACCGTGGTCCCATCGGCCAGCACCAGTATCCTGGCCTCGGTGCCGATCTCGGTGACATCGCCGAAGAGGACCTGAACCGAGGGATAGCGGCCCAGGATCTTGCGGATGGGCTCGGCGATATCAGGCGCCGACAAGGCGGCGGTTGCAACCTGATAGAGCAAGGGCTGGAACAGGTGGTGATTGTGGCGGTCGATGATCGTCACCCCGATTTCCGCCTTGCCGAGCGCCTTGGCAACCTCCAGACCGGCAAAGCCTCCGCCGACCACGACGATCCGCGGTGTCAGGCTCCGGCCGTGGCTGCTCTCGGTGGCGAATTGCATGCTTGATACTCCCCTATCCCTGTCCGGAAGTCATAGCCTGGCAGGAGTGCCTCGCTGTTGGCTGGAGCTACTGCTCACTCCGGCGGCATCGGTCCAGGCAAGGCATCCGGCAATGACAGGCGTCGTGCTGACCACCAAGGCGCCGCGCGCGTGAAGGGCTACCAACCCGCGCCATGAGACGCGGTTGACCGCCCAGATGGTGCCGCTGGCGTCGACCCATTTGAGATGGGCGTCGGCGACTTCAACGGCCCGCATCATCGCCGCCGGTTCCATCCCGGCCCGAAAGACGATGATGGAATTGGCGGCACCGTTGAAGAACGGGCCGGCGCCGGCTGCCAGTCCCGCAAGCAGGACGATGCTGGTCAGCGCTGCCGAAGCCCCGCGGGCCGGTCCGCCGCGGTTGGGCAGCACCAGCACCAACCCAAGCGGCACGATGCCGAAAATGACCAGCCACGCAATATCCCAGGCGAGCGGCAAGTCGCTGTTCATCTTGATCCGGTGCAGACCCAGCAGCCAGTGAAACACGACAGCATCGACGACATGCCAGACGCCGAACCCGGCGAAGGCGAGCCGCAGGATCTCCGTGGTGGTCCCGGGCCGCGCGCCAGCCGCCCTCGCGGCCACCAGCAGCACCGTGCCGGCGACCGCGAGCACATACATGAAAAGATGGAAGAGGCCGTCGGCCATGATCTGGAAGCGCAGGTCGGAACCCACCGGATCGGCGACGCCCGAGAGAAGATGATGCCATTGCAGGATCTGATGCAGGACGATGCCGTCGAAGAAACCGCCGAGCGCGAAGCCGAGCAGCAGCCAGCCGGCTCGCGTTCTCGGGTCGAGTGTCGCGGTGATCGCGTCCATGTCAGGACCACCGGCTCCAGGCCGGGGCGTTCAGTTCCCTGGGCACCGACATGTCCGGCGGCGTGGGGTCATGGAGACCATGACGCGCCTCGAGCCAGAAGGCGGATATCAGCCCACCAACCACCGTCGTCAGAACCAGTGTCGCAGCAATTATCGCCAGCATGGACGTCGATCCTCAGCCGCGCAGGGTCGGCCGCGCGGAACCTAACCGCGGCTTCCGTGGAATGTTCCTACCGCCGGTTCGGTGGAGGGAACAATCAAGTTCCAGCACGGTTCGATGCTGGCGACGGACGGCTCAAGCGGAGAAGGTCATGAACGAATATACGGCGGCAGATCCGGACGGTCTCGGCAGCCACCAGCCGACCGGCATCACCCGATGGCTGTTTTCGACCAACCACAAGGACATCGGCACACTCTATCTGGTCTTCGCTTTCATCGCGGGGGTGATCGGCATGCTCTTGTCGGTGAGCATGCGAATCGAGCTGCAGCAACCCGGGATCCAGTTTTTCCCCGGACTGGCGTCGATGATCTACGGTTACCAGGGCGACGCGGCGATCGACGCCGGCAAGCAGCTTTACAACGTCTTCACCACGGCCCACGCGCTGATCATGATCTTCTACACTGTGATGCCCGCCCTGATCGGCGGCTTCGCCAACTGGATGGTTCCGATCATGATCGGCGCCCCCGACATGGCCTTCCCGCGCATGAACAACATCTCGTTCTGGCTGCTGCCGCCGGCATTGATGTTGCTTTTACTGTCGATCTTCATGCCCAGCGTCCCCGGCGGCTATGGCCCTGGGACCGGCTGGTTCCTGTACCCGCCGCTGTCGACCTCCGGCCATCCCGGTCCCGCCGTGGATCTGGTCATACTGTCTCTGCACATTGCGGGCGCCTCCTCGATCCTGGGAGCCATCAACTTCATCACCACCATCTTCAACATGCGCGCGCCGGGGATGACCCTGCACAAGATGCCCCTGTTTGTGTGGTCGATCCTCATCACCGCCTTCCTGCTGCTGCTGGCTCTGCCGGTGCTGGCCGGCGCCATCACCATGCTCCTGACCGATCGCAATTTCGGAACCACGTTCTTCGCGCCGGACGGCGGAGGCGACCCGCTGCTGTACCAGCATCTCTTCTGGTTCTTCGGCCACCCGGAAGTCTACATCATGATCCTGCCGGCGTTCGGCATCGTCAGCCAGGTGATCTCGACCTTCTCGCGAAAGCCGATCTTCGGGTATCTCGGGATGGTCTACGCAATCGTGGCGATCGGGGTGATCGGCTTCGTCGTCTGGGCCCACCATATGTACACCAGCGGGATAGGCCTCGACACGCAGCGCTACTTCACCTTCGCCACGATGGTGATCGCAGTGCCGACCGGGATAAAAGTGTTCTCCTGGATTGCAACCATGTGGGGCGGTTCGGTCAGCCTGCGGACGCCGATGCTCTGGGCCCTCGGCTTCATATTCCTGTTCACCGTGGGCGGGGTGACGGGCGTTCAACTCGCAAATGCCGGCCTCGACCGTGAATTGCACGACACATACTTCGTCGTCGCGCATTTCCACTACATACTTTCACTGGGAGCGATCTTCGGCATCTTCGCGGGCTGGTATTACTGGTTTCCGAAAATGACGGGATATCTCTACAATCCGCTTCTGGCTGGGGTCCATTTCTGGACGACCTTCGTCGGCGTGAACCTCGTCTTCTTCCCCCATCACTTCCTTGGATTGGCGGGCATGCCGCGTCGCTATGTCGACTATCCCGACGCATTCGCCGGCTGGAACATGGTGTCCTCGTATGGATCGTACCTGTCGGCCGCGAGTGTCGTGATTTTCCTCTTCGGCATCTTGGAAGCTTTCTACCGGCAAAGAGCCGCCGGCATGAACCCATGGGGGCCAGGAGCTACTACATTGGAGTGGGAGCTGACCTCTCCACCCCCTTTCCATCAATGGGACAGGCTGCCGCAAATCAGATGAGGCCGGGTTGTCGAACTCCTTTGCGCAAGCAAGCCCGGTTCGCCGCTGAGGCGAACTTCAGCCTGCCGGTGGCAGACGCTGGCTGCAGCTGAGAACCGGATCGCTATCTGAAGCTGATTAACAGCACAGCGAACAAGCTTGCGAGCGCGACTGCCCAGCAGAACAACCAATTGGCGATCAGAAGAAGCGATTTGAGCACGGTGGCATGGCAGTAATCTTCGATGATCGATTGCATTCCAAGCCGCATGTGAACGCAGCTTACGAGAATGAAGCCAATAAGGGCTGGCGCGACATAGATCGATCCTACGACGCTGAGGACGGCGTCTCGAGGCTCACCGACCAGCATTATAACGACCGCGACGATGTAAATGACAAGGATCAACAGGGCAGCAGATGTCAGCCGCTCCAGCATGAACGTTTCGGTTCCGTGTTTCGCCGATCCAAGGCCCCGCACTCGAGCTAGCGGAGTTCTGATTGAGGGTCTGTCAGCCATGGCGTTTCCCCAAAATTACTTGGTTGCCTTGCGCGCAACTCAAGCTGTTGCTGTTTCGATGCCCGGGCCGTCGGTGCCGACGGATAGTGGGCAAGCACGGTCTCCAGTCGAGCAAGGCGGGCTTTGTGGGCGTTCAGTTCGTATCCTGAACGCCATCCAATTTGCCTGGGTCTGCCATCTCTGCATAACTCGCTTTCAAGCAGCGAGATACGAAGGCGGACCGCGTCGATCTCCTTGACAAGCGCGGCCTTCACCGATTTTCGACTCTGCATGGCTGTAGTTCCGGTGCAAGGATGGTTCCAAACCTGACGCGTCTGGAAATGTTCCCGGGTGCCGAAGGCGTGCTGAAGATTAATGCCTCAGTGCTGCACCCGCACAATGGGTCGCCATGAGCAAAGCCGGGCACTAGCTCAACAGCCGCGGTGTGCCCGGCGAATGCTTGTGAAGAGGAGCGAATGCCTGGCCCGCCTCGTCCCGAGAGATAAGTAGCCCTCAGAACAGCGACCGCACGTGGCCGAGATGACCAGAGGGTGTTCTTGCGCCAACATATGTTAACGGCCACTTTTGTTTCTCTCTCCTGCAAAAATATTTGGGCTGAAAGGCCGGGAACTAACCGATCCTCCGGATGTTGCGGAGTTAGTCAGGAGAAACGGACTATGTCGGACAAAGAAATTCATCGGGGCGCCTCGCGTTTTCGCCCAATCCGCGTCGTGGACGCCCGCGTGTTTCGCGGGCCGCACCTCTATAGTATGACGCCAATGGTCCAGATTCGGATCGACCTCGGAGCCCTTGAGGCGTTCCCGACAGACAAACTGCCCGGGTTTTCCGAACAAATCGTCCGACTGTTGCCCGGCCTTGTGGGCCATGGCTGCAGCTATGGCGCCGCCGGCGGCTTCGTCCGCCGCATGCAGGAAGGAACCTGGCTCGGCCACGTCGTCGAGCATGTCGCCCTGGAACTGCAGGGCATGCTCGGTCACCGAGTAACACGAGGAAAGACACGGTCGGTCAAAGGCAGTCCCGGCACTTACAACGTCATGTTCGCCTACAAGGATGAGCTTGTCGGGCTGCTCGCCGGACGCGTCGCGCTCGAACTGGTGGACAGCCTGCTGCCGGCCAATCTGCATGGTGTCGAGGGGCTCGGCGACATTGCGGAAACGCAGGGGCCATTCGAGTTCGCAGCCAGGCTGCAGCAGCTCAAGCTTCTGGCCGCCGAGCGTGCCTTGGGGCCTACGACTGCTTCCTTGGTGCGCGAGGCCGAGAGGCGAGGCATTCCGGCGGCGCGGATCGACGACAGCAGCCTCGTGCTGTTTGGTCACGGAAAGCATCAGAAGCGGATCCGCGCCAGTTGCAGCGACCTCACTTCCGAGATTGCGACCGAGATCGCCTCGGACAAGGACCTGACCAAATTCCTGCTGCAACAGGCCGGCCTGCCGGTGCCACGCGGGGAACTGGTGCGATCGGCGCAGGACGCGGTCGCGGCAGCCACACGGCTGGGCTACCCCGTGGTCACCAAACCACTCGATGGCAATCATGGAAGCGGCGTCAACATCGGTCTGGCAACAGAAGACGAGGTCCGCTGGGGCTTCGAACAGGCGCGAGAACACAGCCGCAGCGTTATAGTCGAGCAGCATTTCGTCGGCTCGGACCACAGGATCCTGGTGATCGGCGGAAAGGTGGTGGCGCTCGCCGAGAGGGTTCCGGCCCATGTGGTCGGCGATGGCCGGAGTTCTGTCGCCGAGCTCGTCGAGGAGACGAACCGCGACCCACGAAGGGGAGAGGGCCATTCCTCGGTGTTGACCCGCATCGAGATCGACGAATGTGTCGAGCATTTCCTGTCAAAATCGCAGCTCACCCTGGCGAGCGTTCCAGCGCCGGGTCAAATGGTGCTCTTGCGGCCCACCGCCAATCTCTCCACCGGTGGGACCGCGATCGACCGAACGGAAGAAATCCATCCCGAAAACGCGCTGATCGCCAGGCGGGCGGCACAGATCGTCGGCCTCGACATTGCCGGGATCGACTTCGTCTGTCCCGACATCTCACGGCCGGTGAGCGAAACCGGCGGCGGCATCATAGAGGTGAATGCCGGTCCTGGCTTTCGCATGCATCTCGAACCCTCGTCGGGGCGCGCCCGCAACGTCGCACGGCCCGTGCTCGATCTTCTCTTCAAAGGCGGCAAGGACGGCCGGATTCCGATCTTCGCGATCACGGGAACCAACGGCAAGTCGACCACTGCCCGGATGCTGGCGCACATCCTGCAGGCGAATGGGGCAACCGTCGGGCTCACCTCCACCACCGGCGTCTACTTGAACGGCGAGCGGATCATGACAGGGGACTGCTCCGGTCCGCAGAGCGCCAGGATCGTGCTGCGCGAGCCGGGTGTCGATGTCGCGGTGCTGGAATGTGCGCGCGGCGGCATCCTGCGCGAAGGGCTTGCCTTCGATGCATGCGATGTTGGCGCGGTTCTGAACGTCCACGGCGACCATCTCGGGCTGAGGGGCATCGACACGATCGAGGACCTGGCGGAGGTGAAATCGGTCGTGGTCGAGTCCGTCCGCCGCGGCGGATGGAGCATTCTTAATGCCGACGACGTCCACACGTCCGCAATGTCGCGAGATGCCGGCGGCAGGATCTGCTACTTCTCGCTGGCGAGCAGGAGCGAGTGGCCCGGTTTCTTGCGCAGCCACCTGGCGGAAGGCGGCCGCGCCGTGACGCGGGAGCCCAGCAGCGACGGCTGGGACATTTTCATCCACGAGGATGGGGAATCGATGTTCCTGATGAGCGTCGACGAAATTCCCGCGACCTTCGAGGGTTCGGCCGAATTCAACGTTGCCAACAGCCTGGCAGCCGTCGCCATGGCGCATTGCCACGACGTTCCGGCGGCAACGATCCGGGCGGCGCTGGCGGAGTTTGGCACCTCGTTCGAGCAATCTCCCGGTCGCCTCAACGTCTTCGACGGGCATGGTTTCCGCACGATCGTCGACTATGCGCACAATCCGGAGGGGCTGAGGGCGCTCGGAAAGCTCGTTTCCCACATGAGGCGCGGCTATCAGCGCACGATCGGCCTGGTCGCCATACCGGGCGACCGCCGCGATTGCGACATCCGCGAGATGGGCGCGATCGCTTCGCGGATATTCGACGTCATCGTCTTCAAGGAGGATGAGCAGGAGCTGCGCGGCCGAGCCCCCGGAGCGATCGCCGGCTTGCTGCGGGAAGGTGCCTTGAACGCCGGCTGCGCCCCAGGCCGCATTCACGCCGTCTGTCCCGAGAAGGAGGCCGTCGACGTGTGTCTCCGGCTTGCACGGGAAAACGACCTTGTCGTGCTGACCGTCGACGACGTTGAAGCCGTGTGGCGGCAAGTAACCGGCTTCGGAGGCGCGACGCCTTCGAGGGGAGGGCCCGATCAGACCCATATTCGCCATCTGAGGGCTGGCTGATGTGGTCGCTGATCCTGCACGGCGGCGCCAAGGAGATCGATCCGCAAGAGGAGGAGGCGCATCGCAACGGATGCATCGAGGCGCTCGAGGCAGGTCGGGCCGTCCTGGCCGGCGGCGGAACGGCGGTCGATGCCGTGGAAGCTGCCGGTCGCGTCCTCGAGGCCGACCCGACATTCAATGCGGGATATGGAAGTGCCCTCAATTCGGACGGCGAGGTCGAGATGTGCGCTGGCCTGATGGAGGGCAGGGACTTCAATGTAGGTGCCGTCGCAGTGATCAAGGGCGTGCGCCATCCAATCAGTGTCGCGAAGGCCATGCTGCATGAGGAGCCGATCCTGCTGGCGTCGGAGGGGGCCCGGCGTTTCGCCGCCGACAAGCAGCTGGAGCTTTGCGATCCGGCGGATTTGATCACGCCGCAGCAGCGCGACGTCTCCAGCAAGTCGGAGGCGAAGGATACGATCGGTGTGGTTGCCCTGGATCAGTACGGGGACATCGCCGTGGGCACTTCGACCGGCGGACTGGACGGCAGTGCTCCGGGTCGTGTGGGGGATTCTCCGCAACCCGGTTGCGGCTACTATGCCGACAACCAATTGGGAGCCGTCGCCTTCTCGGGAGACGGTGAGCATATTGCGCGAAAGGCTCTCGCGGCCCGTGTCATGCAGGCACTCTCGGCGCGGCAGGCATTGTCCTCGGGGCAGGCTGAAGGCGGCCTGGAGCAGGTGCTGAATCCCGCGCTCAAGGAAGTCGAGGCGATCGGCGGCGAAGCCGGAGCCATCGTGCTTACCGCGACCGGCGTGTCTGGATGGGCGCATAACAGCAGGGAGTTCGCAGTCGCATTCATGACCAGCGAGGACAACCACCCACACGTTTTCCTGCGCAAGAAAGACGTGGACAAATGACCGACAAGAAGAAAAAACGATCCTCGAACGGTAAAGCCGGAACGCTCGTCATCATCGGCGGCCACGAGGACCATGATGGCGATCGTGTCATCTTGAAGGAGGTGGCGAGCCTGGTTCCGAACGGCCGCCTGGTGCTTGCCACCATCGCGTCTCATGAGCCGGATGGCTATCTCGAGAAGTATCAGAGGTCCTTCGGTGAACTGGGCATCAAGGATGTCATCGAGCTCTACGTCAACGACCGCCTCGAGGCAGCTCATGAAAAGAAAATAAGTGCGCTTGCAGACGTGAGCGCGGTGTTCTTCTCCGGCGGCGACCAGCTCCGCATCACCAGCCAGATCGGCGACACGCCCATCGACGAGCGGGTGCACGAAATCTATGAAGCCGGAGGCGTCATTGCCGGCACCTCCGCGGGCGCGTCGGTCATGAGCGACACGATGATGGTGAAGGGGCCGAACGCAGCGTCCTTTCGGATCGGCCACATTCGCATGGCGCCGGGACTGGGCCTGCTGCCGAACGTCATTATCGACCAGCACTTTGCGGAACGTGGCCGCATTGGGCGGCTCATCGGGGCGGTGTCGCAGAACCCGCGCGTCCTCGGCATCGGCATTGATGAAGACACCGCGATCGTGGTGAAGGGCGAGATGTTCAAGGTCATTGGCAGCGGCGCTGTCTATCTGGTCGACGCAGCCGGCGTGACCCATTCCAACATCGCGGAAGGTGAGCCTGATGCCGCCCTTTCGATTCATGATCTGAGGGTTCACGTGCTGAGCTCAGGCGATGCGTTCGATCTCGCGCTGCGACGGCCGGTGGGGCTTCCGTAAGACTTCGCCGCACTCAAGCTGATGGTGTGGCGCGGTCCGCGTACCGCGAAAACCGTATATGAGGCAGTTCTCCTATTTGAAGCCGCCCAACCAGGATTGTCGCGTTGTGGCAGGCCCGGCAGGATTACAGACGGCCTCTCGTCGGCTCGAATCCCGCAAAGCTGAGACCTTCGCTAGCCCGGCGTTCTGCCGGGCTAACCCCGCCGGCGACTGGCCTGAATGGCAGCAAAGGTTACCGGACGAAACCCCCATGCGTCGACGCCGACATCATGCTGGCGCGTCATCGGCTTCAGACGACCGTGCGAATGACCGTGCAGATTTACCGATCTCTTGCCGATCTGGTTCCAGGTGCGAAAAGGATAGTGACACAGAACCAGCAAGCGGCCCTCGACAAGAAGCTCCATGTAGTGGTGCACGCTCGCCCAGGCCGGGTCGCCAATGGTGGCGGCGCTGTCATTGTTGCCAATAATCAGGTGCTTGGACCCGTTAAGAGACGACAGCAGTGAAGACACGGTCTCGGCTGGACCCTTGGCGAAATCGCCGAGGTGCCAGACCTCGTCGTTCGGGCCAACCGTTTCGTTCCAAAACGCAACCAGCGCCTGGTCATGCTCGACCAACGAGGCGAAGGGACGCCGGTCGAGGCGCAGAATGCGCGGATCGTTGAAATGCGTATCGGAAGTGAAGAAGATCATGCGCCGCGGCCGGCTGCGATGCGCGATTGGCGGTCGCCTCTAACTGCCGGAGCGCTCTTCGGCTTCATCATCGATCCCGATCGGGGCTTCCCTGAGCATCTTGAGTGCCTCTTCCTTCGTAAGGCCGCACTTGCGCGCGAAGTAGAGCGCCTCGATCGCCTTTTCGCGATCCGCCGTGGATTTTGCGTGCTGTTTGGGCTTTTTGCCCATCGTTCTCTGCCACCTTCCGAGGCCACCAAACCATCACAGTGCCGCGTTGTTCCCGTGCATGGGCTGACCTGCCGGACTGCGCGAATGCCGATGTCGCCGACACCGCGCGAGCCCCAGACAGCGCGTATATCAGCCGGCTCGCGACAACGGCGGAGCGACTCCAACCCCGACAGCGTGAATTCAAACGAAAGCCCGCGCCGTGGGAGGGGCCGGCGCGGGCGATCGGGCTACCGATCTTGCAGCGCGGGGGTCGACCGCTGCATGGCTCGAACTGTGCAAGCGGGCATTTGTTCCGGGCCGCATGCAAAGCATCGGCGTTTCATTGCATCCTGGGGGACACAACCAGCATTTCGCTTCAGTCCTCCGCCGATGTGGGAGGATGAATACCGCCTTGCGCTAATTCGTCCGCCCTGGACACGAAACCAACCGCGCATTGAGCGCGTAGCTTCGGCGATTTAAAACACCTACACTGGAATATTTCCGGGCGCATGGAACATCTCCGGTCGTTGATGTTTAGGCCGGAATGACGATGATCTCTGTTCTTACAATGATTTACTCTCTCGCCATCTTTATCGGCGCGAAGCGGCGCAACCTCTTGGTGAATGCGAAACTCGATAGAGCTTTGCGCAATATGGCTGGCGCAGAACTGAATCATCGTGGCCAGTAAACCGCAACAGCGCCGGTTCCAGTTCACAGCCAGTGTCCTCGCAGCCGCTACCTCGGTTCGGGTGGCAAGCGGCTCGGCAGGACTGCAAGGGCCGCCCCCTCTGGGCTGGCTGGTGCGTGGTCGATCCGATTTAGTCGATGGGGGCGGAGCACGCTGGCTCGAATTGGGGAGCCACGTCCACGATCCCCGCACCGGGGCACGCACCTTTAGGTCCGGCCCACGCGAGTGGCTTCGGAGGACCTATCCATGAACGATGATGATCCTATAAATTCGCTCGCCAATGCAATTCGTCATCGCAGCGCAATTTTGTTTGTGGGGGCGGGGGTATCGATCAGCGTCGGACTTCCGTCTTGGGAGAAGCTCATCGAGCGAATGGCAAAGGAGCTCGGCGTCGACGATGAATTTTCCACGCGACGCGATCGTTTTCAGACCTTGGCCGAATACTATCGGATCAAGCATGGCAGCATCGGACCACTTCGCAGTTGGATGGACAGAAACTGGTCTGTCGCCAAGGAACGGATCGAGAAATCGGAATTGCACCGTCTCATCGTGACGCTCGATTTTCCCGTGATCTATACGACGAACTATGACCGGAACCTGGAACTCGCTTTTGAAATCCACGGTCGAGAGTACGTGAAAGTGGCCAACGCACGGCACGTTGCGCAGGCCCGTCGAGGCGTAACGCACATCGTGAAATTTCACGGCGACTTTGACGAGGACTCTTCCCTTGTCCTCACCGAAACCGACTATCTTGACCGCCTGTCCTTCAATTCTCCCCTTGATGTCCGCTTTCGTTCCGATGCTCTCGGCAGCACGATCCTGTTCATTGGCTATAGCCTCTCCGATCCAAACATCAGGCTGCTGTTGCACCGGCTTTGGCAGACCTGGCACCGGTCTGGATATGAGAAAGATCGTCCCCCTTCGTTCATATTCATGCCCAGCCGCAACCCTGTGGAGGAGGCCGTGCTTGGGCGCTGGGGTATTTCGGTGCTCGTTGGCGCAGGTAATGATCCTGAAGCCGGTCTGACGGACTTCCTCAGGCGTTTGGTGGAAGCGGTGGCGGTGACCTGAGGCGCGCTCTCTGGTGGACTGCAGTCGGGTTTTCCCAGGTGCGCGGTGACCGACGCACCAGACGGTAGCCGACAGGCGCCAGATCGGCGACTGTTGGAGCCACGACTTCCACAATCAATCCCGCCGCCTCATCTTGGCGTGAAGTCGATCTCCGGCGTCAATTGCCGGCAATATGCACAAACCAGGTCAATCGTCGTTTGCACATCATCCAGGCAAACAACTTCCGACGGGGTATGCATGTAACGCAAAGGCACGGAGAGCACCCCACTTGCGACGCCGCCTCGGTTCTGCTGCATGACACGCGCGTCGGTAGGGCTTGAGCTGCCCACCGCCTGAAGCTGATAAGGTAGGCCCTCTTTCTCGGCCACCGACTTCAGCAGATTGAACACCACCGGGTTGGTGTTCGCGCCTTGAGTGATTGCCGGCCCTTTCCCAAGGTCCAGTTTGCCCTGATCCTCGGCGCGAGCGCGCGGATAGTCCATCGCCACGCCCATATCGATTGCGAGGCCGGTTCGAGGTGCGATGTTGAACGCCGAGGTCATCGCGCCTCGGGAACCGATTTCCTCTTGAACCGTACCCAGGATATAGAGCCCCACGCCGGGGTGAACGCCTCCCTCCTCGGAGAGGCAGCGCAGGACCTCGGCGCCGATGAGGAGGCCAACCTTGTTGTCGAACGCTCGTCCGACAGCAAGGTTGGCCTGTAGCGCCGCAAACTCGCCGTGGATAGTGACCGCGCTGCCGACCTCTACGACCTTCAACGCTTCCTCTCGCGAACTCGCGCCGATATCGATCCATAGTTCCATCAGCGAGGGAGTTTGAGACGTGTCAGAGGCTTTGAAGGTCTGGATTGCTTTGCGACCTACGACGCCCAGGATCGGCTCCTTGCCGTGCACCCAGACACGCTGGCCGATTTCAGTGGCAACGTCCGTTCCACCTATGGTGCTGAAGAAAAGAAAGCCGTCATCGTCGATGTAATGGACGATGAAGCCGACCTCATCCATGTGCCCGGCATACATGAAGCGCATAGACGCCTCAGGATTGATGATCGCCGTGACATTGCCCATGACGTCCGTCGTCAACCTGTGGGCATAGGGACGAACATACTCGCGGAAAAGCTCCGCTACGGGTTGCTCAAAGCCGCTCGGCGACGGGGTCGCCACAATTTCCTTCAAGAACTTGAGTGATTCATCGCGCATCAAGCTGACTTTCACGGTTCACGGGGTGGAGGGCCATTCGAGCATGGTCATACTCGTCGGGCTTCGCGCCAATTTTGGCCTTCTTCGGTGCGATCGCCCGCGAATTGGTCAGCCCAAGGCAGGTTGTGGAGCCAGGCTTCGCGCCGGGGGGTCCAAAGCTCGTATGTCGGGAGAAGGTCGTTTGGCGCATCGTCGAGAGTGCCGGTCATGATCTCGGCTTCGTCGTCGCGGAGATTCACCACGCGCGACCCGCATGCCGGACAAAAACCTCTGCCGTTGAACGCCGCAAGCTCGCCCTTGCACTGGTAAGCCGACCGCGGCCACACGGCAAAGGCACTGTAGGTGCTGCCGCTGGTTCGCTTGCAATCCTGGCAATGACACAAGCCAACGCGCAACGGCGCGCCGGTAACAACATACCTCACAGACCCGCAAAGACAGCCGCCGGTCCGCTCTATCTTGTCAACCTCGTCGTTCATGGTCGCCGCCGACATGAGTGAGGGAAGCGTGTTGGACTCCGCTCTGCCGTTTGCATCGAGGCATCAAGTTAATGGGCAATGTCTTCAACAAGGCCTAGCTCCAAAGCTCTTGCTGCCATCAGGTAGCAGCTGTTCAGGGCATGGTCGCGCAGCTCTTCCAGCGATGTTCGAGAACCTTGGACGAGATCGGCGAACCCTTCATTCTCGAGTCGCTCTGCCGTTTCCAACAGCGCAAGTTGTTCGCGAACGATCTGAAGACAGCTTCGAATTGGTCCATTCAGAACCAAGTCTTTCTCAAGCCTTCTTTCATGAATCAGCAGGACTGCTTGCGGGCAAAGGAACCTGCAGGCTTTCGGGAAAGCGGCAAGGACCGTTACCCCGGCAGAGTAAACCGTATTCTTGCCAATGATGTAGCCGTTGCGGCCCGAGTGTTTCAGAAAAAGTTTGAACTCTAGAGCTAGACGTCGCGCGCCGTCGGCGTCGCCTCCGGGCGTGTCGATTTCAACGTAGAGATCGTCTTCCCCGGAACGCACGGCTTTCAAATCGTCCAAGGCTTTGGTGACGACAGTGTCATCAATCAAGCCGTGTATACGCAAGTTTGGATCGAACAAAAGCCGGTGAAGGTCTGGAGCGGGCGGCGGGGAGACGGTGTGTTCGGCTGACTGGGGCAACAGGTCCATATAGGCATCCTCATTATGGGGGCCGAACTTAGTTGGTACCCTTTTGTTCCCTTGAGGGAGTTCGAGCGGTGGTGATCACAGCCGCGTCTCTCGGCGGCTGTGGAGCTCCCTCTTTCATTGCAGATCCTTTTCGCACCAGGCCCGGTAGAGGCACCTCAGCCGCTAGGTTGGCTCCATCGGCATATCGGGCATTTGCCGGAGCTGACGCAGTCGCTTTGCTGATTTCTGCCACGTCCGGGACCAGTCCTGTGGACGGTTGAACTCAACGGCCTCAATGGTTCCCGGCTGCTGCCTTCCGGACCCCCGCGGTCGGGCTATTTTTCCTGGCCGTGCCATTTTTCCGGGGGGCTGAAACAAACAGCTTTGTTGGCAGTTCTAGCGTCCGGAGCACCGGCTCCGCGCGGCGCGGCCGAGCGGCCGGGGCTGTCCGGCAGGAGGTCCAGCAATGTCTCACGATATGCAAAGACGATTTGCAACGCGCTTGATCGCGGTTGCGCTGATGCTCTCGGCCAGTGGCGTGGCGCCTGTCCTGGCCCAGGATACCCCGACCGACTTCACAGCGATCATCCAGCAGAAATTGCCGGCCGTGGTCGCGATCACGACCCGGGAGGTTGTCCAGGACCAGACGACGGCGGGCGACTTTACAAGTCCGTTCGACGGCCAGGGCCTCGGACCCGTTCAGCCGCAGGTGAGGGAGGCGCTTGGCTCCGGATTTGTGATCAGTGCCGACGGCTACATCGTCACCAACAACCATGTCGTTGCCGATGCGACAGAGATCCATGTCGTATTTTCCGACAAGGAAACGGCGCCGGCGCAATTGGTCGGCCGTGACCCCGCCACCGATATAGCGGTGCTGAAGGTCGACCCGCGGCCCAACATGACCACGACCAAATGGGGTGACTCGGATGCAATGCAGCCGGGCGCATGGACAATCGCGATCGGCAGTCCCTTCGGGCTCGGAGGGACTGTCACTGTCGGCGTTCTTTCGGCCCGCTCGCGAGACATTCAAGCCGGGCCGTATGACGATTTTCTCCAGACGGACGCGTCGATCAATCGAGGCAACTCGGGCGGTCCGCTGTTCAACGCACGTGGCGAGGTGATCGGCGTCAACACCGCCATCGTCTCGCCGTCCGGCGGCAGCATCGGGATCGGGTTTGCGGTGCCATCGCGCACCGCCCAAAGCATCGCCGACCAGTTGATCAGAACCGGCCGGATCGAGCGTGGCTTCATCGGGGTCCGCCTGCAGGACATCACGCCGTCGCTGGCTGAGGCCCTCGGGATGAAAGATGACAAGGGCGCGCTGGTTGCTTCGGTCGAGCCCGGCAGCCCGGCGGAGAAAGCCGGCTTGAAGCCGGGTGACGTGATCACCCGGTTCAACGGCAAGGGCATTGAGGGTGTCCATGACCTCACGCTTGCGACGGCTAGCCAGAAGCCTGGCAGCAAGGCCACTCTGACACGGAGTAACGGCGGAAAGGACCAGGAGATCGCGCTTGTCATCGGTGAGCGCAAGGATGCGGAGGTGAAGACCGGCGCTGTTCCCGACAAGAAGTCGGCGGCCGAAGGCCTCGGCCTATCCCTCAGCCCGATTCCGGATCAGGCGCGTCAGCAGCTAGGCATCAAATCAGGAACAACCGGCGTCTTCGTCGTGGAAGTGGTTCCCGATGGCCTTGCCGCCCGGAGCGGATTGCAGCCCGGCGATGTCATCATATCGGCCAACAATCGCCGCGTGACGGAGCCTTCGGATATCGTCGAGGAGTGGGCGAACTCTCGCCGGCAGAGCAAGCCCATCCTGTTTCGGCTGGAAAGGCAGGGGCAGTCCGTGTTCGTGGCGGTCGCCGGGAAATGACCGTCTCCAGGACGGCCATGTGACTGCACCAGGATCCGCTTGCGGATCCTGCTCCAAGGGTGTCGGACCCCAGGTGCACCGGGGAAGCATCGCCGCAGAAAGTCTGCGGGATGCGCTCATCGGCCGGGTGCGCAACGCGCACTGATTCTGCAGCGCCATCGTGCTCGAAGGCGCTCGCCATCCTCAGGCAGTTTCGCGCCTTGCCGTAAGCCGTGCCTGGAGAAGGACGACGACGAGCAAAAACAGCCCGCGGATCACCGACTGCCAGTAGGCTGACAGCGAAATCCAGCCCATGCCGTTTTCGAAGTTCAGGACGTTGAAAAGGATGCCGAGCAACAGCACGCCGGCCAGCGTGGTCAACACCGAGCCAGAGCCGCCGGTCAGCAGCGTCCCGCCCACGACGACCGCTGCGATGGCAAACAGTTCCCAGCCGACGCCCTCGATCGGCTGGCCTGCGCCGAACTGAGAAGCGAGGACGACGCCGGCGAGCCCGGCCAGGCACCCGCTTGCGACATAGACGAGAAATTTGACGCCGTCCGTGCGCAGCCCCATCAGCCGCGAGGCATCCTCGCCGCCGCCGATGGCCAGCACCGTCCGTCCCGTGCTGGTGTAGTTCAGGACCACTGAGCCGACGGCATAGGCAACCAGGGCGATGACTGCCGGAATCGGGAAAATCCAGAAATTCCCTTGGCCGATGGCGGTGAAACCCGAATCGTAAGACACCGAAACGGTCTGGTTGCCGGCCAGAAGCAGCGCCGAGCCGCTTGCGGCCAGCATGGTGGCAAGCGTGGCGATGAAAGGCATCAGGTTGCCGCGCGTAACCAGGAGCGCGTTGATCAGCCCGGCTGCCAGGCCGGCGCCAACGCCCGCTGCAAGGCCTGCCACGATGCCGTGCGGGCTCGCCAGGGCTGACGCGACGCTGCCCAAGGCGGCGACGGAGCCGACGGACAGGTCTATGCCGCCGGTCATGATCACGAAGCACATGCCGAGCGCGACGAGCGCGAACATCGAGTTGTAGCGCAGAACGCTCATCACGTTGAAGAGGCCGAGGAAGCGGTCGTAGCGCAGGAATCCGAACAGGACGAGGGCTGCAAGCGCGATGACGACACCGTAAGTGCCGATGATGCGAACCAGTCTGGCGCTGTTCATGGATTACACCCGGTGTTGCTGCTGCAGCCAGACGGCGAATGCGATGATGCCGGCCTTGACGACGAGCGCAGCGGCGTCGGGTACGCCATTGGCGAGCAGCGTGTAGCGCACCAACTGGATGGTCAGTGCGCCCAGCAGGGTGCCGATGATTGTGGCCTTTCCGCCACTCAACAGCGTGCCGCCCACCGCGACCGCCGCGATGGCGTCGAGTTCCATGCCCAGCCCCACGAGATTGGCGTCGCTGGAGGAGTTGATCGCAATGACGACGAGACCGGCTAGCCCCGCGCACAGGCCGCTGATCGCATAGACAGCGAGCTTGATCCTCGATACGGCGATGCCGGCGAGTTCAGAGGCCTTTTCATTGCCGCCGACCGCCAGGATGCTTCGCCCGAACACCGTGCGGTGAAGGGCCCAAGCGGCCGCCGCAACCAGCACGGCCATGATGATGACCTGCGCGGGAATGCCGAGCGGGCGGGCAAGTCCGATCCACTGGAATTGCGGCACGCGGAAGGTCTGCAGATTGCCGTTGGTCATGACCTGCGCGATCCCGCGCCCGGCGATGAACAGCACGAGCGTTGCGACGATCGGTTGGATGCGGAAACGCGAGACCAACCAGCCGTTGAACAGCCCGAACAGGCCGGCGACGAGGATCGAGGCAATCATCGCGACGGCTACCGCCAGATAGATGTTTCCGACCGGGAAGATCGTGCCCATGAAGATCATCGGCGCCAATGCGCCGGAGATCGCCATCAGCGAACCAACCGACAGGTCGATGCCGCCGGTGGCGATCACCAGGGTCATCCCCACCGCGACGATCACAATTGTGCAGACCTGGGTTAGGTTGACGTTGAGTGTCTGCAGCGTCGCGAAATTGCGCGTATAGGCAAGGTTGAAGACCACCAGCAGCACAAGCGCGATCACCGTGCCGTAGCGCGCCAGGAAACCGAACACATCAAAGCGGCGGTTTCCAGCGTCGTTGGCTGCGGATGGTGTGGCCAGATCGCTCACGCTGCCTCCTTCGCCGCGCCGCCATGCGCCATCGCCGCGAGCACGTCCTCCTCGTTGGCTGCCTGGCCTTCCAGTTCGGCCACCCTCACTCCTTCGCGCAGCACGAATATGCGGTCGGCTCCTTCCATCACTTCCTCGAGTTCCGAGGAGATCATCAGCACGCCGAGCCCGTCATCGGCAAGCTTGCGGATGAGGCGCTGGATCTCGGCCTTGGCCCCGACATCGATGCCGCGCGTCGGCTCATCGAGAATGAGCAGCTTCGGGTTCATCGCCATCCAGCGGGCAAGCAGCACCTTTTGCTGGTTTCCGCCCGACAGCTCGCGGACCTTCTGGTTGGGCCCCGAGCATTTGATGTCGAGTTCACGAATGAAGCGCTCGACGATCTCCTTCTGCCGGGCCTCGTTCAGGATGCCATTGCGGCTGATTTTCGGCAGCAGTGCCAGTGTTATGTTCTCCGCGACGGTCATTTCCGGCACGATGCCCTCGGCCTTGCGGTCCTCGGTGCAGAAGCCCATCCCCGCGGCGATGGCATCGGCGGCACGTGCGGGATGGTAGGACGCGCCCTCCATCGTCATCTCGCCTGCGCTCCGGCGGTCGGCGCCGAATACGAGGCGGGCTGTTTCGGTGCGGCCGGCGCCGAGCAAGCCGGCAAAGCCGGCGATCTCGCCGCGGCGCAGGTCGAAGCTCACGTCACGCACCAACTGGCCGGCTGCCAGCCTTTGCGCGGTAAACAGCACATCACCGATCCTCGACCGATCGCGTTCGCCGAACGCGGTCGCGTGGCCTTCGACGGCTGCGACGTCGCGGCCGAGCATGGCCGCGACCAGCTCCAGCTTGCCGATGTCGCTCATCGCCGCGCTTCGCACCGTGCGGCCGTCACGCATGATCGTGACCCGGTCGCAGACCTCGTACAACTCGTCGAGCTTGTGGCTGACGAACAGAACGGAGACGCCGTCGGCCTTGAGCTGACGGATAACGCTGAACAAGACCGAGACTTCACGCTCGTCCAGCGAGGAGGTCGGCTCATCCATGATCACGAGGCGGGCGGAAAAGCCGATGGCGCGGGCGATCGCCACCATCTGCTGCGTGGCGGTGTTGAAATCGCTGAGCGGGCGGCGCACGTCGATGCCGATCGAGAAGCGGCTGAGCAGGCGCTCGGCTTCCGCATGCATCGCGCTCCAGTCGAGCAGGCCGCGGCGGCGCTTCTCGCGTCCAAGGCAGATGTTCTCGGTCACCGAGCGCAGCGGTACGAGATTGATCTCCTGGTAGATGGTGCTGATGCCGCTGACCTGCGCCTGATGCGGAGACCCAACTTCGAACGGCTTCCGTTCGAACAGCACCTGCCCCGCATCCCGGCGGTAATAGCCGGTGAGCACCTTGATAAGTGTCGATTTGCCCGCACCGTTCTGGCCGATGAGTGCGTGGATCTCGCCCGGAAGAACCTGGAGCGAGGCATCGGCCAGGGCAGGGATGCCGGCAAAACGCTTCTGGATGTCACGCATGTCCAGGAGCAGCGCGGCTTGGTCCGGCTGAGCGGTCATCGTCAAACTCCCAAACCCTACCCGCCGAAGCGGGTAGGGCAACTGGAAAGAAAGTGGATATCAGAACGCAATATCGAAGTCTTTCTTCGCGTTCGTGGCGTCGAAGAAGGCATCCTCGTTCTTGATGAACGGCGGGATCTTCTTGCCGGCCGCATAGTCGGCCATCGTAGCGAAGGCCTTCGGCCCGAACAGCGGGCTGCAAGCGCAGATAGCGCCGATCTTGCCGTCAATGATTGCCTGGACGCCTTCCTTCTCGCCGTCGATCGACAAGATCAGCACATCCTTGCCCGGGGTCTTGCCGGCTGCTTCCAAAGCGGCGATGGCGCCCAGCGCCATCTCATCATTATGCGCGTAGATGATATCCGCATCAGGGTGCGCCTGAAGCAGCGTCTCGGCGACCTGCCGGCCCTTGTCACGAGCGAAGTCGCCGGACTGCGATGCCAGGATGGTGAACTGCGAGTGCTTGGCGATGAAATCGTCGAAGCCTTTCTTGCGGTCGGTAGCGGCCGAGGCTCCGGTCGTGCCTTCCAGCTCGATGATTTTCGACTTGCCATTGGCGTTCTTGACCAGCCATTCGCCGACGCGGGTCGCCTCCTCGATGAAATCCGAACCGATGAAGCAGACATAATCCTCGCCCGGCTTGGCCATGGTGTGATCAACGTCGCGGTCGACCAGAAACACCGGTATGCCGGCATCGCGCGCGGCAAGAATGACCGGCACCAGGGGCTTGTCTTCGCGGGGCGGCAGGAAGATTGCGTCGACGCCCTGCGCGATCATCGAGTTCACGTCGGAGGCCTGCTTGGCCGACGAACCGGCGGCATCCGTGTAGACCAGCTGATGGCCGAGCTTGGCGGCTTCGTCCTGCATGCTCTTGGTCTCGGCAAGGCGCCACGGATTGTTGCTTTCCGTCTGGGCGAAACCGACCTTGTACTTGTCCTTCTTGGCGAGTGGCGGGAGCGCCGCGAAGGCGCGTGAGCCGAGTGTCAGCGCGACCGCGCCGGCGGCGGAGCCAACCAGTAGTTTTCGACGGGTAATGATCATGCTCTTTCCTCCTTTATTGTCGCTTTCAGCGACTGTGTAATTTCCTCACGATATCGGCCCAGACGGCTTCGGCGATGACGCCGTCGGCAAGCTGGATCCGGCGCTATGCCGCCTCCAAAATAAAGTCGGCGCAGCGGTCGCCCAGCATCATGGCGGGCGCCGCCGTATTGCCGGCATTGATGTTGGGGCAGGCCGACATGTCGGCAACCCGCAGATTGTCTATTCCGCGCACGCGCAGCGCCGCGTCCAGCACCGCCATCCGGTCGCTGTCCGAGCCCATCCGGCATGTCCCAGCCGGATGGTAGTTGGTCTTCACAAAGCGCTTGCAATGCTTTGTCATGGCTTCGTCGCTGAGATCATCCTGGCTTGGCACGGCAATGGCCTTGACCCGATCGGCGAGCGGCTTGGTCTGAAAAACCTGCAGGAAATAACGCTGGCCGGAGATCATTTCCCGCATGTCGTCGGGATGTTTAAGGAGGTTCGGCGAAACGATCGGCATGTCCTTCGGATCCGCCGAACGCAGCCTCACGAAACCGCGCGACTTTGGCTTCACCACCACTGTCGTCACGGTAAGCCCATAGGTGTTCTCGACCAAGGTCAGGATATCGCGGTCCAGATAGACGTGCGGTACGCAGAAGGCCTGGATCGTCGGTTCGCCCTCCGGATCGGCCGGATTGACGAAGGCTCCGGCCTCCACCCCCGCTGACAGGATCGTGCCGGCGCCGAAGAGCTTGAAATGCAGGCCGTTCTTGATCATCCGCCAGCCTTGGCCCTGCCTGAAATAGCCGTATGGGCCGTTTGCGGTGGCGATGATCGGCACCTCTGGATGGTCGATCAGGTTTTCGCCGACCCCGGGCAGGTCGGCGACGCAGGAAATGCCGTGCCCGGCAAGCGCCTCGGCGGGGCCGATGCCGGACAGCATGAGCAGTTTCGGCGAGACGAGGGCACCGGACGAGACGATCACGTCGGCATCCGCATGGACGGTATGCTCGGCGCCCGACGCATCCGAATAGACGACGCCGGTGACCCGACCGTTCTCGATCAGCAGCCGGCTGACTGTGCAATTGAGTTTCAGCGTCAGCTTGGGATCATTCGTCAGCGGCTCGATGAAGGCATAGGCGGCGCTGCTTCGCTTTCCCCGCCGGTTCATGAACTGGTAGAAGCCGACCCCGCGCTGCGACGGTCCGTTGAAGTCATGGTTGTACGGCAATCCAAGGCCTTGGACGGCCTGGACGAACCAACGGGAAACATCATCGATGTGGCCTGGATCCGAGACCAGCAGCGGACCTTCGCTGCCATGCAGTTCGCCGCCGAGGCGGTTGTTTCCCTCCATGCCGGTGAAATGCGGCAGCACCGCCTGCCAGTTCCAGCGCACGCCGGCATTGTTGCCGCGCAGCAGTTCGTCCCACTCCTCATAATCGGCCGAGCGGCCTCGCATGTAGACCTGGGCGTTGACCGAGGTGCCGCCGCCCAGCACGTTGCCTTGCGAGATTTCATGGACGCGGCCGTCGAGATGGGCCTGCGGCTCGGTGCGGTGATAGCGCATGAATTTCGAGCCGTTGATCATCTTGAAGATGCCGGGCGGCATGTCGAGCAAGGGATGATGATGGGAATGGCCGGCCTCCAGCAGCAGGGTTCGCCGTCCCGCTTTGACAAGCCTTGCCGCCGCGACGCAGCCGGCTGCTCCGCCGCCCACCACGATATGGTCGTAGGACTGCGTCATGCTTCCGGCGCCTCACGGCTTTCGAATGTACCGCGGACATACTCCCAGGCCGCCGAGAGGTGGTTGAGCAGCGCCCGCTCGGCGCCGTCAGGATCTCGCTCAATGATGGCCGTGCAGATTTCACGATGGCTGAGGAAATTCACGCGGTTGCGCTCGGGCGACCGTGGCATGCGCATCCAATGCGGCGACAGCCATGCGGTAAATGCCTTGTGCACGACAGGCAGCACCGGGTTGCGCGCGATGTCATAGAGCGCTGCGTGGAACGCCACGTCCGTCGCATAGAATTTCTCGGAATCCGGGATGGCCGCCTCGTTCATCGCCAGCGCCGCCCTCAGGGCTGCGATGTCATCCTTGCGGGCATGGATGGCGGCGTTGCGCGCCAGCGACGCCTCGAGGAAGACGCGCATGTCGTAGAGGTTCTTCACGCCCGCCTGGTCGCTCAGCAGATGTCCTACAATGCCGTCGAGGGCGCCGAGCGCAGCATCCAGGCCAGGCCGACGCGCCACGGGCCGGAACCGCGGACGCGCTTCCACCAGGCCGCGGCTGGCCAGGCGCGCAATCGCCTCACGCACAACGCCCCGGCCGACACCATACTCGATCATCAGTTCGCGCTCGGCCGGCAGGTAGCTGCCGTCGCCAAGCCTTCCGGACGTGATGTCGGCCTCTATGCCGGCCACCATCGCGTCGGCCGCGCGGGCGGCGAGAATAGCCGCGGGCATCTCAGGACGCTCTTCCGTATCCAGCAAGCCTTTTCCTCCCAGATGGTCCTGTTATTAGAAGGTAAATCGGACCAAAGCACAAGCGGATTGATGCTTTTGTAGGACCAAAAATGACGGATTGGCTTCAGAACCGCTGAAAGATCAGCCACATTGTTGCCAGTCAGCGCTGCCGGTGCAATTATGGTCCGATGAAAAAACGTGAATGGAGCGCAGCATGAGCCGCACCGAAATCAAGGAAGTCGAGACCCGGCTGTTTCGGGTCCCACTGCGTGAGGTGATGACCGATGCCAAGCACGGCGCGCACACGCATTTCGAGCTGGTCACCGTCACGCTGAGGCTTGCCGACGGCACCGAGGGCACAGGCTACACCTACACCGGCGGCAGGGGCGGCTATGCAATCAAGGCAATGATCGATCACGACCTCGCGCCGTTCCTCAAGGCACGCGACGCAACGCAAATCGACACGATCTACGACGGCATGCTCTGGCACATCCACTATGTCGGGCGCGGCGGCATCGCTTCTTTCGCGATCTCGGCGATCGACATCGCATTATGGGACCTCAAGGGCCGGCGTAGCGGCCTGCCGCTTTGGCAGATGGCGGGCGGGGCCGGGAAGAGCGCCAAGGCCTATCGCGGCGGCATCGACCTAAACTTCACCCTCGATCAGCTTTTGGCTAGCATCGATTCCTATCTCAATGCCGGCTTCACCGGGGTGAAGATCAAGGTCGGCAAGGACGACCTTGCCGAGGATGTGGCCCGGGTGAAGGCAGTTCGCGAGCGCATCGGCCCTCATGTCACCTTTATGGTTGACGCCAACTACGCGCTGGACGTCCCGCGAGCGATCGAGGCAGCGAGAGCATTCGCCGCCTACGATCTGCTGTGGTTCGAGGAGCCCATCATACCCGACGACTATGAGGGTTACGCCAGCATTGCCAAGGCGACCGGAATGCCCCTGGCAATGGGAGAAAACCTGCATGTCATCGAGGAGTTCGAGCATGCCTTCGCTTGGTCGAATCTCAGCTACATCCAACCCGACGCCTCCAACTGCGGCGGGGTCACGGGCTGGCTGCGCGTGGCAGCGCTCTCACGCAAGGCTGGCATTCCGGTCTGCAGTCACGGGATGCAGGAACTTCATGTCAGCCTCGTTGCAGGTCAGACAAATGCCGGCTGGGTGGAGGCGCATAGTTTTGATGTTGACCATTATACCACTGAGCCGCTGAGGCTTCAGGATGGTTTGGCGATAGCACCCGACGAGCCTGGAGTGGGCGTTGTCTTCGACTGGCGGAAATTGGCGGATTTTCGCCAATAGCGCCTTGCATGGAACATGGTGCCTGTCGCTGCCGTTTAGAAATCTTGGAGGCGGCCGCATGCATTTTGTCCAGATCCTGCTTCCTCGTTCCGGCAACGCGGAGAGCGCTTCGCCGAGGAAGACTTCGACCGTCTGAAGAACGAACTCGCCGCCGCCGCAGCCAGCGGGCATACCACTTATCGGATGCCACACTTACATTTGTAATTGCAGCGACGCTTCACCGGCTTTAACTCACGCGATCATAGCAGCGACACGACAAATGCAGGCGGCCGCCCGAACACCGGCAGAAGCTGCAAGCATTGGGTGCGCCTGCAGGGAGGCGGCGATGGTTGCAACGGGTACGGACACTGCGCATGCGGTTATGGAGGACTTCATTCTATCACGGCACCGCTCACCGGTCCGCGAAGTTGGATTTTACGAGGCTATGAGTCAAACCCGACAAGCGATCGCCACATCGCGCGAGGTGCTGAGGCGCTTTCGCGAACGTCAGGGCGACGACACTCCTCGAGCAAAGAATACAGACCGTGGTCCTGTCGCCGTGTCAGCCTTCGATGCCGACATCATACGCGCTGCATGCCGAGATCTGATCGCGGAGATGAACGTGCCCGAGTGTCAATGGCGCGAGCTGGCGCGAAGTCTGGTGCGCGAATTCGTGGCCTGCGAGCAGACCGAAGCCGGTTTGGTGGATTGGATCGTCCGCCGGCCAGCGATGACGAAGACGGACGAGGCCGGCCGACCGGAGCCAACTGGCGAGGCGGCGAATGAGCCAGGAGTCAGTCGACCGCAATCAACGCGAGCAAACAGGTCTCCCGGCGACTTGTTGCGCGGAACTGCGGTGGTCCGAGGATCGGAAACTTTGGCGAGCGGCTTGGACACATCTGATCCTCCTCGTTTTTAGGCGTCCGGCCCCGTGTTCGCATTCGGAGACGAATGCGTCCAGCCGACTGTCCAAGGCAGGGCGACGGCCATGTCGCGTTGCTCCCGGCCTTCGCTCACAAAGGAGCCCAAGCCGGATGCTAACCAGGCTGCATTAGGCCAATGGGAACAATTTGCGCGGGCCGAGCTTGGGCTAGCGTGGTACAGAGGTGCAAGTATGCAAGATAATTTTGACCGAGCTTCATCCGTCGCGGAGGTTGCGGAATCATTCGTGAGATCCCGGAGGCCGTTCTCTGTCGTATCGACCCGGGATGCGGTCACGATTGTCAGGAAACAGGCAGCTTTTTGCGAGCATACGGATGGCGAGCTTGCGGAGTTGGTGGCGGCAATTGCGGTCAGGCATGGTCGGTTGGTCGCCTTCGATCTTGATCTCGACGACACAGGGTTGGAGATCGGTCGCGCAGCATAGCCAACGCCTCACGCAATGAGATAGCCACCGTCAACCGGCAGAATTGCCCCAGTGATGAAGCCCGCGAGCGGCGAACACAAGAACAAGGCGGGGCCGGTCAGGTCGCCCGGCGTACCCCAGCGACCCATCGGAGTGCGTTTCATCAATTCCGCGTTGCGAGCTGGATCGGCCCGTGGCGCGGCGGTCATGGCGGTCTCGATCCAGCCAGGCGCCAATGCGTTTACGCGAATGCCATCCCCGGCATAGGCGATGGCGAGCGACTTGGTAAGTTGCACGATGGCGCCCTTGGATGCGGCGTAAGCCGGCGCATGAGCTGCGCCGAAAAACGCGAACATCGAGGCGATGTTGACGATGGCGCCCCCGTTCGAGAGTGCCCCTCGGAACGCGCTCGCACTCCGCATGGAGCCGGTGAGATTGATATCGACCACCGTTTCGAAACCCTGGACAGTGAATTCGGCGGCGCGCAGGTTTACCCCTGCGCAATTTACGAGCGCTGCAACGGATGTGAACTGACTGGAATATCCTTCGACCGCAGTCATGTCCCGGACGTCGAGTACTGAATACGAGACGGCGGTGCCGTATGCACGAGCGGCCGCCACCTCGGCGGCCGTGGCCCCCGTCGCGTGGACGATTGCCCCGGCCCGGGCGAACGCCATGGCGATGCCGTTTCCGATGCCTGTCGTGCCTCCGGTAATGAAGACGATCTTGCTCGCGAAGAAGGGCATGGCCCATATGGAATCGGTCACCAAAATCTCCTCGTTTCGCCTCTGTGGCGGAGCGCGAACTCATCGCAGCGGAAGACAAACGGGCGGATGCCTACCGCACGAATTGATCGACGAAATCGTCACCGAGACCCACGCTCGCATAGTGGTTTCTGCACATGTCGATCTTGGTGAAAACGTCCTCGAAACCAATCTGCTTGTTGTCCTTGTCCAGGTAAACCATGCAGCCGGAGATGTTGAAGAAGGTGATCATCTCGGGCACGTCGCTTGGAACCGTGAGCGTGTGGATTTCACCGGGCGGCTCGAAAACGTAAGATCCCGTCTCTGCCACCCAGTCGTGTTCAAGATAGTGCCAACGCCCCTTGATCACATAGCCATGCACGGGGGCCGGATGCAGATGACGGCTTAATATCCCGGCCCGGCGTACGCGGAGCAGATTGCACCACTGGCCTTGCATTGTGTTGAGCATAAGTGGTCGGAACCACACGCCCTTAGCCTGTGGGACCCAGACACGCTCGTCTTCGGGGACGGCAGCGATCGCGATCTCTTTCGGTGCCAGGGGATGGGCGGAGCCGTTGAACGATTGATACATAGGAACCTCTGTCGCCAATTCATTGGAGTCCATATCAGCGCGATCCTAACAACTGGGCCGAGTTCTGCCGAGGCGCAATCGGGCGCCCACGCATTGGGAAAGTTGTCGGCGCGCGCCCGTCCGCTGCCGCGACCGCAAGCGGGAAGGGTTTCGGGATGGTCCGTTGGGCGTCGAAGACGATAAGTGGGTTCCTTCTTGCCTTATCATGCGGCTATCCGGGAGTGCACCGGGCTGGTCCTGGTCTGGAAGCCCCGGTTTCGGACTTCCAAGGCCAGCAAGGCGAGTTCGACCTCGTCCAATCGCGACGGGCGTGCATTTTCCGGCATGCCTTCGGCGGTGGCCAGGTCGATCAGATACTCGTTCCAGGCCCAGTTCTTGAGCACGGCGCGTTTCTCGTCGGGTGCGAGCACCGGGTCGTCCACGACCTCCATCGGAGAGGCGTAGAATGTATCGGGCTCCGAAAGCGCCGTCTGTATGTGCGCTGCCTGTGCACCGGCGCCATAGCCGTGACTTGCCTGGAGCCAAGCCAACTGCAGCCGCTGCCAAACCAGGTCGGAAAAGGCCTGTTTCTCCTCCGATACATGCTGTCTCCTGATCTTGGCCGGGGAAGCAGGAGGTGCCGCCTGCACCACGTAATTGAGCCCTTGACGCTCGGCATAACGGATCGCCGCTTCCAGCGTCGGAAAGTTCAGTTCAACCTGGGTCAGGGTGTCCCCGCCACCGGTATAGCCCATCAGCGGCTCGATGAACGGGGCTGTGCGGCGTTCGAAGACCAATCGCCAGTCCCTGTGGGGCTTTGCCGAGGTCATGGCCGAGCGGCAGGGCTGGTAGATCCGCGCCACTGCGCCCTCCGGAAACACTGACCGTCCCATTGACAAAGCCGGCCCGTCTAGACGAGGCCGATTGTCATTGTCCGGCCGGACGGACGTCTTGGTTAGGTTTCTGTTGTCGCTGCTTTGAACTGTCTCCATTGCCTGTCCTTCCCGTTATGAAGGGTCGCACGGGCAGCGGCCGTAAGGGCCGCCACCCATACTGCATCCGTCAGTTCTTCCCGTTGATTGCGATCCGCTTAGCCTTCGCCTGCGCCCGCTCGGTCTTGGGCAACGTCACGGTCAGCACCCCGTTCTTGAAGGCGGCGTTGACCTTGTCTTCTTCAACCTCGTAGCCGAGCGGAATGAGGCGCTCGAAGCGACCGTAGAAGCGCTCGGAGAACTGCCGGTCCTTGTCCTCGGTCTCGGAACGCTTCTCGCCTTTAAGCTTGAGCGCCCCATTTTCCAGCAGGACTTCTATGTCGCTCTCGTCCAGGCCAGGTATTTCCGCCGTGACGCGGACTTCCTTGTCCGTGTCGGAGATTTCGACACTCGGCCAACTGGCGGCGAAAGAGGGACCAAAGGCCGGCAGTCTGGCGCCAAAGCTGCGGAAGGCGTCATCGAAGCCGGTTTACCTCCCGGTGGAGGGAGACGAAGGGGTCTCGATCTCCATCAGGGAAGAGACTGGGCGCCGAGTTTCCGTTGCCCCGGCCCCATGGGATCAAGTCACGTACGCTCATTGTCTTTCTCCTTTCGTAGGTCTCTGAGCCGGGCGGGCCGCCCGGCTCAAGCGAAAGCCTCATGGTGGATTGCTCAGGCGGCCAGCTTGTCGGTCTCGACCTTGGGCGCCTCGATCTTCGGCATGGGAGCCCCGCTGGAGATTTCGATCTTGCGCGGTTTCATCTCCTCGGGAACCTCGCGCTTGAGATCGATGCTCAGCAGCCCGTTCTCTAGGCTGGCGCCCCCGACTTTGACATGATCGGCCAGTTCGAACCGACGCTCGAAAGCGCGCCCGTTGATGCCGCGGTAGAGATACTGGCCGTTCTCATCGCCGGATTGCGACCCGCTCACAACCAGCATGTTGGGCTGGTAGGTGACGGTCAACTGGTCCTGCGGGAAACCGGCGACCGCCATCGTGATGCGATACTGATCATCATCAACCTTGGCGACGTAGGGCGGCCAGTTGTCGAACGAGGCCACACGGCTCGCACTTTCAAGCATGTCGACCATGCGGTCGAAGCCGATGCTGGACCGGTATAGAGGGGTAAAATCGAGGTTTGTCTTCATAGCCACATCCTCCTTTGAGCAACATGGACAACAGAAGGCGCCCAAGAGCCTTGCCGCCTCCTGGTGTTGCCGGCCCCATTGGGCGGCCGGCGACCATCAATTTAGAATCGCGACTTGCACCTTCAAGAGCAAGAATAGGAAAATTTTCATCGGCAATCTGGGCGAACGCACCAATGCCACCCCTTCCGCCGGCGGGGTCACTCGCCGACGGGTCCATGGTGCAAGAACAACTACGTCGCCCTTCACCCGCTCGCGGCAGCATGCGAAGCGCTGGCACGGATTCTACGGCGCAGGCATCCGATGCCCATGGCGAAAGAATGGCGCGCTTCTCCTGATCGTCCAGGGCAACATCGGCCAAAACGTCGTGGGGATGTTTGAAATGCCGCGCCGGATGCAGCAAGCGGTCCAGAAAACGTCGGGGGCCACGGGTTCAATCGATGCAAAATAGGTCGAAATGGGTCCTTCCATGGATGGTCCTCCGCTTCAGACAATCTCATGCGAGTTTGGCGGCTCTCGCCAGCGGCTGTCGCGATCACGACCAGGCAGATCATCCAGGAACGACGCTCAACGACTTTCCCTAGGTGATGTCGATACCGAGACTCATCGTCCGGCACCCTGGGCGGCTCGATCACGACCGAAGCGAACGAGCCGTTCGCGATCGAGGGTGGCGATGCTGCACTTCCCCAGATGTTCGGAGCATAGCGAGGGCTGCGGCCTTGGAGCGGCGAGGGGACTTGCCTACATCGCACATGTCGTCGATATGGAGGTCGATGAGTTCGCCGAAGGCTTCAGGCGCGCTAACAGGGCTTTGTCGGCGTCTCACTGCGATCGACTTGGTGTCGGTGCCCCGGCGCCGCGCATCCTCGCGTTGCAGGAAGGTCTCGCTGACGCAGCGTGTGCGGCAGGTTCTAAGGTTCTGATGTTAAACAGATGCTGAAAAATCAAATCAAATGTTTATGAGGGTTCGTGTGCAAATACTGCACACGCAAGTTCCGCTTCTCTTCTTTTTTCGTTCCTACGAGGGAGCTGCCGAAAGGCCTTTTCGGACCCTCTTTTGCCGACGATACTATCCGCTCCAATGCGAATGCTCACCAGGATGTCCGTGAACCTGATTGTTGTCTGCGGCGTCCAGTTTGCTGGGGTTCCTGGAAGCTTTTCGAACTTTCTGCGTCGCGGGTCAGCCCGAATTGCGCTTGCTTATGGACTCGTTAAGCCTGTGGTCGGGAGGCTCGGACCGCACCGGCCCACGATATCGCGTCGGCGGCGCCGCACCTATTAGAGCGCTTATGGCTGGCTGCTGCTCAACAGGGCGAACGTCTACGACGCCCGCCTTCCGCATGAGCCAGGCAGGACACAGTTCCTTCAGTACCGATTTGAGATAGTCGACCATGCAAAGGCAACGCGCGTTGCCGCCTGCCGGTTCCGCCGCCGACTTGGCGCTCACATACCGAGCGTTTGAGTGCTTCCGACAGGTCGAGCCGCCTCAGCGAACAACTCAGCCGCTGCTTGCACCTTATCGGCAGCCTCTTCGACCCGATCGAAGCGCGTCAACACACGACATTGGAGCATCGACAACCGCGCCGCATGGTAAAGCTCGCTGCGCTTGTGACCGTCCAAGTCCAAGGATTGAAACAGCATCGTCATGGCGAAACCCCTCCCTCCGGTGCCCGGCTCTCGTCGAAGGCCGGGCGGTTAGACTGCGATCAATAGTCGGTGTCATAATCGCTGTTGTCGTCCTGCTGAATGACGACGTGACGGCGGTGATGCATCGGACGGTTGATCGATCCGGTGACCACAAAGTCGCTGGACCGGTGATGATGCCGGCGCCAGGCGCGCTCGCCATTGTCGTAAAACGCCTGCTCGCCATGATGGCGGCGATGGAGACGGTGTCCGTTCCGATAGATGACCACACGGTCGTTATTGTTGTCGTCCCAATAATGGCGGTGGTGATGTCGCTGGGTCTGGACGACGATGCCTTCTTCTGCGGACGCGACCGCAGGCGCAGCCAAGCAAAGCGCCAATGCGCCAAGGATGATGGTCTTCATTTCGAGTTCTCCAAAAACCTAAAACGCCCTTCGGTAAGGAAACTTTGCTCAACGACTTTGGTTCCGGCATCGGTCGAGACGTGCCCATGAGCACCGTGCGCAAACTCGCAGCGATCAGACGCCAACTCGCGCAAATGGCGGCGCTCGTCGCTGAGATCGAAACGGAGTTCGAGGATCGGAGTTCTGGAGATTGGGTCGAGACGGCGGTTGCCGCCGAGGCTCTCGGCCAGAAGATCGGAAAGGTTTCGGCCGGCGCGTCGGCGGCAGATGGAAAGCCGAGGTAGCGGCTATGCGGGAATATTTTCGGCAAACGTGACATACGCGACGGGACGCATCGCGTTTGCGATGGACATAATGGCAATGAACATCGCTGCCAAGACATCTTGCTCTTCGAAAATGGCCAGCGCGGCTTACTTCAGATCAGCACTGAAGCTCCCGAGACCGACCTCGGAATTCGTCGCGGCGGAAAATGCCTACCGCAAAGAGTCCGGCGCTCGGCGGGGTCTGAGCGGCAGGCTCGAAGCACTGAAGATCGAAGCAAACATCGACAACCCTTCCACGGCGAAGATTCCGACGCCCGGCACCGATTCCTTCAAGGACCAGACCGGCGGCGGCCGGCACTTCGAGAAGATTGGGGTCACCAGTGCGCAGCCGGCCTTTACAACTGCAGGTCCAATCAGCCGGACATGCGCCGATTTCAACGGCATCACCAGCCAACTGATAGGCGCGAGCATCTCCAATTTCGTGGGGCTGTCGTCCGGCTTTGTGATCTGTTCGGGCTACATCGATGCCATCAACACTAACAACATTGGCGCAGGCAACGCCGCTAACAATGACATCCTGTGGGTGACGACGCTGGTTACAAATGGCACTTCTATCCCGGGGCCCATTGGCCAAGGATCGAATTTCGTGTCGTACCCTTGGCAGGTTCCCAGTACTGCCATTTCGACCGGCGTGCCTGTGGTGACGACATGGCGCCACGAAGGCGGGAGCCTCTATTCTCAGTCAATGGCGGCATCGAGGCGTCCGTGGCGTCGGGTAATACCATCAACGATTTGACGACGCGCAAGATGTGCCTCGGCAAATCGGTTGGCGGCTATCTCTACCGCAAGATTTTTGAGGTTGCAACGTTCTCGACGGTACCGAGCGCACCCGAGAGGGACACCGTCATGCCGATTTCATGGCCCACATCGGTGCAGTCTGATGGTTGCGGCAACCTTCTGGCCATGATGTGCAACCAATCGCGATGCGCTAGTTTATGAGTTTGAAGCCTGCGACTAGACCCACGCTGCGTTCAATCTGGGCAGTGTACAGCCCTTTGTTCGCCACGTTGTCCCAGATGTAGAACACGGCGACAGCGGCAAGGATCAACAGAAATATTCGCATGATCTGCGCCTCGGTAACGTGGTTTGCCCACGGCGCCTTAGGCGAGTTGAAGGTTTCGGCCCGAGCCCGCGCGCATCCTCAACACCAGCAGGCGCGTCGCTGCGAATGGCGTCAAAACAATAAGCGCCAGCGTGGTATTGACTAAGAGCGACAGCAAACAGATCGAGCTTTGGGCGTAGCAAACGGATTCCATGACGTTCCCATCGTTACTGGTGGCCTCCGTGCGGCAAGAATGATCCTGGTTCACGAGAAATACATGCAGTTGCTAATACGTTGATATTTCCCCTAGGGTTGGGGCAACGATGCGAAATCGACGCCGGTCAGTTGTTTGGATAGCGATTGCCCTTGTCCTGGCGGCGTTGGCGATCACGGCGGCGATCATTGGCTTTCAGAATTTACAGCGCTCGTCACCGATCATGGTCTCGGCTGTCTCGGCCTTTAATAGTGGGGGGCTCGTCCCTGGCCCCACGGTTAAGGCGCCCTCGAAAAACCTTGGTGCTGTTGCTACCGGTAGGGATATCTGGCTCGAAGTCTCATGGAAGTTTTTCGGGGAGTTGCGGACGCTAGATACCGTAACTGTCGGCGACCTTCGGGCAAGGCGCCTGGTGCGCAGTCATGATGTGCCCTCAAGCGCCAATTCCGAGATCTGGTTCATATCAGCCGGCAGCGGCGACATATTGGAAAACACAACGTCGACCGACATCGGGTTCACTTTTGATGGCGGCAACCCGTCTGTCACGGCGCAGATTTACAGAGTGGTTGGAGCTTCCGAGATACCTGCCGCGACAGCTGCAGAAAGCGGCGACAGGATTACCATCACCATTCCAGCCGATGGCATCGCTTTTATCTCGCTCATCGCTTCCGGCACCACCTCCGGGTCCATGAGCAATGTCACCGAAGATTTTAGTGCCCTTTGTGGAAAGGATTTCCTTGGCATCCATGCATCAACAAGTTCGACCTCCGCTGAATCAGAGACTGCTACGTTTTCGGGAAACTCAACGGCAGATTTTGCTGCTGTCGCACTTCAGTCGGCCGCAGCGAGATAGCTAACCAGCCAGCGCCATTCCAAAGCAAACGCCTAGGCCGACAGCGAGGCCAAGGAACAGCTTGGCGGCAAGATCGAGGGCGAAGGCGCGGACTGGGCGCCACACGTCTGAGCGGGGCTCTCTGAGGGCGTTGGCGATATCATCGAACACCGTTTCCATGGAATGATTCTAAATCGNCACGTCTGAGCGGGGCTCTCTGAGGGCGTTGGCGATATCATCGAACACCGTTTCCATGGAATGATTCTAAATCGGAACTCCGGGAATGTGAATCCTCAGTTTGTTCCACTGTCGCCCCATTGGGCAACCTGCACGGTTCGCCCGAAACCGTGCAGGCAGCAAAGGTGGCTTAACGCACCACTCTGAAGCCAGTCGACTCCAGCGACGCTAGTGCCGTCTCTGCAAAGGTCGCGCAATTGTCCAAAGGATCATTGTTTTCATAGAGCGTTGGCTTGATAGGCTGCTGCTATGCCTTCAAAAATGGCGGTTAGAACTTGGTCGCGGCCTCTGGCGGCGTCAGCGGCCGGTTCAACAGTCATCTTTGGTGTTTCTGGGTGTTTGCCTTCCATGAGGAACTCGAGGAGCGCCGACACCAGGCACTCGGTGCTGTCCCTGTCCAGGGTCCCGCGAGACTCGGCCGGGCTCGCATCACCTCGCCGGTCGGTGCGAGCCCACAATCGCGGCCATCTGGTCCGTGCTTGAGCTTGGGCTTCATCAGAATGAAGGGCGACATGGTTCATCCGAATGTAGAAATTTGCGTTGGGGGGAGGTGAGAATGAGGCGACCAGGAAATGTGTTGGCTGGGAGAACGCCGAGGTGCAGTGCGGTCCGCGAAAGCGATCAATGAGGTTGAATGCACAGAACGTGCCGCCAAGACAGCCAGGTTGAAATCGCTACGCTTGGCTCAGATCTTGCCAGAGGCCGACCCGCACTTTTCGTTCAACGAGGAGCTCGACTGCTCGGTACTTGTCGCGGTGCTGGCTCGGGAACCGCATAATTATCCAAAGCGGCCCGAATCCCATTCTTTCCGGCGGCTGCCCCTGCGACGAGGCCTTTGATCTCCTCAAGCAGCGCCGTTAGGCTTTGTCAACAATCGGCTTTTTTCGCCGTGGCGACCCCACATGGCTCTCAACAACGCGCACGTGCTCGGCGTCGACAGTCACCAGTGGCCGCAGGCTGACGGTTACCTTGTCGCCGTCGATGCGCGTGACCGGGCCGACTAATTCCATATCTGGCCGATCACGGCCTTCGAAGTCGAATCGACAACCGCATGCGGGAAGTCATAGGAGGGAATCGTCACGCTTATGCGATCGGGTGTCACCCGGCCGCAGGCGGGTGCAGTGTCAAGGATGAGAGGTTGCTAACAAATGAGCGTCCGTGGCCTGAGGTTTCTCGATAAGTGGGTAGCCAAACAACTGCCCATTGTGGCGCGGGGAGACCCATCTCGGTTGGCGACTTGAAAGACCAGTTGATGACAGCTGCCGAGAAGGCCGGCATTCCTGCCGACGAGATCAACGGCGAGCTTGAAAGCGTCTTCGAATTGATTATCGAAGTGAATCGTCGTGGCGCCGAAAGGGTGGACTTAGCCTGAAGGCTTCCCCGACGTGCCAGTCATGTCCTACATGCCGGACTGCCTGACAAGGGGCTCGCTTACCTAACCGGCCAGCGCCACGCCAATGCCATCTCAGAGCAAATGTAGATCGAAACCGCGAATCCGTGAATCCCCGGTTTGTTCTGGTCATGGCTTCTGCGCCGGTCCGGTCACACAGCGCTGGTGCGTTCACCCCTCCGGCTGGGTAGGGTCCGGTTCTTGGTGCCGCTCTCGTTGTTTTTCGAGGAACAGCTTGGCGAGTTCGCCCCACTCAGGATGATCCGTGGCTTTATGCTCTTCTACGAACTCGACGAAAGCCTTGCGCAAAGCGTCAAGGTCGAAAACCCCAAGATGCTCGCCCATACCGTCGTCCATGCCCACGCCTCTCGAGGGTATTAGCTTGTCCTCTCGTTTGAGCCTTCAAGAGGGATTCCCTGAGTTTCGGCTTGGGATCGCCTACATGGTTAATTGCGTGATCGCTAATATGATCACATGCGGGGGGCTGGATCTTCCCGCGCGGTGGCCGGTGCGGCCCCCACACCCAAAGACTGCAGCGGCCATTTCTGTGGATGGGTAGCGCTAGCCGATGCGACATCATGCTGCAGCGATATTTTAGAATCAGCTAATTGCGCAATCGCTAAATTAATGAAATGCGTGAGGAATGTATTTTCCACAGTTTCTGGTCGGCATGTCTGCCACTGCGATCATTGTGGCGATCTGGACCTACATCGAAGCCGGTTCAATTTGGACCGCGCTCGGCTGTGCGGTCCTTGCGCTGATCGTTCTGCAAGTCGGGTACGCCGGGCTGGTCGTTTGCTTGATATACTGGCGATCATCGGAAGCGGCTGACTCAACTAGTCGAATTTCGGTCGCGGCTCAAGAGAACGTCGACGGCATCTGATAGCCCGCGACCGTCTCGGCACGGTCACAACCTCTTTCTCACTGGCCTTTGCAAGCCGAACGCCGCCCTTCCGAACCTTTGCCGTCACAACAACTGCCTCGCCTTTGTTCTGTTCGGCAGAGCGAACCGCGAACCATTCGGCGATGTCGCGGTCTATAAACAGATACCCCACGCTGCCCCAGCGGCAATCAAGCCGCGAGCCCAAGGGGGGCAATCTCAATGTTGAAGAATATCGCCGCTTCGGCGGATGGCGAAGCTTTGCCTACAAACGTGGTCTCAATGCCGTGGCCCTGGGGCAGCAGTTTTGCCTCGCAGTGCCGCCAGCAAGTGGGCCTACAACGTGTTTGCGGTGACAGACACCTACCCCGAGCTTCGGGCTGAAAGCCTTATCATTGATCCAGACGCGGAACTGGAGGACGGGTGCGTTGTGGTCGCTATGTTTGGAGGCGGTCATCGCAACCCATGAGCTGGCGCAACAATCACGGGCGAGGCTATGGGGGTCGCTTTGCCGCCAAGGGAAGTCTGCACGAGACGTTCCTTCTCGATTCCCTGGTGTGCGGACGAGGGCCATCTTCTTGCATTCGCATCCTCGGCCGGGTGTTCGGCTACCGGCGCTTCCCGCGCTACAGAACCTGGAACGATCCAGTTTAATTCTCGAATAATTTGGCTCGCTGCCTCACGGTGGCGGGCTTTTTTGTTGCTCAGCCCCAACGTCTCGACGCCGGGCTGCGGAACGCAAACGTCGTGATGTCGTCACGGGAAATCCCGATGTCGCTGAGCATGTCGTCTGGTGACGCGCTCAACTCGTCCGTTGCCTTCAACAGCGCCTTCTGCTCGGCTCGATGACGGACCCAATCGGCAAGGGGACCAACTGCGACAAGAGGAAGATTCACAAGCATAGGAAGGTTCACAAGCATCGTACCACTCCCTTTACCGCTGCAGGAAACTGCACGTAGCCTACGCCGACACGTCGATGCGTCTGTGACAAACCTCACAGATCGATCCGAACGGGCAAAAACTGCCCGGATGCCTGACGGTGGCGGGCTTTTCATATATTAGCAATGCATAAAATTCGAGAAGGTTCATGGCATGGTTGTTAGCAAACTCGGTGCTATCGTGCGACGCAGGGCTCGGTGGATGGTGTGCTGGAATGCGCGGGGCTGGATGGATCAGGGGTCTGATGGAAGCTGACGCTCGCGATCTGCGGAGCGAGATCAGTCGGCTCCAAATAGACTTGATCGCTGCCGCCAACTCTCAGGGTAAATCCAGGCTGCATGACGTCGCGCACACACTGCGATGCCAGAAGGCGCGGCTGGAACGTCTGGAGGAGTGCCTCGCTTCAATGACGTCGAATGTCCGGCCAGAGGCATCCGCAACCCCGCCCCATCAAGGCCGGCCGTAAAAGGCAGCTCATCATTTCCGAAAGAGAACCCGCTGCCTCACGGTGGCGGGCTTTTTATTGCTCAGCCCCTACGTCTCGACGCCGGGCTGCGGAACGCAAACGTCGTGATGTCGTCACGGGAAATCCCGATGTCGCCGAGCACGTCGTCTGGTGACTGGCTCAACCCGTCCGTTGCCTTCAACAGCGCCTTCTGCTCGGCTCGATGACCCACCCAATCGGCAAGGGGAGCAACGGCGACAAGAGGAAGATTCACAAGCATAGGAAGGTCCCGACGCCATCATCAATTCCGTCATTGTGGATGATAGCCAGCAGGTCAATCTCGAGGTCCGCGTGCTGGAAGCCAAGCGCAATGCTGGCCGCGACCTCGGTGTGTCGATCAAGAGCACAAATCGCAGCGGCACGACCCGTACAGGCACGCGCGTTGCTGCCGTCGACGAAGATGATGTGGTGCTGGGGCCCGGCAGCCTGATCACCGGCCTGCTGTCGAACACCAATCCCTTCGCGGCGCTGATCACCCGCGTCATCGACAGCAACATCAAGGTCGACCTGATCATTGAAGCGCTTGAGGCCAAGGGGGTCGTGCGCACGCTGGCAGAACCCAATCTCACCACTCTGTCCGGTGAGCCAGCCAGCTTCAACGCCGGCGGCGAAGTGCCTATCCGTGTCGTGGGCAATGATGGCCAGATAACCATCACGTACAAGCAATTTGGCGTAAATCTGCTGTTCACGCCAGTCGTACTCGACGACGGCAAGATCCATATGAAGCTGGCGCCGGAAGTGAGCGACCTCACCGGTTTCACCACCGCCGGCGACCCGATCTTCACCAACCGCAAGCTGGAAACCGTCGTCGAACTCCGCGACGGCCAGAGCTTCGCGGTCGGCGGGCTCCTGTCCAGCAAGACCACCAAGCTGCAGAACCAGGTGCCGTGGCTGGGCCAGGTGCCGGTCATCGGTGCGCTGTTCCGCAATTCGAGCAACCAGAAGGAAGAGACCGAACTGGTGGTTATCGTCACGCCGCACATCGTCCGGCCGGTGAGCCTGGCGAGCAGCTGGCGACCCCGTTCGACAAGACACGGCCGGCCAATGACCCGGAGTTCTTCATCCTTGGTCAGCTCGAGGTGAACAAGGACATGATCCGAAAATATGAAACGGGCGACGGCGTCACCGGCCCCTATGGCCACATGCTGGACTTCAAATCGAAGGACAAGATGCTCTATGTCAAGAAATAGCGCCTTGATCCTCNCCCCTATGGCCACATGCTGGACTTCAAATCGAAGGACAAGATGCTCTATGTCAAGAAATAGCGCCTTGATCCTCTTTCTGTGCGCCGGCGCCCTATCGGGCTGCGCTGCGGACTATCTGAACCACTACGACACGGTCACCCTGGCCGCCGGCGACACGCAAAAATTCAATTCGCTGGCGCAGACGGTGGATCCGTTCAATCCGAACGCGAAGAACACACATATCGAAGGCGACGGCGCCCGGGCAGCCGCTGTTGCACAGGGCTACAAATTTCCATCGCCACCACCGCCACCGCCTGCGATAACGGTCAATGTCGGCGGGTCGGGTGTGACCAACGGAGCGAATTGAACAGAAGGATGCGGTTGCGTTGCGCTGGGTGAGCGAGGGCCCTGGTGCAANAAGGAAGCAGAGAGTAAGGTCATGTTGGGGACCATTAGGGCGTTCTGGAATGATCAACGCGGCATAGCGATGATCCTCGTCGCAATCATGCTGCCTGTGCTCGTTGGCTTCGCGCTTCTGGCGATCGACATGAGCCGGGCCAATAGTCTTCACAACGATATGCAGAAAGGCGCCGATGCATTTGTGCTGGCGGCAGCGGCCGAGCTGGATGGCAATACGGACGCTATTACCAGGGCCAACCGGGCTCGCGACAATCTTCTGAAGACAAATGCCACGAAATTTTCTACCGCTGACTATCACAAGCTGGTTCCCGCCGACCTGACCGTCACCTACCTGTCCGGCATTCCCGCCAGTGACAGCATCGGGCTCAACGCCGCCGGCGTGGACGAAAACGGCGTTAACTGGAGCACCACAGATCCGAAGGCGGCGAGATTCGCTGAGGTAACCGTCAACTCCATCGCGTTTGCTACAATCTTCCCGGCGAGTTTTGTCGGAAGCAATGACACCATGAACCGGCAGACGCAGGCGGTGGCACGGTTTAACAACGCCCTGTGTCAATTCACACCGATGTTCATTTGCAATCCCTATACGTCTATCGGCGCTCTCCAGACAGCCGTGTCGGGAACCACTAAGCCGATGATTTGACTGAAGGAGCAGACCGGCGGCTCCAGCGCACAATATGGTCCCGGCAACTATGGGTTCTTGTCATCGCCGCAGGGCGACAAATCGACGGCCACGCTTACTGAAATGTTCGCGGTGACCAGCCCGCCTGCCTGCTATAGTCAGAACGGCGTAAAAACCCGCCCGGGCAACATTCCTCCAGTAAATGCCGGAATCAACACCCGTTTCGACATTTACGACAATGGCGGGCCATATAAGACCGATCCCACACCTAACCCGCCGGCGCCCAATGTCCGCAAAGGCATGGTTGTGAAGAATGCGGGCAAGTCAAACTGCAGCTATGATGCGCCCAACAGCGGGCAGGCGAACAATTATAAGGCGCTTCCCCGGGACAATTGCTTTACGTCGGGCAGTTGTTCGCAGGCAGGCGTGCTGGGCGATGGCAGCTGGGACTTCGCAGGTTACTGGACCGTCAACCATGGGAGCGCCAGCACTGCCGGGGTGATTACCTCGTGCGGCGCAAATCCCAGCGGATACTGTGTCTACAAGTTGAAATTGCCAATCCCGCCCTGAAGAGCGGGCAGGAGGCGACTGCCCCTCAGTGCAACACGACGACGCAGGGTGCCGACAGAAGACTGCTTTACGTGGCAATCATCGACTGCGTGGCCAACACAGTCCAAGGTGGTGGGCAGACTTTGCCAGTGCAGGCTTTTGCCAACGTGTTCGTAACCGAGCCGGCGGGCGGTGTGCCCAACGCCGACATTTACGGCGAGACCGAGGACATCAGCACGGTCGTCGGTCAGAATACGCTGAAGAAGCTTCAGCGCAATGAAGCCCAGCTCTACCGGTAGAGCAGATGATCAGGCTTAGGCAAATCACCCGGCGTTTCAGAGGCGACGAGAACGGCGCTGCACTGGTCGAGGTGGCGCTCATCGTACCCTTAATGCTGCTTTTGTCGGCGGGTGTGTTCGAATTGTCCAACATCCTGAACACGCGCCTTCTGCTCGAGGCTGGTGTAGAGGACGGCGCGCGTTACGTGGCCCCCTGTAACGACAGCAACTGGGCCAATGCGTTACCCTGGGAACGAACCTGGCTGTAAATGGCACTGTGACCGGCAGCATCGCGAGGGTAAAAGGCTGGACCAATGGACAGGTCACGGTCACCAAGAGTTTCGCTGACGCGGTCGATGTCTCCACTGGCACCGAACTATACCTCAGCAGCACCAGCACACTGGATGTCGTAGAGGTCAGCACTTCATTCCCATACAGCGATCTAGGGCTTTGGAGCTATCTGGGCTTCCGGGCTCTCACAATAACCGTGTCGCATCAGGAGCGAGTCTTCGGATGGTGACGGCTAAGACAAAATTCGGCGCGGATCAGTCCGCGCGCTACAATGGTTGAAATGGCCGTTGCCATGCCGTTGCTGCTGACGCTGCTGCTCGGCTTTGTCGACTTTGGCTATCTCTTGTACCAATGGAACGCGGGCAACAAGGCCGTACAGATGGGCGCCATACTGGCGCAGGTTTCGACGCCGGTCGCGAGTGGGATAGGGTGCGAAAATCGTAAAGTCCCCCTTCATTGGTACCTAGTCAAGCTCTCGACCAGCACCGTCTTTAGCTCTTCCCCGATGCCTGTCCGGCGGCGATGCGGATCGCATTGGCCGGGCGATCGAAGAGCGATCCATGTGGACTTCCGCGAGCTGGGCGCTTTGCTCAGATGTGTCATCGCCAGCCAGTCGAACAGCGGATACGGCTGCCTTCTCACAATGATGCCGGGCAATCTGCTGGTCGAGATGTACCGGCTACATGGCCCCAGGCTGCTCGAGCGGAACGTCCGCAGTTTCCTTCAGCTCAAGGGCAAGGTGAATCAAGTCATCCGGAAAACGATCCATCGATGAGCCTCAGATGTTCCTCGCGTTCGACAATGGCCTGGCTGTCACGGCGACCGGTCTTCGCATTCTGGATCATGGCGATGGCACGGCAGATCTCCTGGCAGCCGACGACTTCCGGATCGTCAACGGCGGCCAGACGACCGGTTCGATCTTCCGCGCGTGGCGCAAGGACGATGTGGACGCGAGCCGCCTCCAAGTGCCGGTCAAGATTGTCGAGATTCTGGACGATGGTGACATCGAGGAGATCGCGCCGCGCATCTCCCAGTCGGCCAACAATCAGAACAAGGTCGACATGGCCGACTTCTCGTCCAATCATCCCTTCCACCGACGGATGCAGGAGCTTTCGGGTCGATCTGGGCGCCCCCGGCGGGCGGTATGCAACGTCAGTCACGCTGGTTCTAGGAACGTGCGCGCGGTAGCGACGAAAGCTTCCTGCGCAGGCGTTTGACTGCGGCGTCGGCGCTGGCGCACCGGAGAAGTCTGCTGTTCGGGCTTCGTGCCGGCCGCTGCTCGCGCTAACTCTGGCTAAGTTCGCCGTCCCATCCGCTCGTCACGCCGTTCAGCATCGAACGCCTGTCTACCCTTCTCAGTCCATAATCGTTGTGCTTGCTCGCCTTCTGGGCTCTGGACCTTCGCGGTCATCCAGAGCATCGCGCCGTAGTTGGCAGCGCGATCGTAGTTGGTCAGATTAACGATGCCTGCCTTGACGAGGAGGCCGATCGGTAATGCGATGGATTTTTGCACGAACATACACGAACAAACATATTAATTTGTGTTGCAGCCATGTTGCAGGGACAGCAAGGAATGGGCCGAGACATGCCCGGAAAGAAAGGATTTAAGCGACAGAGAGCCGGAAAGTTCGTGCAACATGGAACTACCCCAACCGTAATCGCCAGAAATCGAAATAAGCTCCCGGATGGGTTGGGCCGCCTTGGAGATGGCGCAGACCATCGAATAAGATGGGTCTCGCCACCTACCTTGGACCGCGTCCGCAAATTGAAAAAACGCGAATATGTTGGGCGCGAAGCTCGTTACTTCTGGCGAAACGCGGAGTGGAACGACACAGCCAGCGGGCCTAAAATGTAGTCCAGTGCGGTGCGTTCCTCGGTGACGATCATGACTGACGCCGGCATGCCCGGATAAAGCGCAATCTGTGGGGCCGCGGCCAATTCCGCGGGATCGACCGCTACGTCGGCAAGATAGTAGGGAAGCCCGGTCTTGCTGTCGGTGACGCGATCCGCCGAAATGCGGGTGACCCGTCCATGAATGACCGGTATCGAACGCTGCTTGTAGGACGTGAAGCGGACCTCGGCCGTCATGTCGGCGCGCAGGCTGGATATGTCCTCGACCTTCACCTGCGCCTGAACGATCAACGAATTCCTAGTCGGCACGATGTCCAGGATGGTCTGGCCGGGGGCGACGATCGCGCCGGTCGAGAAAACGGTGAGATTCATCACCTGGCCGTCATAGGGCGCCCGCACTTCGGCGCGGTCGACCGTGGTTTGCGCGGCGAACATTTTCGGTACCAGGTCGGCGAGGTTGGACTGGGCGTCGATCAGCATGGTTGAGAGTTTTGCGCGGCGCTCGTTGGTGAGCTGCGCAATCTGGCTTTCAAGCTCGGCCTTACTCTGGCGGTTTCCGGCTATATCGCCGAGAGTCTGGTCGATCAGGCCCTGCAGGTCGGAGGCGGAGCGGTCGAGCTCCAGGACACGCGTGCGCGTTGTCAGGCCGGCCTTCAGCAACTTGTTGAGGCCTGCCTTTTCGTCAATCGTCGACTTGAGCTGCGCACGAAAAGATTCGACGCGCGCCTGCTTTCCATCGATCTGCTCGTCGAGTTCGGCTATCCGTTTCTGCAGGATCTGCTTGGCACCGGCCATCGAGGCGCGCTGGCTCCCGAGGTCGGCAATTTGGTTGGCCATCGCGTCCTGCAGATAGGCCTGGTGCTCAGCGGTGATGTCCTTCGGAAAGGCGACTGCCTCATGGCCGTCGAGCTCCGCACGAATGCGGGCATCGGTAGCGCGCAACAACGCATATTGCTGCGAATAGAGGTTGAATTCGGAACGGGCGTGCGTGTCGTCGAGCACCACCAGCACATCGCCTGCCTTGACGATGTCGCCATCCTTGACGCGGATCTCCTTCACCGTGCCGCCGTCGAAGTGCTGGACGCTTTTGCGATTACCTTCCACCTTGACGACAGCGTCGGCGAGCACGGCGCCGTTCAGCGGAGCAAAAGCCGCCCAGCCGCCGAAGATGGCGAAGAAGGCAATGATGATCAGCAGGCCGACACAGGCCGGCACCCGGATCGAATCCGGGGCCAGGATACCGGTTTCGCCGGACAGGTTCCGGTAGGTGAGGGCGCCGTCGCTCATCGATCTCTCCGGCCACAGCTCATTGGGTTGCCACCGCCATTGGAGCCGCGCGCTGGTTGAGCAGCGCCACGATCTCGTTTCTCATGCCGAAGGCCTCGACGGCGCCATCGCGCAACAGAAGGATTTTGTCGACATTGGCCAAGGTCGAAGGCCGGTGCGAGACGATGATAACTGTGCTGCCGCGGCGCTTGAGCTCGATCGCGCACTCGCTCAGCGCGCGGTCGCCATCGGCGTCGAGATTGGAGCTCGGCTCGTCGAGAATGATCAGGTTCGGCGTCCCGAATACCGCACGAGCAAGAGCAATCCGCTGCCGATATCCTCCCGACAGCACTGCGCCGCCTTCGCCGATCTGGGTCTCGTAGCCCTGCGGCAGCCGAATGATCATCTCGTGAACGCCGGCGAGCCGCGCGGCGGCTATCACCTCCTGGTCGACATTGGTCTTGAAGCGGCCGATGTTGGCGGCGACCGTATCGGCGAAGAGTTCGATATCCTGCGGCAGGTAGCCGATGTGGTCGCCGAGCGCGTCGTGCCCCCACTGCGACAGGTCGGCCCCGTCCAGCCTGACGGTGCCGCGGCTGGGTTGCATGACGCCCGCGAGATGACGCGCCAGCGTCGACTTGCCGGCGCCGGAAGGGCCGACGATTCCCAGCGCCTCGCCTGCGTCCAGCCGGAATGATACGTCGCGGAGAAGCACTTTCTGCTGGCTGGCAATTGCAAAGCTGACCTGCTCGACCGAAATCTTGCCGGTGGGCTTCGGCAGGTTGAAAGATCTTTCGTTGAGCGCCCCCCCGTCGACCAGCTTCTCGACCCTTGCCAACGCCGCCCGGGCCAGGATCAGGCTGCGCCAAAGGCCGACGATCTGCTCGACCGGCTGTAGCCCCCGGCCCAGCAAGAGGCTCGCCGCAAACATGGTGCCGCCGGTGATCTGCCGCTCGATCACCAGATAGGCGCCGAGGCCGAGGATCAGCGACTGCATGGTGAGCCGCAGGAACCGGATCAGGCCGGACATCAGGGCGGCGCGATCGCTTGCCTCCGCTTGGCGCCGCAGCGCCAAGTTACGGTCGCGCCCCCAGCGGCGGATGAGACCGTCGATCATCCCCATGGCGCGAACGACTTCCGAGTTTCTGAGGCTCATTTCGGTAAAATTATAGTTGGTCGTCGCCAGGTCGTTGGCCTGCTTCAGCGGCGAACGCACGAGATACTCGTTGAGCACGGCCATGGCGATCAAGAGCAGCGAGCAGCCCAGCGCGAAGAAGCCGAGCCACGGATGCAGCAGGAAGATGATGCCGATGTAGATGGGTGACCATGGCAGGTCGAACAGGGCATGGATGCCGCTGCCGGTGATCACCTGCCTGAACGTATCGAAATCGCGGATCGGCTGGCTTTGCGAGGAGCCCGGCGATGGGGTTTCGACCGACGCGGCGAGGATCTTTGCCGACAGCAGCCGGTCGAGCCGCGCGCTGGCACGCGTCAGGACCCAGGCGCGCACCAGATCGAGGCCGGCCAGCGAAAGGAAGGCCGCCAGCAACACAAGGGTCAGCATCACCAGCGTGGTTTCGCTGCCGCTGGTGATGACCCGGTCGTAGATCTGCAGCATGTAAAGTGGGGACGCGAGATAGAGCAGATTGATCGCCAGGCTGAATGCCGCCGCAACGAGAAAATAGCGGCGGCATGCGCGAAGCGCGTCCTTCACAATCTTGGATTTGTTGTCGAGACTCAACTACCCAGCGGAAAACCGCCCCCCTGTCCACGCCCGGAACCGATACTACTCCTGATCCTTCGATCGGCCACGTGGTTCCCTTCCTATTCCTGCCGTAAACCTCAATTCGTAAGCTGAATCAGGAACCGGCAGCATGAGGAGAGCCGCGCCTGTCCGCGCGGCTCTCCTTTTGGTTCACATCACAAAGTCGCTCACTTGCACCACCGTCCTGCCGGTGCCGTCGTCGGCAAGTGTGAAGCTGTGGGCATCGTAGACGCCGAGCAGGTGGAGCGTGGCGTTGTGCGTGCCGTCCGAGACGGTCAACGTTCCTCCGGTGCCGTCGAGGTCCGCCTGATAGGCAGCGGACGTTCCGGTGCCGAACAGGATGTCTTCGAGGTTCACCTTGTCGTCATTGGTGATGCCGGCGATGCTTCCGCTGAAATCGAAGGAATCGTCCAGCTGCAATGTGCCGGCGGCATTCGCCGCGAACGTGACGTCGGTTGAAGAGGCCGCGCCGAACTCGAGCTTCGACAGATCGCCGATCGTGGCATCGCCGTCGCCAGTGACCTGGCCGTTGATGGCAATGTTGCCGCCATTGGCCCAGATCATGCCGGAATTCGCCAGGCCGCCGGTGATAGTAAGGCCGCCGGAGCCGGTTGCCTCCAGCGTTCCCGAATTGACGACGACGCTGCCTCCGGTGTCGATGACCAGCGCGTGGGAGCCGGTGGCGATGATGGTGCCGCTGTTGTCGAGGCTGAGCATCCCGCCGCCCAGCTGGCCGGAGCCCGAGATCGTGTTGTCGACATTGACCAGGGTGACGTCCGGCCCCGTGCCGGAGATGACGTTGGCGGCGCTGTCGGACAGCAGGATCTGCCCGCCACCCTGCAGGGTCACGCCATGCTGGATGACCTGTAGCAGCGTATCGCTGCCCATCGAGTCGAGCGAGATGAGGCCACTGTTGTTGATCGTGCCGCTCAGCGGAAGCAAGGCACCGTCGCCGATCGTCATGGTGCCTGAATTGTTGACCACCGGTGTCTGGTCGAAGACGAAATTACCGTCCGCAAGCGCACTCGAGTGCACGCCGTCGAGCAGGATCGACTGCCCGTCGCCAAGCGTGATCACCGCGTTGCCGTTGGCGTCGTCGGCCATATGCGCCTGGACGTCGGCGAAGCTCTGGAAGCCGGAATAACCGATCAGGTCGATCTGGTCAGCGGCCGCGTCGAAGCTGTGCACCGTGTCGTTGCCGATCGGCTGTGAGAAGACGAACAGGTCGTTGCCACTCGAGCCAGTCAGCACGTCGTCACCGGACCAGGCGAAGATCGGCGAGCCTGGCGCGTAGGCTTCGACATTGTCGGCGATCGACATGTTTCCCGTCGTGCCGTCTGCGTTGGTCCAGGTCATCGAGACGTCGAGCACGGCCGCCCCCGCGAAATCGGCAGGCGTGGTGACCGTCAACCCGTGCAGGTCGTTGGTCTGTATCGTCCAGCTTCCGTCGGCATTGTGCGTTGCACCGTCGATGGTCCAGCCAGAAGGCACGTCCTTCACCGTGACGGTGATGAGCGCACCCTCATGCGATGGATCGGTGAGGGCGAGATTGATAGGCTCGCCGGCGACACCGGCGGGCAGGGTGAATACTGGGCTCCCTATGCCGCCATGTCCGGTAGAATCTGTCCAGAATGACGACCCCGTACCGCTACTTATCACGCGAATAGTGTGCGACCCCGATCCAGACGCGTCCTTAAGAGCCAGCGTGTAAATGTCTTGGCCACCAGTCATCCCTACGTGAATGATCGGTCCATTGACAGTTGCTCCGACAATCTGGAGGTCGCTGAGGTCAAATCCTGTAACCGCTTCGCTAAATGTAAATGTAATCGTAGGTTTCGAACCGTTGTTGTCCGACGTTATGACCACTGTCGGCGGCGCGTCGGCGGTGTTGACGGTATAGTTGACTGAGTTGGTTGTGGCCGCTGGGGCATTACCCGCTGGGTCTTGCCAGGAAGTGCCGACGGCGATGACGTTGGTAGCATCATTGATCGACGCGATCGGTGTTAGAGTGGCCGTGAAGACCCTTGGATCGCCCGTGGGCGTTATTGCGCCCAAGGTCGCGCTGGTGGTGTCATAGGTAACGTCTGCCGCGGAGAAGTTCGACGGTACCTCGCTGAAGGTAAAGGTCGCCGTCGCGACATCGCCGGCCGTGAGCGCGGTGTCGTTGAGTCCAATGGAGACCGTCGGCGCGACGGTGTCGACCGTCATGCTCAGCTGCGTGGCGGCGGTGTTGTTGTTGCCCGCCGCGTCGGNGACCGTCGGCGCGACGGTGTCGACCGTCATGCTCAGCTGCGTGGCGGCGGTGTTGTTGTTGCCCGCCGCGTCGGTGAAGCCGCCGCCCGCCACATTGACAGTGGCGGGGGGGGGGCTGCCGGGGGGGGGCGTGAAGTCGGCGGTGTAGCTGGTGCCGCTGCCGGCAAAATTGCTCAGCGTGCCGCCGGCGACGGCGACGTCGTCGCTGCCGAAGCTGGTCGACGCCTCGCTCAAGGTGAAGGTCAGGTGCGCGACATCGCCGATCTTCAGGGCGCTGTCGTCGGTGCCGATCACGACCGTCGGNCTCAAGGTGAAGGTCAGGTGCGCGACATCGCCGATCTTCAGGGCGCTGTCGTCGGTGCCGATCACGACCGTCGGGTTGGCGGTATCCACAATGACCGTGTCGGAGCCCGCCGCGCCGAGGTTGCCGGCAAGGTCGGTGTAGCTGTTTGCCGTCACAGACACCGAGCCGGTGCCGGCGAAGCCGTCATTTGCTATAAACTTCGCCGTATAATGCGAAGCATCAATCTTCACAAAATCAGTCAGCGTGCCATTCATTGCCGTAACATCGGCAGAATCGAAGCCCGTCACGGGACCAAGAAAAGTGAAGGTCACGACCGAGTTGTTGTCACCATCATTTAAGGAAGGGTCGACAATATTTACGGAGACAGGAACTTGCCCGGCGCTATCGAGAACGACGACCCGCTCGATCGCGGAGACCTTGAGGTTGATCGTGGCGAAGGTAAATTCTGCCTGACCTGCTTGGCCGGTATTCGTGTTCGAGTTCGCGGCAATGAAGGCACGAAACTGAGCAAGTTCGGTGTTAAACGCGGTCATGAATGACGTGTTGGCTAGTTGATCATTGCTTAGATAGATAGCGAGCGTATCGATCTCGGCAGTGCCTTTCGCAGCATTGCCGTTACCGCCGTCGTAGGTGTCGTAGCCGGAAAAGGCTGTTTGTCCGACGGTTGTCCCTGTGCCGTAGACTTGGCTACCAAACTTGTACTGATTTTCCCACGCGCGATAGATGAGCGTGTCCGCTCCCGATCCGCCCAGGACCGTGTCGAAACCACTGCCTCCATCGAGCGTATCGGCGCCTGAACCGCCATTCAGGCGATCGCTTCCGGCACCGCCCAAAAGCACGTCGTCTCCACTACCGCCGACCAGATTGTCGTTGCCGCTTGTACCAGTTGCCGTTGCCATACCCCGTCCCCTATCTCGCTAGTTGTTCTTGTCGATCGAGAAGTGCCGACATTGACCTGCCGCTTGCAGCGGCGTCGCTCAAAAATTGTGAACCTATGAGGGCAAGTTCGCCTTCGCCAACAAACGGCTTGATCCTGGGCGAGAGCGCCGGACCAAATGAGTTCGCATCCAGACCAATGGCATGTGTACCAATGCCAAACGCCCACGCTCGCGAGTCCGGCAAACACAGCTTGATGCCTGCTGAATCTGCGCAGGCAACAGCGGGCTTCTTCGGATCGGTCGAGGCGGAAAACTCATCATTCGGAGAGCAAAGTGTGATTTCGGCCAGATCGCAACTCGACCCATCGAGAGATATAATGGTCAGAACGGTGGAAATGGGGACGGGCGCATTTTCGGCTAAGCGGTAGGTATAGTCTCCGCCCTGTGGCGTATCGGGAAGCAACGTCGACATTCCGTCGGCGTTTATGATTTGAGAAGCAGCCATTATAACCCCCTTACTCATACACAGATGCCCCCACATCCGTTTACCGACCGCACTGAAAAGACAAAGCACTCGCTATCAAAACTCATAGACTTCGTCAGCCCACCAAACCGCCGCTATGTTACGCCTTGCGAACGGCTGACTCAGCAGTACCGTTTACGGATGGCGGCTCGATGTTGATGATGATGATGATGTTGCGACGAGATTGGTCGTCGCGCTGCGTCTCCCCATTGCGTCGGCAAACTCGTCGGCTGCCGATCATGTTTTTAAGAAAATGCTTATATTAGGCGATTATTAACTCTTCCGAGGGGGAGTCGTCAACATTCGACTAGCGTGACAGTTAACAGTCAAAATAAAACGTGCACGGAACCGGCTGCGGACCGCCTTCCAGAAACGCATGCCTCAGCGAGGGGAATGTGTAGCAGCAACGGCCGATCTCATGGACAATTGCGTTTCACTGTGTCGGTTGCTGTAACCTGAGAAGGTCCCAAGAGTCCGAATTTCCGCACCTTGGCCTTGTCTTTCGATCAGGAAGGGCAGGGATGGTCTGATTTCGATGCATCGTCTCCGGTAGGAGAGGTAATTAGGCGCGAGCAATATCCGGTTTCGATCATTCTCAGGCCGGCTCGAATTGTCCTGGAAGTCTTAATTGGCATCGAGAAGGTGATGAGGCTGCCCGTCAAGGATCTGCTCCAAGCAGTTATCCAAAACCTCACGAATCTTTTGGAAAACGCGGCGGCTGAAAAGGCGGGAGCAATCCAAAATGGCCGGCACACTGATCTCCTTCAAAATTGCCGATATTGCGCGCGGATCAAGAGCGCACGCTAAGGCAACATGGAGCCTGGCAGGTTAGAAATAGATCCGGCGACGGGCAAGATCGTGGTCATCGCCGCTACACATACGAGCGAACCGGAAAACCCCGTCGACCAGTATATAAAAAATCATGCGCGTTCGTCTTAAGGGGCTGAACAGCCGCGCCAAACAACTCGCCGACGGCAGCCTCGTCACCTACTAGTGGGCTTGGAAGGGCGGGCCACCTTGCCTGGCAAGCCTGGAGATCCCGAATTCATCGCAGCCTACAAAGCTGCCGCCGCGACCAAGGCCAAGCCGCGCCAGGGCGTGCTGCTGTCCGTGCTGAATGAATTTCAGGCCAGCTCGGATTTGGATGACCTGGCGCCGCGCACGCAAGCCGACTATGTCAAGCTGATCAAGGTTATCGGAAAGAAATTCGGTGACTTCCCGCTGTCGGGCATGAGCGACCGCCGCACGCGCGGCATCTTCATGGAGTGGCGCGACGAGCGCGCCAAGGCATCGCGCCAACAGGCAGACTATGGCTGGCAGGTGCTGGCGAGGATCCTGTCCTGGGGACACGGTCGCGGCCTTGTGTCAGCCAATCCTTGCGAGAAGGGCGGGCGCCTCTATCGCGGCACCAGGGTGGCTAACGTCTGGTCTGCCGCCTACGAGGCCGCATTCTATGCCAGCGCTCCCGCGCACCTGCATCTGCCGCTCACACTGGCCTTGTGGACCGGCCGGCGCCAGGGCGACCTGCTGCGGCTCACTTGACAGCAGTATGACGGCAAGGTGATCCGCCTGCAGCAATCCAAGACCGGAACTCGTGTGGTCATTCCCGTCGGAGGGCCGCTCAAGGCTGCGCTCGAGGCGTTGCGCGACAAGGTCGGGCAGATACTTTTGAACAGCGACGGCGTGCCATGGACCTCAGATGGCTTTCGATCATCGTGGCGCAAGGCCTGCGCCTCGGCCGGGGTGGTCGGAGTGACCCTAAATACATTCGCGGGACTGCTGTAACGCGCCTGGCGCTCGTCGAGGCCTGGGTGCCGGAAATCGCAACGATCACCGGCCACAGCCTTCCTCAACCGAGATCCGGCGCTCGGCGAAAGCGCCATCCGCAAGCTCGAAACGGGAACAAAAATTACCGACCGTGCGTCCGACTGACACGAAATGTTCTAATGATCAAACGGAAAAATCGCTTTCTGGGGAACCTGGATTCGAATCATAGCTGCAGGTCACGTCGCACCTTTACCGGATAGCCGTCGGCATCCTTGCGCTTGTCGAACTGCTTGGCGCGGCGATTGCAGCGGCATCGAAGTAGTCTGCCGGCCAGCGAACTTCACCGGAGGGCAGGGTGCGCTTGCGGACTTTAGCCATTCCTATTCCTCGCGGTACTTTGGATTAGGTTGCGTGGTGTGGGAGCGAGCTTGCCAGACCGGATAGCGTTCCGCCTCTTTCGCCAACTCTCTATCATTTCTTTCCGCGACGCTCCGATGGCCTCGAAAACCTCTTGGCCGATGGGGACGTCTCCGGAGGCGTATTCATTCGCAAGCTTGATTGCTTCGCCTAACTTTGGATTGTTGGCGAATGGCGCAAGTTCAACGAAAAGATTGAACAGGTTATCCAGACCGGAACAGTGCCGACTAACGGTTAATGTCGGCAGTGTCCCGAATCATGATTGGCTGGAGCGATGGCGGTACTGGCGTTCGATCTTGTCTATTTTTCCGGCCTGACCCTAGGCGACCTGCTGGGCAGCGTCATTTCGTTGCTGGCGTGTTTGGTGCTCTACAACGTTTTGGCTACGGACCGCCCGAACCGATAGGTCGGGTCTAACCCGCGTTCGCCATTCCAAAGCCAAGGCCCAGGCCGATTGCGACGCCAAGGAACAGCTTGCCGGCCATGTCGATGCGCGAAGGCGCATACAGGGCGCCATGCGTCTGTGCGGGCGCTCTGAGGCCGTTGCCGACGTCATCGAAGATCGTTTCCATCGGTCGAGTCTCCGAATCTGTGAATCCTCTGTTTGATCCGTCAAAGTCTAACGATCAGGGAAGCGCCATGAAAGCACGTGCAGTAACGGTTGATTCAACCATTGCTGGTATAAGTGTGGGGTGGGTGGCGGCTCCGACAGCTCGGGGGTGGAACTGAGTGCCGAAGCCGCCTGCGCAGCCAAGGTTGGGGTTTGACCGCGCCGTCCTATTCTGGGACAGCGCGGTCAACGATTCGTTAAAATTTTCCGGACCTAATTAAGTCGGTGCTAATTGCGCCCTTTGGCCTTTTTGGGTCAGCCGGGAACATCCCCGCTCCGAGGCTGTTCGGTCACACCCGGCTCGTTCTCAGCGGTCCCTGCCGGTGACCAAGATGGCCCCTCACTCATCATGGTCGGCCCGCGCTCGGAAGCAGGCGCGGGCCATCCCTGCACAAACCCGGCGTCTCCAGATGTCAGCGCCCTGGCGCGAGCCGGACTGCATAACGATTGCGGATGTGCCTGTTAAAATAGACGCCCTTAGCAAAGGCAGCTTTGAACGCAGCAACGGCCTCAGCAGGTACGTCCAAAAACTCGTAATGCTTCCCGCTTGCCACAAACCAGACGGAGAGAACCCTGGTGTTCGGGTCATAGTCGAACTTGCGTATCGAGGTCGACGGCATGGTATGCCATTCAAAAACTCAGCNCCCTGGTGTTCGGGTCATAGTCGAACTTGCGTATCGAGGTCGACGGCATGGTATGCCATTCAAAAACTCAGCTAGCCGAGTTGGCTGAAACTGTATTCGAATTGTGGCCGCGCTTTTCGTCGGCAACCCTGATCCAGATGGGCTCGCTGGTGCGCAGAGTGATGTCGCGCTCTGTCGCTTCCCGCGCCGCCCTGATCGGCGTTGTCGCGTGGACGATGTGGGTAGCCGTCACGGTATCGCCGTCCATTTCCTCAACGTGGTATTTCGGCACTTTTGGTCCTAAGCGTCCAGTTCGAGCGGCTCGTGCTCCGGATCGGCATGATAAGTGACCTGGCGAAAATCGCGCATATCGATCTGTTGACCGCAAACAGGCAAGGAAGGAAATGCGCGAGTTCGCTCGCGGGCGGGCCTTCATGTCGGTGGCCGATCAGTGGTCTGCCGAGATCAGATAGCCTGGTCATTGTTTCCGCAGCGCCTTGGCTACCCGCTCCAAAGTCTCGCGTTGGTTGCCCGTGCTTCGCGATCAGCTCTTTGACCTGCTGGGGTGTGATGCCGGTCTTTGTTGCGAAATATTCAACTTCATAATCCTCATCGGCCGTGNAGCTCTTTGACCTGCTGGGGTGTGATGCCGGTCTTTGTTGCGAAATATTCAACTTCATAATCCTCATCGGCCGTGACACGGTCCCGATCACGAAAATCCCGCTTGCTCTTGTCGTCGGCCATATCGATTCATCCTTCGCTCATCCCGCAACGTCGAGTTGACGTGTTTGTTGCACCAAAAGGCTGATTTCCGGCTTCGGAACCATTTTTACTTGGTCTTATTGAATCGCCGGAGGGTGGGTCAGTGCATGCGTTTGAAGTTCATCGAGCCGTTGATGCCGACCCTTGTGGAGAAGCCTCCCGAGGGTGAAGGCTGGACNCCGTGCTTCGCGATCAGCTCTTTGACCTGCTGGGGTGTGATGCCGGTCTTTGTTGCGAAATATTCAACTTCATAATCCTCATCGGCCGAGACACGGTCCCGATCACGAAAATCCCGCTTGCTCTTGTCGTCGGCCATATCGATTCCTCCTTCGCTCATCCCGCAACGCCGAGTTGACGTGTTTGTTGCACCCAAGAGGCTGATTCCGGTTTCGGAACTATTTTAGCTTCATCTTATTGAATCGCCGGAGGGTGGTCAGTACATGCGTTTGAAGTTCATCGAGCCGTTGATGCCGACCCTTGTGGAGAAGCCTCCCGAGGGTGAAGGCTGGACCCAGGAGGTCAAGTTCGACGGCTACCGATCGCAGATGATCATTGATGAAGTCGGCACACGCATTTATACGCGCAATGGCCACGCCTGGACGGCGAAATATCGCGACCTGGTGAGAGAGGCAAAGCGCCTTGGTGCCGAAGCGCCATTGTCGAGGGCGAGATCGTCGTTCTGAATGACAGCAGCACGACTTGTATTTTGTTGCCTTTGATCTGCTTCATCTTAACGGCCACGATCTGCGCGATAAGGCGCTAGAGGAGCGGCGCGAGATCCTGGCCAGCATGATCGAGCCCGGCGGGCGTATTCAGTTCAGCGAGCCCCTGCCGGGGGAAGCCAAGGCCATCTTTCACTTGCTCGACAAGGCCGGACTTGAAGGCATGGTCTCGAAGCGGAAGGACAGCAAATACCGACGCGGTCCGTCGACCAACTGGCTGAAGGCCAAGTGCTATGCGATCGACGATTCGATCTGCTCGGCGTCGAGCGTGAAGCGGGCAAGCCGGCTTTCACTCTAATGGCTGAGCGCGGCACCGGGCGTTATGTCTGAAGCGCATTCGTCACCTTGAACCGGGAAATGCGCGAGAGGCTATGGAAACGCGTCCAGGAGCACTCAGGCACGGCGCCCAAGGGCATCATGAAGCGGCCGGCCACGAAGGGTTGTCCTTAGGAAAGCTGAGGACGGGCAGGGCGCAGGCTCGAGCATCGTGATCGGGTTTTACATCGGCGGGTCGCGACGTTGGAACCACTTCGCGGATTGAACGTTGCGAGCGGATGATCAGACGATTTGCCTACGCCCTTATCCTCGTCCAAGTATCTATGGCTACTGCGCTCGCCACGCAAGTATTCCTGTCGACCGCAGACGAAGCCGGTAACGCAGAACGCTCGCTTGCGACGGCGTCAAGCGAAGATCAGGGATGCGCCAAGGCGATGTGGCCCAATATTCCGGAACGATGTCTGCAGCGAGCCGAGCCTAAGGTGGTTACGCTCGTCCTCAGCCAAAACAACTAGAGCAGTTCAGATTTTGACTGAATCTGCGGGATTCCCGTGAGAGTGGTTTTGTGATTCAAGATGCTGGCTGGATCGGAGGCCAGCATCAGATGACGGCTCCCCTTTCGAACGATCTACGTGAGCGTGTTGTTGGCGCGATCGAGGCTGGCGAGAGCTGCCGCTCGGTGGCGGCTCGTTTTGGCGTGGCGGTTTCGTCGGCGGTGAAGTGGTCGCAGCGCTATCGGGCGAATGGGTCTGTGGCACCGGGTAAGATGGGCGGCCACCGCAAGCGTGTTCTGGAGCCGCACCGGGCGTTCATCGTGGAACGGATCAACCAGACGTCGCATCTGTCGCTGCATGGGCTGAAGGACGAACTTGCGGCGCGCGGTGTGAAGGTCTCGCACGACACGGTATGGCATTTCCTGCGGCGCGAAGGATTGCGGTTCAAAAAAACGCTATTCGCCCTTGAGCAAGCTCGCGCCGATGTTGCCCGCCTACGACAACGCTGGCGTTCCTGGCAGGCGGGTCTCGATCCGGAACGGCTGGTATTCATCGACGAAACCCTGGATCAAGACCAACATGGCACCGCTGCGCGGCTGGGGACCATGCGGCAAACGCCTGCGCGGCTTTGCTCCGCACGGCCACTGGCGCACGCTGACCTTCCTCGGCGCCCTGCGGCTCGACCGTCTTGCTGCCCCTTGCGTCTTCGATGGACCGATCAACGGCGAGAGCTTCCGGGCCTATGTCGAGCAGCAGCTCGTGCCAGTGCTCCAGCCCGGCGACATCGTCGTCATGGATAATCTTGGCTCCCACAAGTCGGCCGCCATCCGGCAGATGATCCGCGCCGCAGGCGCCAGGCTTTGGTATCTGCCGCCATACTCGCCCGACCTCAACCCAATCGAGCAAGCCTTCGCCAAGATCAAACACTGGATGCGAGCCGCCCAGAAGCGAACCATCGACGACACCTGGCGACACATCGGCCACCTCGTATCAACCATCCAACCCAATGAATGCAGAAACTACTTCGCAAACGCTGGATACGCTTCTGTCAAAATCTGAAACGCTCTAGGTGTTTGATCCCAGGCTTTGATGGCGCATACTTTTCGTCCGAATCAAAGGATGCGCTATGGGCCAGGTTCT
>NZ_AYWI01000013.1:0-141811 GCF_000502535.1 Mesorhizobium sp. LNJC391B00
GCACCGCCCTCGTTCGTGAGGCGTATATAGTCGCCACCAACCAGAACTGTCAACAGTCATCGACGATGTTTTTGAACTTTTTGCGACAGAAGTTTTGGCGCCGGCGGACTGCCCCAGGGAACATTGGCGTTGCCAAAAAGGAGCCCTATTGCCGCCGCATTGCCGTTCGACACCAAGGCCAACAAAGAAGGGCTCGGCGCGGCCCGCAAGGTGCCTTCCTATAAGAGCCAAAGCGGGGTCTGCGCATCCACCGGTTCGGACCCTCCTACAAGAGGATAAAGTCGCCTCTCTATAAGGGGCTGTAAAACAGAGCGTGTGCGTGGGGATTTCGCCGCTTCGTTGACTTCACTCGCCGTGACAGGCAAATGTCATGGCCCAACAGAAGCGAAAAGCCGTTCCGCCCGGGGAAGAAGCAGCCTTTCTGGATGCCAGACACGGAAGATGTCATAGCCGAACTCGGCAATGAGCCGCCGCTGATCGCGGATGGCCGCAGCGGCCCGCCCGACCGGCGCGAGGTTTCGGCGCGCTGGCTGTCGGGCACCTTTCTTACCGGCGTGACCTCGAGTGTGCTGATGGGCGTGGCGTTGTTTGCCGCCCTTGACGGCCGCCAGCAGCTGGCAACCCCGCCCGAAATCGCCGAACTGGCCCAGCTCGAAAGCGGCGGCGATTCCGGCGAGGTCGCCAAGACCACCAGGCTGGTGGCGCCGCGCCAGATCGCCAAGGCCAAGGACCGCCGGCGCATGGAAGTGTCGATGGTGACCAAGGTCGGTGACCGCGACGTTATCCACACCATGCCGTTCGTGCAGATCAAGATGGCGCTGGCCGCCGGCCACACCACCAACCGCGCCTATCCGCCTTTCGACCCGATGCAGGTGTTCGGCGACGATGGCGACTCGACGCCGGCGCAGCCGGCGACGGCTTCCGCAGTTGGGGGCCAGATCTACGGCGCCAAGGTCGAAAGCGAGATGAGCCTGAAGACGGTCGATTTCCCGGTCGAGACGGCCTCCTTCGACGAGAAAAGCGACCTGTCCGCCGACGAGGTGGAAAAAGTGGTGCGCGAAGCCGGCACCGACCTCAGCGACGGCGCCGTGCAGGTCGCCTCGCTGCATTATGTCGACCCGCAGCGATTCGGCGATGCCTTCGCCGAATCGATGGCCGGCTCCTACGACGTCAAGATCGTGCCGGAAAACGTCTCGGTGGCGCCGCGCGTCGCGCTCGACGACCAGACCCCGGCTTTCGCCGAGGAAATCATTCCCTTCACCAGGGACCGCGACATTGCCGAGGCTTTCGCTGATTCGGGCTATACGGGCGATGACGCCACCGGCATGGCGGAGGCGATCGGCAAGCTGCTCAACGCACCGGCGCTGAAGGCCGGAACCGTGCTGCGGGTCGGGCTCGAGGTACATGGCGACGCCGCCAAGGTCGTTCGCACCAGCGTCTATGACAAGACAACGCACATCGTCACCATCGCGCTCGACGACCGCGGCCAGTATGTGCCGGCGCAGGAACCGGAGCCGAACCCCGAATTGCTGACCGCGTTCGACGATTCGTCGGCACCGGTGGTGGTGCGCGGCAATCTGCCGAACGTCTATGACGGCATCTACCGCGCCGCCTATTCCTATGGCATGTCGAAGAAGCTGACCCAGCAATTGGTCAAGCTCCTGGCCTCCGGCGTCGACTTCCAGTCCAGGCTCAATCCATCGGACCGCATCGACGTGCTGTTCTCGCAGCCGGACGGCGACGACCAGGCCTCCGACGAATCGGAACTGCTCTATGTCTCGTCGACCTTCGGCGGCCAGACGCGCAATTTCTACCGATTCCAGATGCAGGACGGCTCGACCGACTATTTCGACGAGGACGGATCTAGCGCCGAGCAGTTCCTGTTGCGCAACCCCCTGCCCGCCGGGAAATTCCGCTCCGGCTTCGGCGCCCGCCGACATCCGATCCTCGGTTATGTCCGCATGCATACCGGCGTCGACTGGGCGGCGCCGATCGGAACGCCGATCATCGCCGCCGGCAACGGCACCATCGAAAAGGCCGGCTGGGCCGGCGGCTACGGCAAACAGATCATCATCCGCCATGCCAATGGCTACGAGACCTCCTACAATCACCAGAGCGCCTTTGCCAAAGGCATCGAACCGGGCGTTCATGTCCGCCAGGGCCAGACCATCGGCTTCCTCGGTCAGACCGGCCTCTCCACCGGCCCGCATCTTCACTACGAGCTGATCGTCAACGGCACCAAGGTCGACCCGATGCGCGTGCGCCTGCCGGTCGGCAAGGTGCTGAAGGGCGACGACCTGGTCGCTTTCAAGCGCGAGCGCGAGCGCATCGATGAACTGCTCAAGCAGGAAGACAGCAATCCGCTGAAGGTCGCGAGCGCCAAGATCGAAGGCTAATGCATGTCGCCCAGAAGTGTGCCGCGGTTCTGGGACAACGACATGCCTCAAAACAAACACTTAAAGCGCGTCGTATGAATCCGTTTCAGCGCGACGCGCTTTAAGCCGTCACACTCGACGCCGGCGAATCATAATCGCCCCATCAGAGCATTCCGAATCGGGTCGGCTCCGAATCAGGTCGACTGCTCCTCTTCGGCTCGTGACCAAGGCAGCTTTTGCCCCGAAACGGTGGCCCAGGCGATAATAGCGGCAAGGAGGCAAAGCACGGCCGTCACTGTCGACACGGCCGCGAACGCCGCATCGCTGGCGGCGAGCCGTGTTGCATCAAGGTCTGACGCCAGGCCGGCCAATGCCGGTTCTCCGAACCCCGGAATGCCCGGCCTGACGCTGGTATCGAGCATCGTCGAATAGACCCAGGCCGCGAGCGAGCCCATCGCCGCCACAGCAATCAGCCCGCCAATGCGCGAAACCGCATTGTTGATGCCGGAAGCGGCGCCGGTATCCTTGTCCTCGACCGCGGTCATGACCGCCGTCGACAGCGGCGACACCACCAGCGCCATGCCGAGCCCCATCACCGCCATCAGTGGAAAGATACCGGTCCAGAAATTGTGCATGCCGGCATGAGTGAGCAAAGCCAGCCCGGCAAAGGCGATGGCGACCACCAGGCAGCCGCTGGCGATCGGAAAACGCGGACCGATGCGATCCGACCACTGGCCGACGAGACCCGACAGCAGCGCGATCAACGCCGACAGCGGCAGGAAGATGAAACCGACCTCTTTGGTGCTCAGCCCCCATCCAGCGATCAACAGCATCGGCAGGTAGAACAGATTGGCCGACAGCGCGAAATACAGGAAGAAGGTGGCGAGGTTGGCGCCGGCGAAGGCGCCGATCCGAAACAGCTTGAGATCGATCATCGGCTCGCGCTGCCGAAGCTCGAAGACGATGAAGATGATAAGCAGCACGGCGCCTGCGGCGATGCTCGGCCCCGACATCAGCCCGCTGCCTTCGGCGCTCATCGAGGTCAGTCCGTAGGCAAGCGCCCCGAAGGCAAGCGTGGCGAGAGCGGCGCCGCCGAGATCGAGGCTTCGCTTCTCCGTCGGCGCGTCGGCGGGAATCTTGGCCAGCAGGAGATAGATCGAGATCAGCCCGAGCGGCAGGTTGACGGCGAAGATCGCCCGCCAGATACCGCCGCCAAAGGCCGACAGGACGAAGCCACCGAGCACTGGACCGAGCGCCGTCGTCAGCGCCGAGGCGGCGGCCCAGATGCCGATCGCCCGGCCGCGCTCCTTCTTCGGATAGGCCTTGGCGATGATGGCGAGGCTGCCCGGCACCATGATCGCCGCACCAAGGCCCTGAATGGCGCGAAAGGCGATGAGCACCAGCGCATTCGGCGCCACCGCGCAGGCCAGCGAAGCGACGATGAACAACGCAATGCCGGCAACGAAGGCGCGCCTGAGGCCAAACCGGTCGCCGGCGGCGCCGCCGGCCAGAATCAGCGCCGACAGCGTCAGCGCATAGGCGTTGGAAATCCACTGGACCTCGGCCAGGCTGGCGCCGAGGTCGACGCGCATTGCCGGCATGGCAATGGCCAGGATCGACCCGTCGATGAAGCCGAGCGCTGACGCAAGGATCGCCGCAACCAGCACGAACTTGCGCTGCGACTGCGGGCAAAATGTACCGTTGGAAAGCGACCTGGTCAGGGGAACGGCTGCGGCTTCACTCGGAGACTTCATCAGCGCCTGCTTAGACTTGTTGCGGGCCGGCAACAACCAGCCAGCGCCCTGCGCTCATGAATCCAGCTTAGATGTCGGCCTGCCTTATGGGCAGGCCGACATCACTGCGCTGGAGCGCTCACTTGCTCCGCAACATCATCGGCCGAGGGACCGCCGACGAACTCGACGGTGACGCCCGGCGACACCAGCTTGGCCAGTTCACGCGCATCCCAGTTGGTCAGGCGCACGCAGCCATGGCTTTCGGTCTTGCCGATCTTGGAGGGATCGGGCGTGCCGTGAATGCCATAGGTCGGCTTGTCCAGCGCAATCCACACCGAGCCGACCGGGCCGTTCGGACCCGGCGGGATGGTCAGGATCTTATCGTTCTGGCCCTGCTTGAAATTGATGCTGGGGTTGTAGGTGTAGTTCGGATCGAGCGCGACGCGCGACACCGTATGGGTGCCGGTCGGCGAGGGCGTGTCGGCTGAACCGATGGTGGCCGGATAGGCCGCGACCAGCTTGCCACCGGCGTCATAGGCGAACACCTGCTTCTTGTCCTTGTCGGCGACGATGCGGGCAACCGGCGTCGCCACCAGCCTGCCGAAATTGGCGACCTTGATGATGGTGCCGGGACGGCTGAAGTCGGCCTCGGGATTGAGCCCCTTCAGGTAGTTCTCGTCCATGTGGAACCGTTCGGCCAAGGCTTCGGTGACGGAGGTGTAAGCCATGCGGTCGAGCTGCGCCTTCTGGCTGTAATCCTCCGGTATCGAGGCGACATAAGGCCCGGCCGCGTCTTCGGGCGTGATCGTATAATTGGCGAAAGCATCGCCACCGGTTTGCGCCAGCGCAGCCTGGATGCCGACCGCGTCGGTCGAGCGCAGATTGCTGCCGGTGATCTGGTTATAGGCGGCAAGCGCCTTGTCGACATTGGAGCCGAAGCGCCCGTCGACGACGCCGGGTGAAGCGCCGGCGCGGTCGAGCAGCACCTGCAAGGCGGCTACATCCTGGCGTGCGCCGAGTGAAAGCGAGGGATCGACCACGGTCTTGCCACCGGCTTTCGGCGGCAGCGCGGCCTGGTCGGCGGGCGCCGCCGGTTCGGCGGGATCGATAGAGGCTTCGTTCAGCGGCTGGCGCTTGAGGGGCCGCGGTTCAGCGGATTTCGGCGCTTCCGGATAGGTGTCGCTGTCATTGGCATCATCCTGCGGAGCGGCCCCCAGGAATCTGTCGCTTTCAGGATCGTATTCATCAACCGGCGGGCCGGGGATTCGTCCCTGATCGTCCAGTTGCCTGCGGCGGAAACGCGCCATGTCTTCGGGATCGTCGAGATAGTAGCGGTCGTCGTCTTCGACCGGTGCGCGTCCAAGCTCACGTGCCCGCATTTCCCGGCGCAGCGCGCGGCGGTCGAGCCTGGTCTGCGGCGGCTGGATGGCAATGACCTTGCCGGTCTCGGCATCGACGATGACGCGGTTGCCCCTGGCGTCGTAATAGATGTCGAGATTGCCGTCCTGGGCAAGCACAATGCCGCCGCTATCGGCGGCGCGGACGGCCGGCAGTGCGTTGTCCACAGTCGGCGATGCCATGGCGCTGGACGTGAGCAGCCCGGCGGCGAGCACCGAAAAGGCAAGGATCGTGCGGAACATGGTGGTCAAACTCTCCGGTACTTACAGCGCCGCGCGTCCGTTTGGACGCGCAAAGGACGTTGTAACACTTCATGTCTGCGCATGATCCTTTCCGAAAATCGAATTTCGATTTTCGGGGTCATGCGTAATTGCCGCCGCCCGGCAGTGTTCCCACCAGAACGTTCTCGCCACCGTTTGGATGCGCAAGGAACGCCCTGATCGTCAAAAGCCTGCAGGCAAACCCCTTCGCCAGCAAACCACAACATAAGCTTTCCAACATGAACCGGGCATGAAGATGGCGGATTACTGGTTGCTACAGGCCCAATTCCTTGCGCGTCTGCTTCGTCAGCTTGAGGACGACGAGGCGGTGGCTTTCGCCGAGATAGTCCTTCAGCGCATCATCATCCATGCTCTGGCTTGTCTGACGCTGGATCCATTTCATGCCGCGCGAGGCGAGATAGGGCGCCGGCCGGCAGCCGGGCTGATCCTTCAGCACGTCATATGCCATCTCAGAGCATTTGAAGGTGACGAAGACGCCACCCTCCCGGTCATGGCCGGCGATGGTGAAGACCTTGCCACCGACTTTCCAGACATCGGCCCCGCCCCACTGCACGACGTGCGTCGTCTGCGGCAGCGAGGCGCAGAAGCTGTTGTAGTCGTCCAGCGTCATCTGCACCCCCGTCAAAGGATTGTTGTTTCATAAGAAAATGCCGCGCGTCCGGTCGGACGCGCGGCGTTGGATCAGGCTGCCGCGTCGGTCGGCACCACAGTGGGCCTGGACCGGAAATTCAACCGGTCGGAGCCGGCGGTGACCTTGACGGTCGAGCCGTCGAGTATCTCGCCAAGCAGGATTTTTTCCGCCAGCGGATCTTGCAGGTCCTTCTGCATCACCCGCTTCAGCGGCCGCGCGCCATAGGCCGGGTCGTAGCCCTTCGCCGCCAGCCAGTCGATCGATTCCTGGTCGAGCGACAGTGTGATCTTGCGGTCGACGAGCAGGCTTTCCAGCCGCTTGAGCTGGATCTCGACGATGCGGCCCATATCCTGCCGGCGCAGCCGGTGGAACAGGATCACCTCGTCGACGCGGTTGAGGAACTCCGGCCTGAACGAGGCTCTCACCACGCTCATAACCTCGTCGCGCACGGCATCGACATCCTGCTCTTCGCCGAGATTGACCAGATATTCGGCGCCGAGGTTCGACGTCATGACGATCAGCGTGTTGCGAAAGTCGACCGTGCGGCCCTGCCCGTCGGTCAGCCGCCCGTCGTCGAGCACCTGCAACAGGACGTTGAAGACATCCGGATGCGCCTTCTCGATCTCGTCGAACAGCACGACCTGATAGGGCCGGCGCCGCACCGCTTCGGTCAGCGCGCCGCCTTCCTCATAGCCGACATAGCCGGGAGGCGCGCCAATCAGCCGGGCGACCGAGTGCTTCTCCATGTATTCCGACATGTCGATTCGCACCATGGCGCTCTCGTCGTCGAACAGGAAATTGGCCAGCGCCTTGGTCAGTTCGGTCTTGCCGACGCCGGTCGGTCCGAGGAACATGAACGAGCCGATCGGCCGGTTCGGATCCTGCAGCCCGGCCCGGGCACGACGCACGGCCTTGGACACCGCCTGTACCGCTTCGCCCTGGCCGACGACTCGCTTGCCGATCTCGTCTTCCATGCGCAGCAGCTTGTCGCGCTCGCCCTGCAGCATCTTGTCGACCGGAATGCCGGTCCAACGCGACACGATATGGGCGACGTGGTCGGGCGTGACCACCTCTTCGACCATGCCGGCCTTGCCGTCCTGGGCTTCGGCTTCCTTCAGCTTCTTTTCCAGTTCCGGGATCTTGCCATAGGCAAGCTCGCCGGCGCGCTGGAATTCACCCTTGCGCTGGGCAATGGCGAGGTCGTTGCGGGCCGCGTCGAGCTGCTTCTTGAGGTCAGCGGCGAGGCCAAGCTTCTGCTTCTCCGACTGCCATTTGGCGGTGATCTCGGTCGATTCCTCCTCGAGGCCGACGAGTTCCTTTTCGAGACGCGCGAGCCGGTCCTTTGACGCCTCGTCCTTCTCGACCTTCAGTGCCTCGCGCTCGATCTTGAGCTGCATGATGCGGCGATCGATTTCGTCCAGCGCCTCGGGCTTGGAATCGACCTGCATCCTCAGCCGCGACGCGGCTTCGTCGACAAGGTCGATCGCCTTGTCCGGCAGGAAACGGTCGGCGATGTAGCGGTTGGACAAGGTCGCCGCCGCGACCAGCGCCGAATCCGAGATGCGCACCTTGTGGTGCTGCTCGTACTTCTCCTTCAGGCCACGCAGGATCGACACGGTATCTTCCACCGACGGCTCGTTGACGAAGACCGGCTGGAACCGGCGGGCAAGGGCCGCGTCCTTCTCGACATGCTTCCTGTATTCATCGAGCGTGGTCGCGCCGACGCAGTGCAGTTCGCCGCGCGCCAGCGCCGGCTTCAACAGGTTCGAAGCGTCCACGGCGCCATCGGCCTTGCCGGCGCCGACCAGCGTGTGCATCTCGTCGATGAACAGGATGATGCCGCCGGCCGCCGAGGTGACTTCGTTGAGCACGGCCTTCAGCCGCTCCTCGAACTCGCCGCGATATTTGGCGCCGGCAATCAGCGCGCCCATGTCGAGCGCCATCAACTGCTTGTCCTTCAGCGATTCGGGCACGTCGCCATTGACGATGCGCAGCGCCAGACCTTCGGCGATCGCCGTTTTGCCGACGCCCGGCTCGCCGATCAGCACCGGGTTGTTCTTGGTACGCCGCGACAGCACCTGGATGGTGCGGCGGATCTCGTCGTCACGGCCAATCACAGGGTCGAGCTTGCCGGCGCGGGCATCGGCGGTGAGGTCGCGCGCGTATTTCTTCAGCGCGTCATAGCCCTGCTCGGCGCTCGCCGAATCGGCGGTACGGCCCTTGCGGACGTCGTTGATCACCTGGTTCAGCGCCTGCGCTGTGACGCCGGCCTTGGACAGGATATCGGCCGTCTTGGCCGACTTCTCCATCGCCAGCGCCTGCAGCAGCCGCTCGACCGTGACAAAACTGTCGCCGGCTTTCTTGGCCAATTCCTCGGCGGTCGAAAACACCTTGGCCAGCGGCTGCGCCAGATAAAGCTGGCCGTTGCCGCCTTCCACCTTGGGCATGGCCTCAAGGGCGGTCTCGACGCCAAGCTTGACGTCGCGCACGTTGCCGCCGGCGCGCTCGATCAGCGAGGCGGCCAGCCCCTCGTCGTCATCGACGAGGACCTTCAGCATATGTTCGGGAGTGAATTGCTGGTGATTGCGCGAGAGCGCCATGGTCTGGGCGGACTGAATGAATCCGCGGACGCGCTCGGAGTATTTCTCGAGGTTCATATCTGTCTCCTTCCATCACCGGCCCGCTTTGCGGCACCGGATCAGATTGCGGTGACGGACCCGCTCATCCGAGCCGGGTCCAGTTCACGCCAGATATGGGGCGCAAGCCATTGCCGCTCAAGACGTCCGGCTGATGATATTGCATGGCCGAGCAAACGAAAACGGCGGAGATTTCTCTCCGCCGTTTCATCGACTTATGTCTTGTGGGTCAGTTGTTGGCGTCGACGGCGAACGGGTCGCCGGCAGGGCTTTCGGCCGGCGCCGCATCCACCACGTCAATAGCGGCAGCGGTCTCGCCGGCGCCATCCACCACCTGGCCACCACCAGACTGTTCGTCACCGACCTGATCGGCATTGTTGCGCGGGCGGCGCGGACGCCGCGGGCGACGGGCAGCGCCGCTCTCGGCGGCTGCCTCATTGAGTTCGGCCCGGGCGGCGAGAGCCGCCGGCGACAGGTTTTCGTACAGCGGCGCCGGCTCGGAGAAACCGCTCTCGGCTTCGGGCTCAACCGCGGAAACGGTTTCCGCCTGTGCCGGGGTTTCGGTGAAGCGCTGCTGGTCGCCGCGCTGGCCGTTCTGCTCGCCACGCTGGGCAAAGTCGCCACGCTGGTCGTTCTGGCCATAGCCGCCATTGGGGCGGCGGTCACGGTTGCGGCCATTGTTGTCGCGGCCGTTGTTGTTGCGGCCATTATTGTCACGGCCATTATTATCACGGCCACTGTTGTTCTCGCGGCCGTTTTCCTGGCCGTATGCGAGTTCGGCCGGCGTGCCCTCAATCGTCGGCTGCGGACCGTTGCCGTGGTTCGCCATCGGCGCTTGCGTCTCGCCGCCATTGCCGCTGCCGGCATTGTCAAAATCGTCGCGATCTTCATCGTCGTCGAATTCGTCGCGGTTCTGCGGGGCATTCTGGATCGGCATCTGCGCCTGTGCGGCGGCAATGATGCGGTTGTAGTGCTCGGCGTGCTGGAGGTAATTTTCCGCCATAACCCGGTCGCCGGAGCTTTGCGCATCACGGGCCAGAGTGGCGTATTTTTCGGCGATCTGCTGAGCCGATCCACGGATTTTCACGTCCGGGCCGTTGCTCTCGTAGTTGCGCGTCAGGGGATTTGGGCCCTTGCGGTTGTTGTTGTTGTTATTGTTGTTGCCACCGCCGCCGCCATTGTTGTTGCGACCGCGCATGCGCCTGTTCTGCTGTTGTGGCCTCATAAGACTCTCTTCATTTTGAAATTTTCGAAAAACGTTTCACGAACGGAGGCGCTCATGCAGCCAGCCGTTTCGTTTCTTCACCGGCGTTCGCCCGCATCAATTGCGTTGGCGCCACGTGTCATCCTGTTCCGGTTACATCACTTGCCGGACGATTCCCGCACGAAGCTTGGGCGTCGTTTGCGCAAGAAGGCAGCTATTTCCAAGGAAAACCGAATCGCTAAGAGCACTGCCTGCTTCGTCTCATCCGGTTAGGGCGGACCCTAGCCGCATTCCCCGGCATTGCCAAGCGCTTTTTTGCACTGCGTCAAGGCTTTCCCTGTTCAAACATAAGAACCCTGTCGTTTCCGCCAAGATCGACAAATGCCCCGGCCAGCCTGTAGCCGGCTGCCGCGAATATGTCTTTGACCTCATTGCGCTGCGTGTGGCCGATCTCGACCGCTATCTTGCCTTCTGCTTCCAGAAACTTTGCCGCCTCGGCGGCGATGATCCTGTAGGGGCCAAGACCGTCCACACCGCCATCAAGGGCTCTGTGCGGATCGAAATCGCGGACCTCGTCCTGCAGATTTCCAATGTCTCCAGACGATATATAGGGAGGGTTTGCGGCAATTACATGGTATCGGCCCGAAACTTTTTCGAACCAGTCGGACTGCAGCCCCACGAACCGGCCGGCGAGTCCGAGTTGCTCGGCATTGCGTATCGCGGTTGCCAGCGCGTCTTGTAAAATATCGACCCCGGTGGCGGTCGCGGCCGGAACCGCGCTGAGCAGCGCCAGCGCAATCGCGCCGGTACCGGTGCCGAGATCGAGGATACGGCATTCCCCCAGCCTTTTGGCCGTCGCGCCGGCAAAAGGCAGGATCGCCTCGACCAGCGTTTCGGTGTCCGGCCGCGGCTCCAGCGTTTCCGGCGACAGCGACAGCCGCAGGCCGTAAAACTCGCGAAACCCGAGGATGCGGTGCACCGGTTCGCCGGCCATGCGGCGCTGCAGAGCAGCGCCGATTGCGGCAACCGCACCCGCATCGACCGTCCGTTGCGGGTCGGCGATCGCCTGCGTACGGTCCGTGCCGGAAAAATGTTCGACGATCAGCCTGGCATCCAGCGCCGGGTCGGAAAGGCCGGCCGCGGCAAGCCGCTCCCGCGCCGCCCGCAACAACGGCCCGAGCGCGCCGGGCAACATGTCAGCCATCGAGGCCGATATCGGCGAGCAGCTTCGACTGATGGTCGGCGATCAGCGCATTGATGACCTCGTCGAGCTCGCCCATCATCACCCGGTCGAGCTTGTAGAGCGTCAGGTTGATACGATGGTCGGTAAGGCGGCCCTGCGGGAAATTGTAGGTGCGGATGCGCTCCGAACGGTCGCCCGAACCAACCTGCGATTTGCGTGACTCCGAGCGCTCCTCGTCTGCCTTGCTGCGCTCGAGGTCGTAAAGCCGCGCACGCAGGATCTGCATGGCTTTCGCCCGGTTCTGATGCTGCGACTTCTCCGCCTGCACCACCATGATACCGGTCGGCAAATGGGTGATGCGCACCGCAGAATCGGTGGTGTTGACGTGCTGGCCGCCCGAACCCGAGGCGCGCATCGTGTCGATCCGGATGTCTTCGGCGCGAATGTCGATGTCGACCTCTTCGGCCTCCGGCAGTACGGCCACCGTCGCCGCCGAAGTGTGGATGCGCCCGCTGGCCTCGGTCGCCGGCACGCGCTGCACGCGGTGCACGCCGGATTCGAATTTCAGATGCGCAAAGACGCCCCTGCCGGAAATGGTGGCGATGATTTCCTTGAAGCCGCCGGCATCGCCGTCGCTGGCCGACACCGTCTCGAAGCGCCAGCCGCGTTCGGCGGCATAGCGCTCATACATGCGAAAAAGGTCGCCGGCAAACAATGCCGCCTCGTCGCCGCCGGTGCCGGCGCGGATTTCAAGGATGGCGTTCTTGTCGTCGGCCGCATCCTTAGGCAACAGCAGGATCTGGATGTCCTTTTGCAGCTGTTCGATACGCGCTTCGACGCCCGGCAGATCTGCCTCCGCCAGGGCCCGCATCTCGGCATCGGTGCCCTTGTCGGCAAGCATCGCCTCGAGGTCGGCTTGCTCGCGCTCGACTGAGCGCAGTTCCCTGACCTTGGCCACCATGTCCTGCAGCTCGGCATATTCCGAGGCCATCTTCACATAGGCATCGGCCGCCGGGCCGGCCGACATCTGCGCTTCGAGCATCTCGAAACGCTTGACGACCTGATCCATACGCTCGCGGGGAAGATTGACCATGGCTAATGCTATAGCGGGATGGAGCGGTCGTCGGCGAAGGCCTGCAGCAGCGCCCGCATCGGCAGCCCTTGAGCTGGCGCCATCAGATTGTCGGCAAAGAAAGCCTCCAATTCCTCCAGTGGCAGTTCGGTCAACATCGCCTTGACCGGGCCGATCGAGGCTGGAGACATCGAGATCGAGCGGTAGCCAAGGCCGATCAGCGCCATGGCGGAAATAGGTTTTCCGGCAAGCTCGCCGCACAGCGTCACCGGCGTGTGGTTGCGAACCCCGGCGTCGGCGATCTGCTTCAGAACCCGCAGGAAAGGCGTCGAAAGCGTGTCGAAGCGGTCGGAGAGCTGCGTGTTCCCCCGATCGACCGCCATGACGAACTGGAACAGGTCGTTGGAGCCGACCGAGACGAAATCGACCGCCTTCATCAACTCGTCGAGCTGGAACAGCAGCGACGGCACTTCCAGCATGGCGCCCACCTTGAGGCTGGTCGGCAGATGGTGGGCAAAGCGGGAGAGATGCCGCACTTCGCGGTCGATGATCTCGCGCGCCTGGGCGATTTCGCCGAGTTCGGTAACCATCGGCAGCATCAGCTTCAGTTCGCGCCCGCCGCAGGCCTTCAGCAGAGCGCGGATCTGGGTCCTGAGCAGACCCGGCCGGTCGAGCGTCAGCCGGATCGCGCGCCAGCCGAGCGCAGGGTTTTCTTCCTGGATGGCGCCCTTGAAGTAGGGCAGCACCTTGTCGCCGCCGATGTCGATGGTGCGGAAGGTGACCGGCTTGCCGCGCGCCGCGTCCAGCACGTCGCGGTAGAGCCGCTCCTGCGCCTCGGCACGCGGGAAGGTCGAGGCGACCATGAACTGCAATTCGGTGCGGAACAGGCCGATGCCGGCGGCACCCGCCTCGGCCAGCTGCGGCAGGTCGACGGCCAGGCCCGCATTCATCAGCAGGTCGACCTGGACGCCGTCCTTGGTCACCGACGGCTTCTTGCGCAGTTCCCGGTAGACTTCCTGCCGGCGCGCCCGGAAGCGCACTTTTTCGGCATAGGCAGCTTCGAGGTCGGGCTGCGGCCGCAGATGGATGGTGCCTTCCTCGCCGTCGACGATGATGGCATCGCCGTTTTCCGCCATGGAAACGGCGCCCTTCATCTGGCCGGCGACCGGAATGCCCATGGCGCGCGCTACGATGACGACATGGCTGGTGGCAGCGCCGTCTTCCAGCACCACGCCGCGCAGCTTGTCCCTGGGATAATCAAGCAGTTCGGCCGCGCCCATCGAGCGCGCGACCAGGATGGCATCCTTCGGCAGTGACGCCGCGACGTCGTCAGGCCCGCGCCCCATCAGCTGGCGCAGCAGCCGGTTGGCGAGATCGTCGAAGTCGCTCATCCTCTCGCGCAAATAAGGATCGGTCATGTGCAGCATGCGGGCGCGCATGTCGCTTTGGACCTTTTCCACCGCCGCTTCCGCTGTCAGGCCGTTGCGGATCGCCTCTTCCAGCCGGCGCACCCAGCCGCGGTCGTTGGCAAACATGCGATACGCTTCGAGCACCTCGCGATGTTCGCCCTCGAAGGCGACATCGCGCCGCTCCAGCATGTCGTCGATAGAAAGCCTGAGCGAACCGAGCGACGTCTCCAGCCGGCGCACCTCTTCCTCACTGTCCTCGTTGAACAGATTGGTGACGACGATGCGTGGCTCATGCAGCACGACATGGCCGAGGCCGACGCCCTCGTTGAAGGACAGGCCGGTAAAGCTGACGGGACGGCGCAGATCGAGTTCGAGGCCGGGCCGGGTCAGGCGAGCGAGATCGCCGGTGGCGATCATCTCGGCGATCACCATGGCGGTCGTTTCCAGCGCCTCGACCTCGTCGTCGCGGTAGTGGCGCATGGTCTTGTTCTGCACCACCAGCACGCCCAGCGTGCGCCCTGCCCTTAGTACCGGCACGCCGAGGAAGGAATTGTAGATCTCTTCGCCCGTCTCCGGCAGGTAGGCGAAGGCCGGATGTTCCTGTGCATTGGAGAGGTTGAGCGGCCGCGCGCTCGCGGCAATGGTGCCGACGAGGCCCTGCCCCAGCCGCAGTTGCGCCAAATGGACGGCGTTCGGGTTCAGACCTTCGGTGGCATAGAGTTCGAGCACCGAATCGGCGCGCAGCACATAGAGCGAGCAGACCTCGGCGACCATGTTGGAGGCGATGTCGCGCACGATCCGGTCGAGCCGCTCCTGCGGCTCCAGCGGCTCCTGCATGAGCTCGCGGAGCCGTTTCAGCAGAACGCGCGGGCCGCTGGCCGTATCACGCATCGCGGCTTCTTCTCCAATGGGCATTTTGCCCGCCGCAGTTTCCACTGCGACCGGCGCACACGCAACAACTCAAATCGCTCTCGCTACTGCTTATCCAGACCGTACACGGAATGCAAAGTACGAACCGCGAGTTCCGTGTAGGGACCGTCAATCAGTATCGAAATCTTGATCTCGGAGGTAGTGATGGCGCGGATGTTGATCGCCTTGTCGGCCAGCGCCTTGAAAGCGGTGGCGGCCACACCGGCATGGCTGCGCATGCCGATGCCGATGACCGAAACCTTCGACATGCCGGCTTCCGACTGCACCACGTCATAGCCGATCGAAGCCTTCAGACGCTCCAGCACGGCCAACGCCTTGTCCACGTCGCCGGACGGCACGGTGAAGGTCATGTCGGTGAACTTGCCGTCCTCGGAGATGTTCTGGACGATCATGTCGACATTGATGTTGGCCTCGGCCAGCGGGCCGAAAATGCCGGCGGCAACGCCCGGGCGGTCGCCGACGCGGCGCAGAGAAATCTGCGCTTCGTCCTTGGCGTAGGCAATTCCGGTGACGACCTGCTGTTCCACGATCTCTTCCTCGTCGCAAATGAGCGTTCCCGGAGGATTGAGCAAATCCCCCATTCCGGGCGCATCGGGATCGTCGAAGGACGACCGCACGAACGTACGCACCCTGTGCACCATGGCAAGCTCGACCGAGCGCACCTGCAAGACCTTGGCGCCGAGCGAGGCCATTTCGAGCATTTCCTCGAACGAAATCTTGTTGAGCCGCCGCGCCTTCGGCTCGATGCGCGGATCGGTGGTGTAGACGCCGTCGACATCGGTGTAGATGTCGCAGCGATCGGCCTTGACCGCCGCGGCAATGGCCACCGCGCTTGTGTCGGAGCCGCCGCGGCCGAGCGTGGCGATGCGGTTGTCCGGGCCGATGCCCTGGAAGCCGGCGACGACAGCCACCTGGCCCTCGCCGAAGCGCTTGATCAGGAACGCGCCGTCAATGTCGAGGATGCGCGCCGCGCCATGCGCGTTGTCGGTCTTGATCGGGATCTGCCAGCCCTGCCAGGAGCGGGCATGGACGCCCATATTCTGCAGTGTGATCGCCAGCAGGCCGGCAGTCACCTGCTCGCCCGAGGCGACCACGGCGTCATACTCGCGCGCGTCGTGCATGGGCGAGGCTTCGCGCGTCCAGCCAACCAGTTCGTTGGTCTTGCCCGCCATCGCCGAAACCACGACAGCGACCTCATGGCCGGCATCGACCTCGCGTTTGACGTGACGCGCCACATTGCGGATGCGGGCGATGTCGGCGACGGAGGTTCCGCCGAATTTCATCACGATGCGCGCCATGGAAGCGAAATGCCTTTGACTGAAGCCGGCCCAGGACCGAAAGGGGAAGTAAGCGCTCGACAGAAGCCGGCCGCTGAATGCGCGCCTCCTTAGCCAAATGATCACGGTTTCGCAAGGCTGGCGGCGGATGCCGGCTTCAGGATCGCGGCATATTGCGTTCGGCCCCGCCGCCGCTTACCAAATGCTGCCCGCGGGAAACTCCTTTTGGTCCGGCATATCGAATGATTGTTCGCCTTCGACGCGCCATGCGGTGGCAATCGCTGCCGCTGTTCATCGGCTTCGCCGTGCTGGCGTTGATCGTCGGCACACGCGCCGTGCTGGTCGAGACCCAGAGAGCCAATCGTGAGGCCGCGCGCGAGGCGGTCGAGTATCAGGAATTGCTTTCCGGTTTGCTTGCGATGGCTCAGGAGGCCGAGACCAGCCAGCGCGGCTATCTCCTGACCGGCGAGAAATCCTACCTCCAGCCTTATCGGCAGGCGGTCGACGCCATTCCGGGCCAGCTTGCCCGCATCGACGGCATGACCGCGCCGGACGACGAACTCGTGCAGCAGATCAACCACGTCAAGGACGCGCTTTCACAAAACCAGGCCGAATTGGCTGAGACGATTGCACTCTACGATCGCGGCGATGCGGCAAAAGCTCTGGAACTGGTCCGCAGCGGCCAGGGCAGGGCCGCCATGGACCAGATCCGGGCCAGCATGGACACGATCCGGCGCATCGGCGGCGCAGCCATCGCGGCGCGCGACGCCCACACCGACCGGGTCGAAAACTGGCTGCGAATCGGCTCGATAGCGGCGCTGCTGGCGATCTTCCTGCTTGGCGCCTACACGGTTCGCCTTTCGCGCCGCCGGTTCCGCGCAGTGGCGATCGCCCAGGAAGAGCTGATGCGCAAGAACATCGAGCTCGGCAACGAAATCCAGACGCGTGAAAAGGCCGAATCGCAGATCCGCCAGATGCAGAAGATGGAGGCTGTGGGCCAGCTGACCGGCGGTATCGCGCACGATTTCAACAACATGCTGGCGGTGATCATCAGCGCCATGAACCTCGCCCAGCGCAAGCTGGCGCGGGGCGAGCACGACATCATGAAATTCATCGAAGCGGCGACCGATGCGGCGACCCGGGCCGCAAACTTGACGTCACGGCTGCTTGCCTTCTCGCGCCAGCAGCCGCTCGCGCCTCAGGTTGTAGACGCCAATCGTCTGGTCGCCGGCATGTCGGACCTGCTTCGGCGGGCGCTCGGCGAAACCATTCGCATCGAAACCGTGCTGGCTGGCGGCCTGTGGAAGACCCATGCCGATCCGAGCCAGCTCGAAAATGCCATTCTCAACCTGGCGGTCAATGCGCGAGACGCCATGGGCGAGGACGGCAAGATGACCATCGAGACCGCAAACAGCCACCTCGACGAGGGCTACGCCGCCACCCATGCCGAGGTCAAAGCCGGCCAGTATGTAATGATCGCGGTCAGCGACACCGGCGCCGGCATGCCGGCGGCCGTCATGGAGCGGGCTTTCGAGCCATTTTTCACCACCAAGCCGGTCGACAAGGGCACCGGCCTCGGGCTGAGCCAAGTGTTCGGCTTCGTCAAACAGTCCGGCGGACACGTCAAGATCTACTCGGAACCCGGCCAAGGCACCACGATCAGGATCTACCTGCCGCGCTTCTTCGGCCCGGAAGAGGCCGCCATATCTTCGGAACGAGCCGGAAATCCTGCCGTGCCGGTCACCGAAACCATCCTTGTCGTGGAGGACGATCCACGCGTGCGGGCTTCCACCACCGATGCCATGCGCGAACTCGGCTACACCGTCATTCATGCCGCAAGCGGCCAGGAAGCGCTGGAAAAGCTGGGCGACAACCCTGGTGTGGCGCTCATGTTCACCGATATCGTCATGCCGGTGATGAATGGCCGCAAGCTCGCCGAGGAGGCGCTGGCGCGCATGCCGAAGCTGAAGGTGATCTTCACCACCGGCTTCACCAGGAACGCCGTCGTCCACAATGGCGTGCTCGACCATGACGTGCATTTCCTGGCCAAGCCCTTCACCATCGAGCAGCTGGCGGCGAAATTGCGCGACGTGCTGGACGCAAAATGACCGAGGCCCTGGAAATCGTCACCTTTCGCCTCAAGCCTGGAGCGGAAGCGGGCTTTGCCGCCGCCAACAACCTGGTCGCCGACTGGCTGGCGCGGCAACCTGGTTTCGTAAACCGCTGCCTGGCGCGGCGGGACGATGGCAGCTGGGTCGATGTCGTGCGCTGGCGAAGTCGCGAGCAGGCTCTCGCCGCCGCCGGCCGCATCATCGCCGAGATCGGCGATTGCGAAGCGATGCGGGCCATCGATTCCGCGAGTGTTGAGATGGGACATGCGGCGATTGTGATCTCGAGGCCCTAGGTCGACTTGCCAGCAGTCGCATAAAACCGGCCTTGACTTTCTTGCCCCGGCACCCGACTTCCTAGCGTCCGAGGAGACCCGCCCCATGCCAGAGGCCCGACGATCGACAATCGATGCCGGAGAAGTGGAACGCTTTTCCGCGCTTGCCGCCGAATGGTGGAACCCGAACGGCAAATTCCGTCCGCTGCACAAATTCAACCCGGTCCGGCTGGCCTATATCCGGGACCAGGTGGCGGCGCGCTTCGGCCGCGATCCGCGGGCGGCGCGGCCGTTCGAAGGCCTGCGTTTCCTCGATATCGGCTGCGGTGGTGGATTGTTGTGCGAGCCGATGGCAAGGCTTGGAGCCGAAGTGGTCGGCGCCGACGCCTCGGCAACCAACATCGAGGTGGCGAAGCTGCACGCGGCCGAAGCCGGCGTGACGGTGGATTATCGCGCTACGACCGCTGAGGATTTGGCCGATTCCGGCGAGAAATTCGACGTCGTCCTCAACATGGAAGTCGTCGAGCATGTTGCCGATGTCGACCTGTTCATCGGCAAGTGCGGCGAGATGGTCAAGCCCGGCGGCATCATGTTCGTGGCCACCATTAACCGCACGCTGAAGGCACTGGGCCTGGCCATCATCGGCGCCGAATATGTGCTGCGCTGGCTGCCGCGCGGCACCCACCAGTTCGGCAAGCTGGTGCGGCCCGAAGAGCTTGAAAAGGCGCTCGGCAGCGCCGCCATGACCATCATCGACCGCACCGGCGTGACCTACAATCCTCTCGCCGACCGCTGGGCACGCTCCAAGGACATGGACGTCAACTATATGGTGCTGGCGGAAAAACGATCGGTCTGAACGAAGGGGCGGCCGTGGACACTATGAGGGCCCGAGAGCTGGCGCTCGATCTTCCCGAAACGGTCGAGCAATCGCATTTCGGCAAGGCTGACTTCCGCGTCCGCAACCGTATCTTCGTCTCGCTGCCCGAAGCCGACCGTGCTGTCGTCAAGCTCGACCGGGACCAGCAAGAGATGATGGCCGCGGCTGAGCCATCGGTTTTCAGGCCCGTGACAGGCGGCTGGGGCCAAAAGGGATGGACGTCGATCATGCTCGAAGCCTGCGACGAACAGACATTCCGCAGCGCCGTTCGGACGGCCTGGCGAAACGTCGCCCCGCCGGCGCTACGGAAGCGCCTCGACGCGAGCCAAATTTAAGCTTGAGCAGTTCGAGGAAAAGTGTGAAGCGGTTTCCAGGGAAAGCGCATAGCGCTTTGCCTAGGGAATTGCGTAAACAAAGAACCTATGCCTTCTGGCTCTGCGCCTTGGTGGTGATGATCACGCCGATGGTGATGATCACCGCGCCGGCCCAGGTCAGCAACTGGTAGTGCTCGCCGAGGAAGATGGTTCCGGCAAACAGGCCGACGGCCGCCGCCACATAGCCGATCTGGCTGAGATAGACCGGACCGCCCACGGCCTGCAGCCGGAAGAAGAAGGCAAACATCGCCGAGGCCGAGGCGACCTGCGCCACGACAACCAGCGGCACGGCGCCAAGCGGGGCGAAGGCGCCGACCCCGAACAGCGTGAGAATGCCGATCAGCAGCAGCGTCGCCGAGGCCAGGTGGCTGCCGACGGCCAGTTCGATCGAACCGGTGCCTTCGGGCCAGTCGACGGTGCGATAGATATTGCCGGCGGCAAGGCTGACCGGGATCAAAAGTCCGACCAGTACCCAGAAGAAATCGGCAGGCTGGCCGGCCTCGCCGCGAGTCACCGCCACCATGACGGCGCCGATGAAGCCGACGGCGATACCGATACTGCCGAGCGTATTTGGCCGTCGAACGCCGAGCAGGATCGAAAACACCAGTGTGATGACCGGCGACAGCGTGAACATGATGCCGGTATAGCCGGCGCCGAGATGCGGGATAGCCGAAAACATCAGCAGATTGGGCACGGCGTAGGACACGGCGGCGGTGATGAAGAAATAGCGCAGTCTGTGCGAGGTGAGCCGCATGCGCTCGCCGTTCGCGAGCAACGCGCACAGCAGCACGCCCCCGGCGCCGAACGAGATGACGAAGGCCCAGACCATGGCCGAAACGCCGGCAGCCGTCGCCAGCTTGCCGAACGGCAGCGTTAGGCCGAGCAGGCCGCCGGTGACGACCAGCAGGCCAAGCGCCGATTCCCAGAAAAATTTCATCGGATGGTCCCGTCACTCACTTGCGGCACTGGGTCGAAACTGTATCTTGAGGTAGCATACCACAAAGATTCTTAACGTCAAGATACTTAGCGGTGAGACAGATGGATCGCGCGGCAAAGGCGGTGGAGCAATGGAAGCGGGAACGGCCGGACCTGGAGGTGTCGCCAATGCTGGTGCTTGGGCGGCTGAACGAAGCCTCGTCGCTAATCGCCCGCGAGCGCCTCGCCCCGCTGTTTGCCCGTTTCGGACTGCAGGCCGGCGAATTCGATGTGCTGGCGACGCTGCGCCGCTCCGGCCAGCCCTACGCGCTGACACCGACCGCTCTATACGAGGCGACGATGGTGACCTCTGGGGCCATGACCAACCGGCTCGACCGGCTTGAGAAGGCCGGACTGATCCTGCGCGGCCCGCACCCCAACGACCGGCGTGGCATTGTCGTGCAACTGACCGAAAAAGGTCTGGCCTTGATCGACGAAGCCCTGACCGCCCACGTCGCCAACGAGCATGAAATCCTCGCCGGGCTCACCGGCACGGAGCGGGGGGCACTGGCTCAGTTGCTTGGCAAATTGATCGATAGCGCCAGCTGATCGCTCAATTGCGCTCCTCGGGAAAACTCGGGATCGGCATGAAACCGATGCCATCCTCGGCCAAGCTCTTGGCTTCGTCCAACGTCGCCTCGCCATAGATGCCGCGCGCATCGCTCTCGCCGAAATGGATCTTGCGCGCTTCTTCGGCAAACTTGTCGCCGACATAGTCGGCATTCTCGCGCACCTTCTCGGCCATCGCCTTCAGTTGCGCCAAAGCCTGCTTCTGGGTTTCGCCCATGGCCAGCGCAATTGTTTCCTGCTTCCGCGCGGTGGAGACGGCTGGCGCCATCAGCGCCTTTTGCACCTTGTGCGAGCCGCAGCTCGGGCAATCGACGAAGCCGCGCTTCTTCTGCGTGTCGAAATCGTCATTGCTGCGAAACCAGCCCTCGAATTCGTGCTCGTGCTCGCAGATCAGGGCAAAGCGGATCACGAAGCCGCGCCCCTGAGCCGCGGCGCTTCCACTGCGCCGGCATTGACGGCAAAATCACGCGCGTTCTTGAGATTGGGGATTTTCTTACGCGCGGCCGACGACTGCGCCGTGTCGATCTCGGCGATGATCACCTCCGGATCGTCATGGTCGGCCTCGGCGAGAATTCGACCCCATGGGTCGACGATCAGCGAATGGCCATAGGTTTCGCGGCCATCCTCATGCAGGCCACCTTGTGCTGCAGCAACCACATAGGCGCCGTTCTCGATGGCACGGGCTCGCAGCAGCACATGCCAGTGCGCCTCGCCGGTCTGGCGGGTGAAGGCGGCAGGCACCGACAAGAGGTCGGCGCCGGCCATCGCCTCGGCGCGGAACAGCTGTGGAAAGCGTAGATCGTAGCAGACGGCAAAGCCGAGCCTAGCGCCGTCGATCTCGGTGACGACGGCCTCGGTGCCCGGCTCATAGGCGGCGGATTCGCGCCAGCTCTCGCCATTGTCGAGGTCGACATCGAACATGTGGATCTTGTCGTAGGTGGCAAGGGTGGCGCCGTCCGGCCCAAACAGCAGCGCCCGGTTGGCGAGCTTGCCGTCGGTGCGCAGGATGGCGGTCGAGCCGATGTGCAGGAAGACGCCGAGTTCGCTGGCGAGCTTGCGCGCGGCCGCCACGACGATGTCCTTGTCTTCCAAGGTGAAGGAAGCAGCCCTGGCTTCCTTGTCGCGGATCAGCGCACCGGTCATTTCCGGGGTCTGGATGTAGGTTGCACCGAGGCCTGCCGCTTCGCGCACCAGCCGTTCGAGATCGACCGCGTTGCGCTCGGGGCTCTCGCCCGAACGCATCTGGATCGCCGCCGCCTTGAAAATACCCATCATCACGTCCTCTTTGAGCAATTCCAGGAAAATCGTGTAACGGTTTTCCGTCCGGAATTGCGTAAAAACAAAGACATAGAGCGGCGCTACGAACCGCTCTTTGTCGTCGAGCCGTTGGCAAGCAGCCTATCCAGCTGCCCCCGTGCCTCCAACTCGTGGAGGTCGTCGGAGCCGCCGACATGCGTGTCGCCGATGAAAATCTGCGGAAAGGTCGAGCGGCCATGCGCCCGCGAAATCATTTCCTGGCGCAATTCCGGCGAAAACGAAGCGTCATGCTCGGTGTAAGCGACGCCCTTGCGGTCGAGCAGCCGCTTGGCCGCCGCGCAATAGCCGCACATCATACGGGTGTAAATCGTCACATCGAGCATCGGTCCGTGCCTTTCCTCGACCTTATATAGTCGCGGACTCGTCGGCCCGAAAGTCCCCCGGCAGGACACGCGCGAAGGTCAGCACATCAACCGCTCCGGCGCCGCCCTTCTTCAGCGCCCTGGCGACCGAGCGCACGGTGGCGCCGGTGGTGTAGACATCGTCGACCAGAAGCACGCGGCGCCCAGTGATCTCGATTTCGGCTTCCGCAGGCACACGGAAGGCGGCGCGGACATTGGCCTCGCGCTCCTGCCGCTCCAGCCCGACCTGCTGGCGCGTGAGCTTGACGCGCCGGACCGCCGAGGGCGAGAAAGGCAGCCCGCTAAGCTGCGCAACCGCCCTTGCCAACTCCGCCGACTGGTTGAACTGCCGCCGAAAGAAGCGCCGCCAGTGCAGCGGCACCGGTACGACGACATCGGCGTCTGCAATTACCTCAGCGCCGGCGCGCAGCATCCAGCGCGCCATCCACGGCGCCAGATCGGTGCGATCCTGGTATTTCAGCCCTTGCACCATCTGGCGGGCGACACCGGAATAGGCCACGGCCGCCCGCGCCCGCTCGAACGGCGGCGGATCGGCGATTGCCTCGGCCGACAGGAACCCCTCGCCCATATCGTGGGTGAATGGCGTGCCCATCACCGCGCACCATGGCCGCTCCAGCAGCCTCAGCTTCGGCCAGCAGGCACCGCACAAAACGCCGGGTTGCGAGACGTGCCTGCGACAGCCGGCACAGACCGGCGGGAACAGCATCCGCGCCGGCCAGTCCAACATGGCCAGTTTCAACATGGTTTGAGCGAGGCTCTTGATCTCCATCACCGGATCGGCCACGTGGTTTTGTCGTCCGCGCCAGGATATCACTAGACGGACAAACAGGGATGTCTACCGTTGCAGCCGATCATCGATACTGAACTTTGGCTGGTGCGCAAGCGCAGGGCGCTGGCCCACCCCGTAGCCGGCGCGGATTTTCTGATGCGGCGGGCGGCGGAAGACCTTGCCGACCGGCTCGGCGCGGTCGAGCGGAAATTCGGCAAGGCCGCGGTGCTGTTTTGCCAGACGCCGGACGCAACGGACGTGGTCGCTGCAAGCGGCAAGGCAGCGGAGATCGTGCGCGTCGAGGCAGATCCAGCGTTTCTGGACGGCCGGCCAGGGCTGATAGCACCGCTGGAAACAGTGCCGTTCCAGCCGGAAAGCCTCGACCTCGTCGTTTCACTTCTGTCGTTGCAGGCGATGAACGACATTCCCGGCATGCTGGTGCAGATCCGCCGCGCTCTGCGGCCCGACGGGCTTTTCCTCGGCGCCTTTGCCGGCGCCGGCACGCTTTCCGAATTGCGCGAAAGCCTGCTCGCCGCCGAGACCGAACTCNACCGAACTCTATGGCGGCGCCAGCCCGCGTGTCATCCCCTTCACCGATGTTCGCGATGCCGGCGCATTGCTGCAGCGCGCCGGACTGGCGCTGCCGGTGGCCGACGTCGAAACTGTGACGGCGCGTTACGACACTCTTTTCGACCTCACGGCCGATCTCAGGGCGATGGGCGAAACCAGCGCGCTGACCGATCGCAGCCGGCGACCGGGAGCGCGAAAGCTTTTTACCCGTGCCGCCGAAATCTATGCCGAACGCTTTTCGGACGCTGATGGCCGCATCAGGGCAAGCTTTTCCATCGTCTGGATGTCGGGCTGGGCGCCCGATGCCTCGCAGCAAAAGCCCTTGAAACCGGGTTCGGCGAAGGTCTCGCTGAAGACGATACTGGAAAACCCCGGCGGGCGGTGACGGCGCTCCGGATCAGTGCTCGGCGAAGGCGTTTGCGAGCCTGCTGTTGTTGTCGCTGAACAGAAACTGGATCGCATTGCTGGCCTTGCCGACACCCCCGACGATGGCAAGCGACAGCACCGCAACGATCAGGCCATATTCAATGGCCGTGGCGCCTGTTTCGTCCTGCAAAAATCGGCGCAGCAATGGCTTCATGATCGTCGATCCCTCTCATCCCCGACCATATCGCCAACCTGTTAAGAAAGGTTAACGGCACAAGCTTAACAGGCTGTGAAATGGGCCTGCGTTGAGGAAGTTCTCAAGCTGGTGTCGACCTTGTTGGTCAGCAGTCGCCGCTGCGTTGGCCGTCGGCGCGGATGATGCAGACTGAGCTCGGTGAGGGCTGCAGCACGCTTCTGCGCAGCGTATAGGTGGCCCGCGAGCCGATCGAACCCGTACTCATCGGGTCGAGACCGCCTGCAAGAGCATCGCGGCTGGATGATCGCGTCTGGTTGTCCAGCACGGGGACCGCGATCAGCGCCAGCGCCACTGCGGCCGAGCCGAACAACAGCGTGACGCGCAATAAGCCGACGCCGGCGGCGCGAAAGCTGCGATCTGGCCGGATCGAGTCCCATTCCCTGTCGAGGCTCATGCAATCGCTCCCCGCGAACCCGCTTTGCCGCAATTTTTCACGACGAGATAAATCTTCCATTAACGCTGGCTAGATCAGACCGCGAAATGGCTTTGTATCACAACAGGTCGATGAGGAACTGGATCAGCGGCGCGTCGGCCGGCGGCATGGGATAGTCGCGCATCTGTTTTGGCCGCACCCATTTCAACGCCTGCCCTTCCCTGGGCTGCGCGATGCCGCGAAAGCGGCGGCAGACGAAGAGCGGCATCAGGAGATGGAAATCATCATAGGAATGGCTGGCGAAGGTGAGCGGCGCCAGGCAGGGGATGTCGGTCTCGATGCCGATTTCTTCCTGCAGTTCGCGGATCAGGCATTGTTCCGGCGTCTCGCCTGGCTCTACCTTACCGCCGGGAAATTCCCACAGGCCGGCAAGCTGTTTGCCCTCGGGTCGCTGCGCCAGAAGCACCCGCCCATCGGTATCGACCAGCGCGCACGCGGCGACCAGCAGCAGGCGTTTGCCGGTGATCTCGCTCATGCGCCCGCCGGCCGGCGATAGTGGTAGCGATAGACTTCGTCGAAGCCCAGCGAGCGATAGAGCGCCAGCGCCGGCGCATTGCCGGCCTCGACCTGCAGCCAGGCTTCGCGAGCGCCACGCAGCCTCGCCCACTTCAGCGCCGACAGGATCAGGTTGCGGCCATGGCCCTGATTGCGCGCCGACTTGGCGGTGGCGATCTCAAACAGGCCGGCAAGATCGCCGTCATGGACGCAGATCAGCACCGCCAGAGGGTCGGCCCCTTCCTCCAGCGCAAACAGCCCGACTTCGGGTTGGATGGCGCCGATGATTTCCGAAAGACCGGGCCGCAGCGATGCATCCGAGCCGCTGACCTTGAGCGACGCGCCGAGAAAGCGGCTGATATCCTTCAGCGGAATCTGGTCCATGGCCGGCGCCAGTTGCGCGTCCGCCAGCGGCAGCCGCATCACCAGGGATTCGTCGAATGTGCTCCAGCCCTCATTGTCGAGATGCTTGGCTAGGTCCGGCCCCGACAGCGGCGAGATGCGGAAGGTCAGCGGCCTGCCATAGGCGTCGAAGCGCCGGCTGGCGCGGCCGATGCGCTCGGCAATGTGCTGGGTGTCGCCGGGATCGAGCGGGTTGACCGAGTTCAGCCGCTTGGCCGGATGGCCGGCTGTCAGCCGCACCACCCAGGTGCCGTCATAATGCACGGCCGCCGCCGGCCAGGCACGAAACCCCGCAGCCTCGTAGCGGCGCACGATGGCGAGCATGCTTGCCGGATGCCTGGAAGCCAACTCCATCAGCTCCGGTAATCGCCATTGATGGCGACATATTCCTTGGTGAGGTCGCAGGTCCACACCGTCGCCTTGCCGCGGCCGATACCGATATCGGCGCGGATGCGAATGTCGTCGCGCTTCATATAGGCCGAGGTCGCTTCCTCGGAGTAGCCCGGGTCGCGTTCGCCCTCATGCGCCAGACGGTTGTCGCCGAACCAGATCGACAGAAGGTCGCGATCGGCCGGCTCGCCGGCCTTGCCGACGGCCATGACGACGCGGCCCCAATTGGCGTCCTCGCCGGCAACCGCCGTCTTGACCAGCGGCGAATTGGCGATGGACAGCGCGATGCGTTTGGCCGAGCGCGCCGATTTGGCGCCGGTAACGGTGACTTCGACCTGCTTGCGGGCGCCCTCGCCGTCGCGCACCACTTGCAGCGCCAGCGATTTGAGCACCTTGCCCAGCGCGCGGCGGAAGGCGCCGAGACGCGCATCCTTGGGATCGCTGATGGCGGGCGCGCCGCGCTTGGCAGCGGCTCCGGTGGCGAACAACAGCAGCGTGTCGCTGGTCGAGGTGTCGCTGTCGACGGTGACGGCGTTGAAGGTCTTGGCCGTGCCGCGCGACAACAAGTCCTGCAGCACGGGGGCGGCGATCGGCGCATCGGTGGCGATGAAGGACAGCATAGTCGCCATATCGGGCGCGATCATGCCGGCGCCCTTGGAGATGCCATTGATGATGACGTCGGTGTCGCCGAGCTTGACCGTCGCTGTCGCCACTTTCGGATAGGTGTCGGTGGTCATGATGGCCTTTGCCGCCTCGGCCCACAGATCCGGCTTGCCGTCCTTGACCAGTCCGGCGAGCAAATGGCTGAATTTGGTGGTGTCGAGCGGCTCGCCGATCACCCCGGTGGAGGCGAGGAACACTTCGCCTGGCGTGCAACCTGCGGCCTTGGCCGCGGCCTCGCCGGTCAGTTGGGTGGAGGCGCGGCCCTTCTTGCCGGTGAAGGCGTTGGCGTTGCCGGAATTGACGACCAGCACCCGCGCCTTGCCGGCGCCAAGGTTTTCGCGGCAGAAGTCGACCGGCGCCGAGGGGCATTTCGATTTCGTGAACACGCCGGCAACCGCTGTGCCGGCATCGAAGACCATGGCCAAGAGGTCGGTACGGTTCTTGTACTTGATCCCGGCCTCGGCGGTGGCGATGCGCACGCCCTCAATGTCAGGCATTTTGGGATATTTCTTCGGCGCGAGCGGCGAAATCGTTGCGGACATTGGAGACCTCGGGCGAGGGAAAAACGCTGGGCGAAGGCCGGTTTGCCCGATAGCACGGCCCGGCGCAAGGGCGTTTTCTTGGCCGCCGCTGTCGGCAAGCCACCAGGGATTAAGCTTGCATTTCAAATCCGTTGGCGTCACCGGGGCCTCTGGCGTTATGATATCGGCCATGGGCAGGCTGGTGATCTTGGCGGTGGCGTTTATGGGGCTTTTGCTCCTGAGCGCCGATGCGCAGCCGGAACGGCGCGTGGCGCTGGTCATCGGCAATGGCACCTATGCCGAAGCCGGCACGCTCACCAATCCGGTCAACGATGCCCTCGATATTGCCGGCAAGCTGCGCTCGATCGGCTTCGAGGTCATCGAAGGCAACGACCTCGGCAAGCGCGAACTCGAGCGCAAGATCGGCGAATTTTCCGATGCGCTGGAAGGTGCGGGCGTCGGGCTGTTCTATTATGCCGGCCACGGCCTGCAGGTCGAAGGGCGCAACTACATCGTGCCGGTCGACGCCCGGCTCGACATGCCGGTCAAGCTGCAGCTCGAAGCCGTGCCGATCGACGAAGTCCTCGACATCATGGAGCAGCAGACCAAGGTCAGCCTGGTTTTCCTCGACGCCTGCCGCAACAATCCCTTTGCCCGCAGCCTGAGCCGCACCGCCACCACGCGCTCGGCAACGGCGCTTGCCGGTCTGGCGCAGTTCGATTCGACGCGCGGCTCCTTCATCGCCTTCTCGACGGCGCCGGGCGCTGTCGCCATGGACGGCACCGGGCGCAATTCGCCGTTCGCCGCCGCCCTGCTGCGACACATGGCCGAGCCCGGCCAGAGCATCAACGACATGATGATCGCGGTGCGCCGCGACGTGGTCTCCGAAACCCGCGAGGGACAGCGCCCATGGGAACAGGGTTCGCTGCTCGAACGGTTTGAGTTTGTGCCCGGCGGCGAAACGGTTGCACAGCCGAAGCCCGCCGTCCCCCCGGCGCCCGAAACAAAGGTTGCGGCACTCGAACGGTCTGTAGGGGACGACAAGACCGCAATCGAGAAATTCCTGCGCGACGACTATCTTGCGCCCGATGCCGCGGCGATCGGCGAGACCGTCAAGCGGCTCTATGCGCCTTCCGTCACCATCTTCGGCACGCGCTATGACAGCGACGCCGTCGTCAAGCTCAAGACGGACTGGTTCGCGCAATTTGCATCCTGGTCGTTCAGTCTCGAGCCCGGCAGCCTCAATGTGACGCGGCAGGGCGAGAACCGCGCCGAAGCCGTGTTCGCGATGAGCTACGACTATATGTCGAAAGACAAATCGGCGGCGCGCATGACCGGCAAGGCACGAGTCACGCTTGGGCTGGTGAAGAGCGACGGCCAGTGGCGGATCGCCTCGGAAACCTCGCAAGCGATGAACTGAAAATCCCCGCGCAGGGCGAACGTGAGGCCTGCTTCTACAAGCGCTGGAAACGGGCCGTTTCGTTTGCCTGCCAGCTCACCTATATTGCCGGCGAGATTGTTGGCGAGGACAGACATGGGCGAGGATCCGGCGCGCAGATCGATCGGGGCGCGGCGCAACCCAGACAGCGCCGAGGCCATTCTCGAGGCCGCGGAGGCGGTGCTGGTCGAGGCCGGCTATGCCGGCTTCTCCATAGAGGCCGTGGCGCGGCGGGCGCGCGCCGGCAAACCCACGATCTATCGCTGGTGGCCGAGCAAGGCGGCCCTGCTGTTAGAGGTCTACAAGCGGCAAAAGCGTGTCGACGTCCCCGATACCGGCAGTCTCGAAGACGACCTCGTCGGTTTCCTGAGGAACCTCTTCGCGCATTGGCGCGACACACCCTCGGGCAGCGTATTCCGCTCGCTGATCGCCGAGGCCCAGTCGGACGAAGCGGCGGCCGCGGCCCTGACTGGCTATGCCGATGGGCGCGTGTCCCACACCGCTCGGATCATCGAGCGCGCCAAGGCGCGCGGCGAGGTTGCGGCCGATATCGACGCAGCGCTGGTCGCCGACCTCATCGCTTCCTATGCCTGGAAACACCTTTTGACCAACCGGCTGGACGAAGATGAGGCGACAATCCGTGCCACTGTCCGCTATGTGATGTCAGGCATCTCCCGCAATTGAAAAGGGCGCCGAACGGCGCCCTTTGCATGTTTTTTCGGTGCCGGCCTTACTTGCCGGCTTCCATCGTGTCGACGGCCTTCTTCAGATTGGCGTCGGGGATTTCGACCTTGGCGGCGCCGCGCAGCTGCTTGACCAGTGCGAAATACTTGTCGCGGATCACCGCCTGCTTGGCCTGGTCCTTGACGTCGTCGAAGGCCGGCGGCTGTTTGGTGCGCTTGTCCTCGAGCTTGATGACGTGCCAGCCGAATTGCGTCTGCACCGGCTCCTTGGTGTATTTGCCGATTTCGAGCGCAACTGCCGCCTTGTCGAATTCCGGCACCATCTGCCCCGGGCCGAACCAGCCGAGATCGCCGCCATTGGTCTTGCCCGAGGGATCGCTGGTATGCTCGTTGGCGAGCTTCTGGAAGTCGGCACCGCCATCGAGCTGCTTGATAATCGCCTCGGCCTCTTCCTTCGTCTTCACGAGGATGTGACGGGCATGAATCTCATTGACCGGCGGCGTGCTGGCGATTTCCTGGTCGTAGCGGGCGCGCACCTCGGCATCGGTAACCTTGTCGACGACGCCCTTCTCGACCATCTCGCCATGCAGCGCGCGCTGCTGCAGGAACGCCATGCGGCGCTGGAATTCGGGATCCTTGTCGAGCCCGGTAGCGACCGCCTGGGCGGCCATGACGCGGATTTCGATGGCTGCCGAAAGGGCGGCGGCGCGGCGCTGCTCGGGTGGCAACTGCGAGAACTGCTGCGACAGCTCGCCCTCGGCAAGCCTAAGGTCCGCCTCGGTCAGCTTCTGGCCATTGACGGTAGCGATGACGGCGTTCGGATCGACGGGGGCTGCCGCCGGCGCTGCTGCGGCAGCGGCCGGGGCGGGAGCGGCTTCCTGGGCCATCAGCGGAGACAGCGACAGGGCCGACAGGCCGAAAGCCAAGCCAAGGCTGGCGAGCGACGCACGGCGAAACAGTAAGGACATCAAGATTAACTCCAAGGGGGATTGGTAGGGCTTGCAGATCAGCCGGATTGTGGCGGAATTTGGCGCTGCCCATAGGGCTAACGCGGCGTTGACATCAGTTGAGCCCCCTCTTATCTGTCCAACGACTTTGCGTCCAGAACCGTTTTCCGGGCGCTTTTTGTGTTTGTCCGCGTTTCACGCGGAATTGATGGGGCCGGCCGGCGCTCATCTCAAAATTGAGAATTCTATCGAAAGGACCATCGGATGGTCAGTCTCGGCGGTCTCGCCCGTAAGGTTTTCGGTTCCTCCAACGATCGTCGCGTAAAATCGACCCGGCCGCGTGTCGAGGCGATCAACGCCATGGAAAACGAGATGCGGGCGCTGTCCGACGCCGAGCTTCAGGCCCGCACGGAAAAATTCCGCCTGGATATCGCCAACGGCGCTACGCTCGATGACCTGCTGGTGCCGGCCTTCGCCACCGTCCGCGAGGCATCCCGCCGCGTGCTCGGCATGCGCCCGTTCGACGTGCAGCTGATCGGCGGCATGGTGCTGCACAATGGCGGCATCGCCGAAATGCGTACCGGCGAGGGCAAGACCCTGGTCGCCACCCTGCCCGTTTATCTCAACGCGCTTGCCGGCAAGGGCGTCCATGTCGTCACCGTCAACGACTACCTTGCCACCCGCGACTCCGAATGGATGGGCCGCGTCTACAAATTCCTCGGCCTCTCGGTTGGCGTCATCGTCCATGGCCTGTCCGACGAGGAACGCCGCGTCGCCTACGCGTCCGATGTTACCTATGCCACCAACAACGAGCTCGGCTTCGACTATCTGCGCGACAACATGAAGTATGAGCGCGCGCAGATGGTGCAGCGCGGCCACAATTACGCGATCGTCGACGAAGTCGATTCCATCCTGGTCGACGAGGCGCGCACGCCGCTGATCATTTCCGGTCCGCTCGAGGACCGTTCGGAAATGTACAACACCATCGACGCCTTCATGCTGCAGCTCGGCCCGGCCGACTACGAGATCGACGAGAAGCAGAAGACCTCGATCTTCACCGAGGAAGGCACCGAGAAGCTGGAAAACCTGCTGCGCGCGGCCGGCCTGCTCAAGGGCGAGTCGCTCTATGACGTCGAGAACGTCGCCATCGTCCACCACGTCAACAACGCGCTGAAGGCGCACCGGCTGTTCCAGAAGGACAAGGACTACATCGTCCGCAACGACGAGATCGTCATCATCGACGAATTCACCGGCCGCATGATGCCGGGACGCCGCTATTCGGAAGGCCTGCACCAGGCGCTCGAAGCCAAGGAGCATGTGGCGATCCAGCCGGAAAACCAGACGCTGGCCTCCGTCACCTTCCAGAACTATTTCCGCCTCTACAAGAAGCTGTCCGGCATGACCGGCACGGCGCTGACCGAGGCCGAGGAGTTCGGCAACATTTACGGCCTCGAAGTCACCGAGATCCCGACCAATCTGCCGGTCATCCGCAAGGACGAGGACGACGAGGTCTACCGGACGGTCGAGGAGAAGTACAAGGCGATCGTCAAGGAGATCAAGGAAGCGCGCGCCAAGGGCCAGCCGACGCTGGTCGGCACCACCTCGATCGAGAAATCCGAGCAGCTGGCCGAGCGCCTGCGCAAGGAAGGGTTCAAGGATTTCGAGGTGTTGAACGCCCGCCACCACGAGCGCGAGGCCGCCATCGTCGCCCAGGCCGGCAAGCCCGGCGCCATCACCATCGCCACCAACATGGCGGGACGCGGCACCGACATCAAGCTCGGCGGCAACGCCGAGATGCGCATCGAGGACGAACTGGGCGACATGCCTGCTGGTCCCGAGCGAGAGGCGCGCGAAAAGGAAATCATTGCCGATGTCGAGCGCCTGAAGGAAAAGGCGCTGGCCGCCGGCGGCCTCTACGTGCTCGCCACCGAGCGCCATGAATCGCGCCGCATCGACAACCAGCTCCGCGGCCGCTCCGGCCGCCAGGGCGACCCCGGCCGTTCGAAATTCTTCCTGTCGCTGCAGGACGATCTGATGCGCATCTTCGGCTCCGAGCGCATGGACGGCATGCTGCAGAAGCTTGGCCTCAAGGAAGACGAGGCCATCATCCATCCGTGGATCAACAAGGCGCTGGAAAAGGCGCAGAAGAAGGTCGAAGCGCGCAACTTCGACATCCGCAAGAACCTGTTGAAATACGACGACGTCTCGAACGACCAGCGCAAGGTGGTGTTCGAGCAGCGCATCGAATTGATGGACGGCGAAGGCCTGTCCGAGACGATCGCCGAGATGCGCGAAGGCGTCATCGAGGAGATCGTCACCAAGAACATCCCCGAAAACGCCTATGCCGAGCAGTGGAACGTCGCCGGCCTCAAGGCCGAGGTCGCCGAATTCCTCAATCTCGACCTGCCGGTCGAGGACTGGGTCAAGGAAGAAGGCATTGCCGAGGACGACATCCGCGAGCGCCTGACCAAGGCCGCCGACGACGCCGCCAAGGAGCGCGCCGAGCGCTTCGGCCCAGACGTGATGAGCTATGTCGAACGCTCGGTGGTGTTGCAGACGCTCGATCATCTGTGGCGCGAGCACATCGTCAACCTCGACCATCTGCGTTCGGTCGTCGGCTTCCGCGGCTACGCCCAGCGCGACCCGCTGCAGGAATACAAGAGCGAGGCGTTCGAGCTGTTTCAGGCGCTGCTCGGCAATCTGCGCCAGGCCGTCACCGCGCAATTGATGCGCGTCGAACTGGTCCGCCAGGCCGCCGAAGCGCCGCCGCCCGAAGCGCCTGAAATGTTCGGCAGCCACATTGACGGCACCACGGGCGAGGACGATTTCGAGGGTGGCGAGACCGCACTTCTGGTCCGCCAGGAGAGCAACGCCATCGTCGCTCCCGAAGACCGCGATCCGAACAACCAGGCGACCTGGGGCAAGATCGGCCGCAACGAAGCCTGCCCCTGCGGCTCCGGCAAGAAATACAAGCACTGCCACGGCGCGTTTGCCTGATTTCGAAGGCTAGGTCGGCGGGACAGCACCCCCCTCTGGCCTGCCGGCCATCTCCCCCTCAAGGGGGGAGATCAGCAGCTTCGGCGCCGTAACTTCTTTCAATTTCGACAATTGGCGAAAGCCACAGTGACAGCCAATCTCCCCCCTTCAGGGGGAGATGTCCGGCAGGACAGAGGGGGGTGCGAAGGATCGCGACCTCTCGGTCCAACCCTCGTCAAAACCTCACAACAACCCCGAATCGCGCGCGGTCGCTGTCGCCTCGCCGCGCGACACCGCATCCAGCTTGCCCAGCACCGCCGAGACATGGTGATCGACCGTCTTTGGCGAAATCGTCAATTGCTCGGCGATCCGCTTGTTGGAGAGGCCGCGTTCGATCAGCTGCAGCACCTGCATCTGGCGCAAGGTGAGGCCGGCGAGGTTGGCGCGCGTCGAGCGGCGCGGGCCGCGGGCGATGCCGCCAACGCCGTTCTTGCGCATGATATCGCGCAGGCGCTGGGCTGCCGGCCTTGCCCCCAGGCCGTCGAAAATATCCAATGCCAGCCGCTGCCCCTCGTCGTCGCCGAGGATGAGCGCCAGTCCGCGCTCGTATGGCGCATTCAATTCGGACCAGAGTGCCGAAGCCGAACGCCAGTCGCCGGTCAGGAGCAGCCGGTATGGTGTCGCCATCTCGGCGGTGTCGCCGGCCGGCATATCGGGAGAGAGCAATGTTCGCCACAGAGCCAGCTCCCCGACATGGGCACGCGAGCGCACCGGCGTTTCGGCGCGGGTGATCAGCGCCAGCGCCTCTTGCCTGTCGGCCAGGCCCAGCCATGCCTGCTCCGCCATCAGCGCCGCGTAAGAGCTCAGCATCTGCAGGTCGCCGCCGCTTCCGACCAGACGCGCCATTTCGGCGAACAGCGGCTCGGCCGAGGGATCGCCGCGCCTCAGGCGCAGTTTCGCCAGTGCCAGCAGCGCCGGAAACCGGCCCACGGTGGTTGTCCGCTCATTGTCGATGACATCGCTTGCCGTCGCGGCGGCCTCATCCCATTGGCCCTGGCGCAGCTGCACATCGGCCAGCATGCCCCTGAGATAGTCGCGCCAGGTGCCGAGGTCGTTCTCGGTGCAATAGTGGATGCCGCTCTCGAGCACCGGACGTGCCGCGTCGTAGCTCATCTGGGTGATCTCGAAACAGGCGCGGTTGGTGAAGGCGCGCGCGGCATGCTCCTGGAAATTGCCCTGGAGCGCAATTTCAAGGCTTTGGTCGAGGCGCAGGCGTCCCGCATCCGGATTGAGCCACTGCTCGACGCAGCCGACATTGTTGAGGGCATGCGAGGCGATGTCGGGACGGTTCATGCGCGCAGCCAGCGCCGCTGCCTTCTCGCCATAGAACAGCGTGTCTTCCACCCTCTCCGACAGCATCGCCAGATGTGAGAGGTTCGAATAGGCCATGGCGAGTTCGGGACCGGCGGGAGCCGCTTCCAGCATCGCCACAGCCTCGGCGCCGAAGGCGGCCGCCGCCTCGCGGTCATCGCCCATTTCGCTCAGCCGGGAGAGCCATCTCAGGCTGTCGCCCTCCTTCAGCCTGTTGCCGTCTGCCTGATGCAACCGGCGCGCCTGTCCCTGCGCTGCAAGCGCATCATCGATCTTGCCGATGAGATGGCACTCGAAGGCATGACTTTCGTAGAGCGCGGCGCGCTCGATCACCGGCAGGCTGTCGGCCTGCTGCAAGGCGATCTCGTAATAGCCGGCGGCATCGCGATGGGCGCCGACGCGCGACGCCTCGCGCGCGGCGATTGGCGCAAGTTCGCGCACCGCCGCCAGATTGTGCGCCTCGACCGCATGATGCACCAGGCGGCCTGTGGAGACGTCGCCATTTTCGAGCAGTGCCGCCAGCGCACGCTGGTTGAACTGCCGCCTGTGCGACGTCGTCAGCATCATTTCGATGGCGCGTCGCGCGATGTCGTGGCGGAAGGCGTAGCCGTCGCCCAGATCGTCAAGCAGGCCGTTGGCGACACACTCGGCCAACTGGCCGGCGCTGGCGACGCCGCACAGGCCTTGCAAGGCCCAGGCGTCGGCGCGGCGCGGAAACACCGACACCGCGTCGAGCATGGCCCGGGCGCCAACCGACAGCCGCTCGGCCCGCGCCAGCACCGCGTCGCGCACGCTTGCCGGCAGCGCCATTTCGTTTTCGGCGCACAACAATTCGGTGACGAAGAAGGCATTGCCTGCGGTCGCCCGGTAGATGGCGTCGCCATCGCGGCCGGCCGCATCGGCGAGCGACAGCACGGCCGCCTCGCTGAGCAGCGGCACGTCGATGCGCGCCACGCTGCCGGCCGGGATTTCGCCCAGGGCGCGGCGCACCCGCATCTGTCCTTCGCTGCGGTCGGTGCGGGCCGTCAGCAACAGCAGGATGTGGGTGTTGACGATACGCCGGCCGAGGAAGCGCACGAAATCGAGCGTGGCATCATCGGCCCAGTGCAGGTCTTCGATCACCAGCAGGCTCGGTCCCTTGGCCGCAAAGGCGTCGAGCGCATCGGAAAACAGCGGCAGTCTCTGCCCATGCCGGGCGTCGATTGCGCGCGGCAGCGCCCATTGCGCCTCACGGGCCAGATCGTAAAGCGGCCCCAGCGGATCGGGGATCGACAGATCCTCGCAAGCGCTGCGCAACATTGCCGCGCTCTGCCCGACACGGGCCGCGAACGCCTCGACAATCGCCGTCTTGCCGGCGCCGGCCTCCCCCGCCAGCACCGCGACGCGGCCGTGCCCGCCGATTGCATCGCCAAGCAGGCCTTCCAGCTGCTGCAGCTGCGTCTGCCGTTCCAGAAGCATCATTGTCATCGTCTCATAGGATCGAAGTTTTCCCACCATGGCGGGCCGCTCAAAATAGCCCGTGAAGAAAGTGCGGCAATGTGACTTTGCACACATTGCCGTGCCTCTTTCCACAAAGAACGACGCCAACATAGGGAATCGTCCCGCCCAATATGGGGAATCGTTCCGATGCGCGGGCAGGGCCGGCGTGGTCAACGTCCAGCCGCGCTCCGATCGAGCGTGAACCAATGGAAAAGGAAGTAGTCCATGCCTCGCTACCTGATTGAACGCACATTTCCGGACGGCCTCAACATTCCGATGACCGACATCGGCGCCACCGCGGTGGGCGGCGTCGTCATGCGCAATGCCGAAAAGGGTGTCACTTGGATCCAATCCTTCGTCACGCCCGACAAGAAGCACAGCTTCTGCATCTACGACGCGCCGTCGCCCGAAGCGATCCGCAGCACGGCGCAGAAAAATTCGCTGCCGGTCGACAAGATTACAGAGGTGCGGGTTCTTGACCCTTACTTTTACGTCTGATCCTGCGTTCGGTCGCTACAATGATGAGCATCAAACTGCCCTTCGCGGCCGTGGCGAACTGCCTGATGGCCTGCCGGTCGGTGGAACCGGGCCTGTCCTGGGAAAGACCGGCCACTCCGTGCTCGGCCGTCTATGGCGGTTCGCGTCGAAGCTGCCTGCGTATCTGTCTGAAAGGCGGCGCCTGCCGCCGGAAGGCGACTATCTGAGGCGCGACATCGGGCTCTCGGAGCGAGAGATCCCGCAGGAATATTGGCAATATTACTTTTGGGATCGTTGATTTTGCACGGTTTTTAAGGGCTGCGGCCAAAGCCCGGCAACGGAAGCCGCATCGCATGAACCGGGACGGACAAACCAAATCCTAAACCAACGCCGCAGCGTTTCGGGCAGCCTGATCGGCCGCCGTCGCCTCGAGCGTCAACAGACGGACGGAAGACCATGACCATAACTCTTTGGACGACACGCTTCGCGGCTTTCGCCGCCATCTCGATCGCGGCGGGTGCGGCGCAGGCACACGACGCCAACCCGCTGGCCGAAAAGGTGCGCGCCGCCAACAGCCGCTTCGAAAATGTGGCAACCGCCACTGCCGAAGGCTATGCCCCCATCCCTTGCGCCAGCGGCATCACCGGCGGCGCCATGGGCATCCACTATGTCAACGGCGCCTATCTCAAGGACGATGCCGTCGATGTCGCCAAGCCCGAAGCGGTGATGTACGAGCCGACGGCCGACGGCAGCCTGAAGCTGATAGCGGTCGAATACATCACCTCGAAGGGCCCGGCCTCGCTCGAAGGCCAGCTGTTCAACTTCAACAGCGCCCCCAATCGCTACGGCCTCGGCCCGTTCTACGAACTGCACGTCTGGGCATGGAAACAGAACCCGACGGGCGCCTTCGCCGACATGAACCCGAACGTGTCGTGCGACGCCATGAAGGGGATGTAACGCCTCACATGTGACACCTCGGGCACCGGACATCCGGTGCCTGGCCATCCCCCTTGGCGGGGGAGGGGCGAGCGAAACGCCGACCGGCTCCCCAGTCTTCCCCGGCGTTCGCTCGCCCTATTGTTTTGTCTCGGATGTCGCCAAGCCCGAGATGTCCGAGCCGACCGCCAGCGGAACGCGTTTCCATCTTCCTTGTGGCGTTGTGACCGCAACTATGCTATGGTCATGGCCATGGTGCTGATTTGCGCTGACAACCCGCCGCCGAGGCGGGTTTTTCATTTTCCTGGGTGGTTCACTGCTGTTTGCTTAACGACGCCGCCCCGGCCCAAGGCCGGCGCATCCGTTTCTACGCCGCCTTCAACCGCACCATTTCGGCCTCGAACTCGAACTTCAGCGGCGCGGCTTCTTCCTCCGGCAGCCAAAGCACCATGTGGGCACGATCTTGCGGTAGAGCCGGACACTGTCCTGATCCCAAGGCAGTGTTTCCGCGCTTCGCGCCTCGGCGATAAGCCTGTGCAATCGCGCGTACCCGGTCCGGATCGCCAGGATAGTAAACGGTCAGCGCGTCTTCATCGAACAGCTCGGACTGTTCTTCGGCGCCAAAAAGGTCGAGTTGATTTCTTGCCATGTCCACGGGTGTAACGGGTCGATTCTGGGCCGAACTCTGCCTCATCCCGTTTTCATGAAGCGACCACCCGTAACCGGCGTATCCCCTGTTCCTGACGCAGCCTGTCAGTTGACAGCTTCCGCGCCGGCTGCCAGCCGGGCTTTGTTATTGCCCATCTCCCCACCTGGGGGGAGATGGTCGGTAGGCCAGAGGAGGGCACTGTCCGGCCCAGCGTATCAATATTTCCTAAGCTGCCTTGAGCCGTTCCCATTCCTGGTCAAACTGGAAGCAGTACTGCGCTGCCTCCTCGTCAGACAGCAGCCCGGCCATCTGTGGAAAGATTGTCCGGTAGAGGCTCTGCTTGGACCAATCCCAAGGCATCGACTTTGCCGCCCTCGCTTCGGCAAGAATGCGCTCTAGTCGCCGCCGCACTTTATCCGGATCGGGCTGCCACACGGGCTGCGTGAGTTCGGTCCCGAACAGGTCGCCCTGCGAGTCGATATTACCGAATAGGTCAGGTTCGCTTTGCTTTGTCATGGCGCCTCGAATCACCCCGATCATGACAAAGCTTGGTGGGCGATGCGAGTGGCGTCGCCAGCTTATCCCCGGTTGGGAAAAGCCTGTGCATAAGCAGTATCAATGCGCGCTATCTGCTCATTCGTGAAGGCCAACGCGTCGGCGATACGCCCGACTTGGTTGATTTCGTCGAGTGATAGCATTCGCTCTTTGCGCGATTTCAGATATTTGTCGATCACTTGATAGCCGCCAATATGGAAATTCCACACCGCCTCCGGCACAGGCGCAAAACTCTGTGTTTTATTAATTGAAATGCGCTCATCTTCCGCCGACCAACGCACATGCTCAACCTCGTTAGCCCCTTTGCCGTGATAGTTTGCTAGGCTCCGCCGAGGCAGATCATGAAGCAGATGTGCCTGCACCAAGGCCCACCCAAGCAGAGACAGCACCTCGAAATCTTTTGCCTTCTCGGCAAAAGGAATGCGTGGGAAATCAATGCGAAGAAACGCCGCATAATGCGACCGGTAAGCTGGCGCGTGCAGAACCGCATAGATGTAGCCGAGAATTTCTTCCGGCGAATAGTGGTGGTCGTACCCCCTGTCGAGGAAAGCGCGGAAATCGGGGGAGAGGTTCTCTGACTTGGTTCCAGTTACATCATACAGCCATAGCGGAAACGCGTAGTTCGCCTCGCTTGAGGCATCCGAGACGGTGCAATCATTCGCGGGCGTTTCGACGACGAGCGAGTGTCGCCAGCTGCCGGTTCCAATTTGACGAGAAACCAGCAATTGAAGATTTTGCTGCCAAGCCACATGGTCGAGCAGTTCCCTTCGGGGATAGTCCATGAACTCTGGACCAAAATAACATGGTCGGTCATCAAAGGGTCGAAAGGCGCAATCGATGATGGGACGTTCCGGATTTTCCGCTTTCTGTAATGATTCGCGTGCGTTTTTGAGCTGCCAGTCCCGGTTGTCTTTGAGGAAATACAGATCCCTGAGAACCTGATCTGATTTGCTTCTGTCGCACATATCTCGGACGCGAGACAGCATCTCTTGGCGATCAAACGCCACGGCGAAATGGTCCCTATGAGTTTGAAATCCTAGCACATTCCAGAGAAGATTTGCCTTTTATCGGATGCAGCGCTCAGGCTATCCGCGATCTGCCACCATTGCCCGTATTCTTCCCATCCAGTCCAGTCGACCGCTGAGAGCATGAAGTAGGAAGAGAACGGTTTAGGTCGCGACCATTCGATCGTGGAGATCTCTGCCTCGGCACACTCCTGATATTTGGACAGCCGGCTTCCCCAGATGTCCGTATGCCATACCCCTTGCTCAGCATCCTTCTTTTTAACTAACAGCGCGATCGCCACGCCTTCTGAATATCAAAGACGTTTTCATTCTCTTTGCCCTCTGGCACCAGCTCCTTGGGCTTAGTACTGCCGTGGAGATCGACCAAATATATCTGGTCGAAGCTGCGCAACAGACTTTGGCGCATACCGCGAAATGTCGGATTGTCCAACCATGAGTTATTGGTGATAATTCCGACGACCCCTTCTTCGACCTCGTCCATTTTCAACTGAGCAAACCGAATGAATTTGACATAGTCGTCATTCAGCCATTTCGGATTCTTTTCCCCCAGCGGCTTTTTCACATCACTAAAGACCGGATTTCCGTCCGCGTCCGTCTCCGTTTGCACACGACCGAAGGTGTATTTATAGCCGTCAATAGCAGTTGTGATCCACTTTCCCTTATTCTTTGAATGGCCTGCATAAGGCGGGTTGCCAAGGATCACGAGGATCGGCTTCTCCTTAACGGTCTGCGCTTCCCTCACCTCGTTCGACAGCTCCGGTAAGAAGGCGCTTTTTTGCGGCTCAACAGGCTCCAACGTGTTGGTTAAGAACACCTGTAGCCGTTCATTTTCTGTCAGCGGATGGCCTTTGTCCTTGAGATACTGCGAAAGCTTCAAATGGGCGATCGTATAGGGCGCGATTAGGTACTCAAATCCGTAGAGATTCTTGAGCATGTGCTCGCGCACCACAGCATCCGCCTTGCCTGTCTCCGGCCCGCCTATGTTGTCGAAGATGCGTTGCATCACTTCGAGCAGGAAAGTGCCCGTTCCTGCCGCAAAATCTAACACCGTCACCTTCTTGTGGTCGGCAAGTCCGTCGGCGATTTGAAACTGATTTTTTAGGATGTCGTCTACAGCCCGCACAATGAAGTTAACCACCGGTGGTGGCGTATAGTAAACGCCACGTGCCTTGCGTGTCTCCTTGTCATAGGCTCTCAGAAAGTCTTCATAGATGAACGGATCGCGCTCGAAGAGCCGGTGCTCTTCTTCGTCCCCGGCACGGATCTTGCGACTGATCGCCTTGCGCTGGCGGAACGACAGGTCTTCGCGAATGTTAGCTATGGCGAGGCCGTTGACGATCGATAGAATCTCGTCGACCACCCATTTCGCCTCATCATATTCGGTCTCCTGCATCTCCTCCAAGAATCGGACTAATTCGCGGATCAGTCGAAAAGATCCGGGAATGAAGCGGCGCACGTTGTCGAGCCGGATGATTTCGTCGTCGCTCGCGTTCAACTTTGCGAGAAGGAGACCGTAAGCAAGCATCTGCGCGAACGCGTCGGCGAACTCGGTAACTGTTAGCTCATGGAAGACCTGCTCGCGAAAAACGTCGTAGAGTCCATGTAGTCTCCCTTCTTTGTGCACTTTTGTCTGTCGAACCAGTTCCTCTGTCAGGTAGTCGCGAAGCAGCTTCGATCGGGTCGCTAGAGCGACCGCCAGTTGCTGTGCCCTTTGCAAACCCTGCGGGGGAGAGGAGAAGAATGCCGCGAGCAGCTTTGACACCGCTTCGGCCTTGTCCGGGTTAACTTGGATCGTGCGGCTTTCGATGTCGTTAGGAAAGGCCAGCGACTGGCGGTCTAGTATCTTGCCGGCACCGTCAATGCGGATGAAATGGAAATAGTCGGTGACGACGATATTGTCCGATAGCTTGCGATACTTGACGATTTGGTCGGACTTCAAAATCTTGTCCAGGTTTGCGCCAATCTCTTTCACCTCGACATATCCAAGGATCATGCCTTGCCGCTTCACTTTGAAATCTGGTGCGCCCTTGTCGGCGTCTCGTTTCGGCTCGTGTTGCACTTCAATGCCGGGCGCCATCGCGTCCACAGCGAATGTATTAAGAAAGTTTCAAGCGCGGCTCGCCCGGTATGTTCCGTTCCGCCATCGCGGTAGTTGGCCGCCAGCGCCTTTAAATACCTATCGAAACGAATGTCCATGCGCTCCCCCTATTCTAGCAATGAACCCGTAACTGATGTTCTAAGCAAGCGTCGACAAGAAATCGTTGGCCTTTCGTCCGCTCCGGCGGACCGCCTCTCCGCCCACCCTTTCTTAATGTGTCTCCGCTACATCGAAACCTTGAAAAGAGGCGGAAAACGGAGAGACATCGGGGTGCGCTTTTCCGCGGCGACGACGGCCGGGCGGTTCTTGCCGCAGCGCTTGGCGCTGCGCATGAGGCCGTTGCTTGGCCGCATCGATGCGGTGCTGTTCACCGCCGACGAACGCGGCGAAGCCGGCCGCATGTCGCTGATCGCCTTTGCCATCCGCATCGTCAGCGCCGTCATCGCCTTCATCAGCCAGGTGCTGATGGCGCGCTGGATGGGCTCGTTCGAATACGGCATCTTCGTCCTCGTCTGGGTGACGATGGTCATCGTCGGCAACCTCGCCTGCCTCGGCTTCCACACCTCGGTCATCCGCTTCATCCCCGAATATCGCGAACGCAACATGCTGGCCGAGCTGCGCGGCATCGTGGTCGCCAGCCGCCTGTTCGTGCTGATTGCCTCGACGGCGATCGCCGGACTTGGCGCACTGGGCGTCTGGCTGTGCGCGAACTGGATCGAGAGCTACTATGTGATGCCCTTCATCCTCGGCCTGTTCTGCCTGCCGATGATCGCCATGGGCGATCTGCTGCAAGGCCAGTCACGCGCCAATTCCTGGGCGTTGTTTGCGTTGTCGCCGACATATCTGGTGCGGCCGGTGCTGATCCTGGCGCTGATGGCGCTGATGCTGGCAATGGGCTATGCGCCCGACGCCAGGACAGCGATCTTCGCCTCGATCGCCGCCACCTACGCCACCACGCTCGGCCAGCTCATCGGCGTGACCACGCGCATGGGCAGGAATATCCCGGCCGGGCCGATGAAGGTGCATTTCGCCGAGTGGTTCATCGTCTCGCTGCCGATCTTCCTGGTCGAGAGCTTCTTCTTCCTGCTCACCAACGCCGACGTGCTGATGGTCGGCGCCTATCTCCAGCCCAATGACGTCGCCGTCTATTTCGCCACCGTCAAGACGCTGGCGCTGGTGCATTTCGTCTATTTCTCCGTCAAGGCCGGCGTTGCCCAGCGCTATGCGCAGTTCACCCATGGCGAGCCGGAAAAGCTCGCCGCCTTCGCCCGCGAGACCGTGTCGTGGACGTTCTGGCCGTCGCTGCTGATGGCGCTGCTGGTGCTGGCGCTCGGCGAACCGATGCTGGTGCTGTTCGGCCCCGAATTCACCGCCGGCTATCCGCTGCTGTTCCTGCTGGTGTTCGGCGTCGTGGCGCGCGCCGCCGTCGGCCCGTGCGAAAGCCTGTTGACGATGAGCGGCAACCAGAACATCTGCGCCGCCGTCTATGCCATGACGCTGGCCTTCAACATCGGCCTCAACGTGGTGCTGATCCCGCTCTTTGGCCTGTGGGGGGCGGCGATCGCCACCAGCCTCGCCATGGTCTTCGAGGCCAGCGCCCTGTCCTTCACCGTCTGGCGCAAGCTCGGCATCGTCATGCTGATCTTCGTGCCCGCTGCCGAGGGAGCCGCCTGATGGCCGCCATCCCGCTGATCGAGGAAACCAGCGGCGGTCCGGCCGGCGCCATGGTGTCCGGCCTTGCCGGCCTGGCGCGCGACGCCGATCCGGCGCATCTCGAGATCCTCGCCAACAACCGGCCGCTGCGCAAGCTGGCGATCTATCCGGCTTCGGCCGGCTTCGAACTGGTCGAGGAACTCGACTATCTGTGCACCCGCACGATCGAGCCCAACGTCTTCTTCAACCCGCGCTTTCTGGCGCCGGCCATGCCCCGGCTGGAAGATCGCGAGGTCAAGCTGGCGGTGATCCGCGACGGCGACGAATACCGCAACCGGCTGCGCCTGCTGGTGCCGTTCTCGGTCGAAAGGCCGGCCGTGCCGCTCGGCGTTCCGGTGATGCGCACCTGGTCGAGCCCGTTCGGCCCGATCGGCACACCGCTGGTCGACCACGACGACCCGATCGGCGTCGTCGAGGATTTCTTCGGCATGCTGTCGCGGCCGCATCTCAAGCTGCCGAAGGTCTTCGTGCTGCCCGACATGCCCCTCGACGGCCCATTGGCCAGCGTGCTGGCCACCGTTGCCGAGACGCGCGGCCTGACAATGGTCACCACCGGCAAGGCGGACCGGCCGGTGCTCGAAAGCACCCTCGACGGCGAGGCCTATTTGAAAGCATCGCTGCGCGCGCACCACTACCGCGAATTCCGCCGCCTGAAACGGCGCCTGGGGGATCTCGGCAGGCTGGAGCATGTCGTGGCGCGGGGACCGGACGAAATCCGCCACGCCATCGAAAGTTTCCTGACGCTGGAGGCGGCCGGCTGGAAGGGCCGCGAGCGCACCGCCATGGCCATCGACCGCTACCGCGCCGCCTTTGCCCGCGAAGCCGTGCACCGGCTGGCCGAGCACGACATGTGCCGCATCCATTCGCTGACGCTGGACGGCCGCACAATCGCCTGCCTGGTCGTCTTGGTCGAGGCCGGTGTCGCCTACACCTGGAAGACCGCCTATGACGAGACGCTGGCGACCTATTCGCCGGGCACGCTGCTGATGATCGAGGTGACCAGGCAGCATCTCGACGACCCCAACATCATGATGACCGATTCCTGCGCCGTGCCCGACCACCCGGTGATGAGCCGGCTGTGGAGCGAGCGCAAGCCGATGGGCTCGCTGGTGATCGGGCTGACGCCGGATGCCGACCGCCTCGCCCGCCAGGCCGCCTCGCAGCTGCATCTCTACCGCGAGACCCGCAACATGGCCCGCCTGCTGCGCAACCGCGTGAAGAGTTTGCTGGGACGGCGATAGCCACTGGATCAACGGCAAGACACCAGCTATGGGTCGGCGCGGCAATTTCGGCCGGCCTTCACGACAAGCCATCCTGATGATCAGAACCTTTTTGCGTCACGCCGGTCCCCGTGCGGCCTTTTCGCTGCTTGCACTGCTGCCTGTCCGCGCCTGGGCCGATAGCTGTCCCGAGGATTGCAGCGAGCCCGCGCCGTCCATCAACATCTACAGCCACACCGCCGCCAGCTATCTCAGCCCGGCCACGCTGGGTGCACTGCCGCGCGTCTATGTGCCGAACCGCTCCTCCAACAGCGTCACGGTGATCGACACCATGACACTCAAGGAAGTCGACAGGTTCCCGGTCGGCAGCAAACCGCAGCACGTCGTGCCGTCCTGGGACCTGAAGACGCTCTGGGTCGCCAACAATGGCACCGGCAAGAACGGCAGCCTGACGCCGATCGACCCGATGACCGGCAAGCCCGGCCCGCAGATCGCCGTGGACGATCCCTACAATTTGTATTTCATGCCGGGCGCGGCCATCGTCGTCGACGAAGCCCTGGAGCGGCTCGATTTCCGCGATCCTCACACCATGGCGCTAATGTCGAGCCTGCCGACGCCCACTTGCCCCGGCATCAACCACGCCGAATTCTCGGTCGACGGGGCCTACGCGATCTTCACCTGCGAATACGGCAATGGCGGATTGGCAAAGATCGACCTGAAGAACCAGAAGGTGCTTGGCCATCTCGACTTCTCGAAAATGGGCATGCCGCAGGACATCCGCCTCTCGCCCGACGGCAAGGTTTTTTACGTCGCCGACATGATGAATGACGGCGTGTTCCTCGTCGATGGCGACAGTTTCAAGGAGATCGGCTTCATCCCGACCGGCATCGGCGCCCATGGCTTCGTCGTCAGCCGCGACGGCAAGCGGCTCTATGTCTCGAACCGGGGCTCGCACAAGATGGAGCAGGGCCAGGCAAAGGGACCGGGCAGCGTGACGGTGATCGACTTCGCCACCCGCGCGGTCGTCACGCAATGGCCGATCCCCGGCGGCGGCAGCCCCGACATGGGCAATGTCAGCGCCGACGGCAAACAACTATGGCTGTCCGGCCGCTTCGACAGTGCCGCCTACATGATCGACACGACATCGGGCGCGGTGACCAAGTTTCGGGTTGGCTCAGAGCCGCACGGCCTGACGGTGTGGCCGCAACCGGGACGGTATTCCCAAGGCCATATGGGGAATATGCGCTAAGTCCGTGTTCGAGGCGCGGCTCGAACGCAAAAGGTCGCAAGGGCAACCGCCCATCGGCCGGGACCCGGAACGAGCAGGGGCTTTCCTTGGAAACCGCGAAGCTAAGCTCCACACACTGGTTTCGGATACTGCCAGAAGATGAACCTTCGCCGCATCGTCCTCATCGTCGCGCTTCTCAATCTTGCCTATTTCGGGATCGAGTTCGCTGTGGCGCTCGCCATTGGATCAGTGTCCCTGTTCGCCGACAGCATCGACTTTCTTGAAGATGCTTCCGTGAACCTCCTTATCCTGCTCGCACTTGGGTGGTCTGTGCGCTCCCGTGCGCGGGTGGGGATGGCATTGGCGCTCATCCTTCTCATGCCGGGTCTGGCAACGCTCTGGACGGCTTGGGAGAAGTTCAACGTGCCGGTGCCGCCGCAGCCCATCGCCTTGACCTTGGCGGGACTTGGCGCCCTCGCCGTCAACCTGTCCTGTGCCTACATGCTGGCCGCGCACCGGCATCGTGGCGGCAGCCTCACAAAGGCGGCCTTCCTGTCGGCCCGCAACGACGCCTTGGCCAACATCGCCATTATTGCCGCAGGGTTCGTCACGGCCTTGCTCTGGCATTCCGCCTGGCCCGATTTGGCGGTGGGATTGGGGATCGCGGTCATGAACGCCGACGCGGCCCGCGAAGTGTGGGAAGCTGCCCGTGAAGAACACCGTGCGGCGGCCTGAGAGCACGTAGAGCGGGGCTACCGGCCGCCGCTGATTGGCGCTATCGCTGTCATTCGCAGCAGCCGCCGCTGGGTCTTTGTCGAGGCACTGTTCGAACCCGGAGGGTTCGCAAGGGCGACCGCCCGTCGGCCGGTCAGGCCGCCCCATCGGAGCCCGTGAGCGAAGCGAACTGGCGTGAGATCAAAAATGGTGCCCCTAGCCGGGGTACTGGGGCTGGATCGAACCAGCGCTTAGACCGAACAATATCTCAGCGATAACAAGACCTTATGGGCATGTCGCCCCCGAAGTCCGATAGTCTCGATGTACCTCAGTGGGTATCAGGCGCTGTACCTCGGGTCAAGCTGCCCGCGCCGCATCCCTCACGTCTTCAACGTACAACTGCAGGACGGTCCAAGGGTCATCCTCCAATTCCACCGCCACCGCGTAAGCCTGACCTTCCCCGAAGGTGTCGCGGACATCCTCAAGGTGTCGCTTAAGCCACGCCGCCGCGTTAGCTTCGAGGCGGGAGAAATCCATCTTCGTGTGCATGTATGTGACCCCGTGCCATGATTGGCGAGTGAGGCTTACGGGCGCTGCCATCACATGACAAACCACTAATATTCATTCCTCGAAAGGGACGATCCCGGCAGCGGGTTGAATGCCGCGCCGGACGCCGCCAAGGTCGCCCGCTCTATGGTCGCGGGGAACCTCAGCGCCACTCAGCGCAGCCTCTACGGGGCGGGAAAGATCAACTTAAGTCGCTACGCGCTTCCGCCTCAACGAACCTGACGGGCAACGCTGCGGCGATCTCCTCAGCCATCCCCGGCAAGAGCCGTTCGAGAGCCTGACGGGTCCGCAAGTAGGACTGTGGTCGCCATGATGGCTGACCGCCGCGCGTCCCTGACTTGTACTGAATGATCCATTGGATTTGGTTGCGGCACTCGATGATCCGGGTCGCCTTGGCCTCGCTGAAGTCCCATCTCAGGACAACGCGGGAATAGTTGTCTGCTTCCTCGCAAGCCGGGTTAAGGGCGCGCGGGCTTCTGCTTCTGCTCACTGTCTGAATTGCCTTCCTGTTGCTGTGGTGTTGATGGTTTCCGGGGCTGCCGGGGCTGCGCTGAACGCGGTGAAGCAATCCGGGCGCACAATGTGCCTCCAGACCAAAGCGCCGCTGCGCGCAGGGTGTTTGAGTGGGGTAGAGCCCGAAGGGGGCTTTGAGCTTGGGGCAATGGTTCACCGTGATGGCGACCTAACCCCCTTCGGGAATGGTGGTGCTGCTATATGCCCAGGTCGAGACGCATCTTGGCAGCGGCCTGTGCATGTCGGGTGAGCAATGCCCAATCCCCACGCACAACGGCCCGCCTAAACTCTGACAACTCGGCTTCGTCGATGTGTTCTGACCAGCTTTCAAGGGTCAGCCCGACCGGTGCAAGGACGCTGCGAACAAGCCGCTGGGTAAACGCTGTCTCGACCACTTGGGCCTCCAGCTGGTCCACGCCTGCCGCTTCAAAGTCGATGACGCCTGTTTCCGCGAAGGTGTCCACCACGGCCTGTTGGACCTCAACCGGCTGCGCTTCCGCCCAGCGGTTCAACGCCCTGTCAGCGCCGTCAGAAAGCTCTTGATGTGTCTTCTCGGCCTTCTGTTCCGGTGTCAGGTCATCTTTCTCAAGGTCTTGGTCGTCATCATCCTGCTCAATCGCCACCTCCGGGGTTTCCCCCGAAGGCTGTTCTGGGACGAGTGAGCCTATCGGAAAGAACCGTAGCCGTATGGCGCTACAGCCTGCTCGACGGCAGCCGCGTAGTCTGCAGGGCTGATCTCGCCTGCCTCGACCATCTGCCGGGCCTGCTTAGGGCCAAGCTGGATGCCGCCCACGGTCACGGGAAGGCTGTCGACAAGGGCGCGAGGTGGGACGGCAAAGGCGCTGTTCGACGGGTCCGCCTTGGCGTTAAGCTGCTCGACCGTCGTCTTGCCGTTGCTGATCGAAACCCGCTGGCTGAGCTGGCCACGCTGCTGGGCCTGATACCACTGGTTGCCGGCTAACGAGACCTCGGTCGCTGCTGCGATCTGGGCCTTCAAGCGGGCCTCTTTCTCAAGGTGGGTCGCTCGGGCCGCGTCGAAGCGCATCCGGTCAATAACCTCCTCTCGCTGGGTAGCGGACATCGCCATCAAGGCTCGTTCCTGCTCGGTCGGCTCGCTGTAGGTGTGGCTTGAGCTTCCGTTCATCTGGTCGTCGCTATATCTGGTCATGGGTCGTTCCTTTCATAAATGATGGTCCCCGCGACGGATGTTGCGAGGTTCTGGTAGTGATGGGTTATGGGGTCAGCGGCGTGGCTGGAGCCCGTAGCTGTGGATTGGTGGTTCTGGGGTGTGGCCGGCCTCTGGGGGCGCTACGGCCGGGCTTAGGCTGGTCTTGCGGGGACGCATGTAAAGCTCGGCCATTCGCCGCATCATATTCCCGCCTTCAAGCTCACGGTAGCCGTAGACCGTGTAGCATCGCCCGGCGACGATTAGGGCGTCTGGGATGCCGGAAAGTCGGTCCAGTTCGGATGATCGACCCTCCTCCATCCTGCCCAAGGCTTCAATGATGGCGAAGGCCTGATCGCGGGTCGGCCAATCTGCGAGGGCGGGGAGAAACTGGCTCACTGGCCTTCCCTGTGGTGCTGGAGCCATGGCGTCTTGGCGTGAGCCTTGGCGGTGCCAAAGCGGAAGAGGTGGTCGAGGTGCTGGCCCCCGTCTGCCCCATCGGAATACCGGCCAAAGTCGCGGTCAGCATCCCACCTCGGGCCAATCCAAGCCAGCGCCTTGCGGCTGAGGTCGAACTGGTCGCGCTTGGCCTGACCCAACCTCTTCCATGCGAACTGCGCGTAGTGGATGGCGATGCCCTTCTCACGCCGCTTCCCACGTCGATCCGCCGCCGCCTTGATGGACTGGGTGCGGGTCTGTTTGGTCCTGAGAGAGAGCTTGGTGTCGGGGATGTTGCGATAGCCGGGGGCGTTGACGAGGTGCTGTTTCCAGTCGATGCGGTCGCCTTGGGATGCTCTGAGGGCCGACTTAGCCTGCCTCTTGGCTGTGGCCGTGGCCATGGTAAGGGCGCTGATGTCGTCGTCATGGACATCAGGTTTGGTTTCTCGCTCATGCAGGAATAGAGCCCTGTCGAACGGTCGTGCATCTTCGGTCATGTCATGCAGTTTCCTCTCGGGATTGTTGTTTGGTTGTCGCTTGGAAAAGGGGAGGCTGGCAGGGTCATTTTCAGCCGATGTAACGTCATGTGTAATAGGTACCTTGTAACGACACTTAAGGTTCACCCTGAGGGTTCCCCCTGAGCTGGAGACATCAGACTGAGACCACCAGAAGAAAGAGGCGGAAGCCTCCCCCAACATCCCACCTTCAGGTTCACTTCTGGCCATCGCTCTAAGGTGTCAGCCCACGGAGCTGAGGTGTTCATCAGAAGGTAGCCTGAAGGCTGAGAACATCAGAGGGAGGGACTTCCGTCCGCTCCTGTGTCTGATCAACACGCTATGTCGACCATATCGGGCTCATACGACACCTTGAGGTGACCCTTAAGTGTGACCCTGATCTGAGCTTGGGCTTTGCTGATCTGGCCAGTTCGATTGCCGACATAGTGAGAGACCATCCGAGTGGACGCTCCCGTGATCCTGCTCATGTCAGCCTGAGCGACATTCGGGAAATGGTCGAGAAGCCATCTGACCTGACCCTCAGGGTCTAACTTGTGTCTGCGACCGACCATGAACTCGCCAAGCGCCACCTGAGCGGCCACCGCCACCGGACTGGACGTGATGTCGGTCTTGATTGTCTGGACAGCGTCCGCCCATCGCTGGTCGATCCATGCCTGTCCCTTGGGTGATATGACATCGAATGGACGTCCGACGATGGAGAAGACACGCTTCCCCAACCCTGACCTGACTGACTTCATGGTCAGCCGCCGCCGCGTGACGTGCTTCCTTTCGGCGAAAGAGGCATGCTTGGGAGTTTGGTCTTCAATCTCGTGCTGGAGAATGCCGAGCCGAGACAGGACATCGCGGACCTGTTTGCGGCCGACGCCTTTGGTCTCGCCGTACTCGGTGATTGTGATCCATGAGCCTATTGGTGCCTGGACGACTTCACCGGTGGTGCTGTCGACGGTCTCTAAGGTGTACTCCAAGTTGTCCTTTCTGGGGTCGGTTCCTGTTGGCTGTCGCTTCCGCAAAACATCCCCTCAGGCTGCCTTACGGTGCCGTTGGGGTCGACTTGGGTGCGGTGAGGGGCTGGTGAGGCTGTCGCCACGAAAGAGGCCGACGCGCAGACGAGCGCGTGAGGCTTTCGGCTCCGTAGAGCTAGTGTGGCGGGTATGGGATCAATGCCCATTTCGCCTTCGTAGTGCTAGTGGTCACCCTATCAGATTACGGGGCAATTCGGCTCCGTAGTGCCAGTGGTGTCCCTATTGGGATTATGGGCAGGCTTGGGAGAAAGGCGTTCGATAGTGCTAGTGTGTACCCTATCGGGTTATGGGGCGATTTTGGCTTCGTAGTGCTAGTGGAGTACCTATGGGATTTCGGGCCATTTCGGCTTCATAGTCCCACGGTTGTCCCTATTCGGCGTCGCAGTGCCACGGTTCACCCTAACCGGCCGCGCCCCGATCCAAAGTCCGCTTAACCTGCATGGCCGTCCAAGCACCACCTCGGGGCGTCTTAACACCCGCCTCGTGAAGCGCCGCTGCGATGTCCCTTAGCGTCTTGCCAGCGTCCCTCAGCGGCTTCACGACATCCATCACCCGCCGCGCATCGGCATCCGCAGTCGCCTTCAAGGACGCTATCCGTCCGTCCAGCGACCCCGCCCTGTAACCCCCGAGCTTGACGCCCTTCGCCTTCGCCGCCGCCAGTGCTGCCTTGGTCCGCTCTGATATGAACGTCCGCTCCTGCTCTGCCAGCGCCGCATATATGTGAAGCTGGAAGGGGTCGGCGTTCGGCATAGTCGCCACTCGTATCGCGGCGCGCTTCATAGCCCCCGCGATGAACTCGACATCACGGCTCAGTCTGTCCAGCTTGGAAACCAGAACCTCAGCCCCGAGCCGCTTCGCCAGCGCCAGCGCCTTCGCCAACTCGGGGCGACTGTCGACCTTCCCCGACATCACATCCATGAACTCCCCGACAATCTCCCACGGCACATCCGAGAAGGCGTTCAGGAAGATGTCGATGTCACGCCGCTGCGCCTCAAGCCCAAGGCCGCTCTTGCCCTGCTCTGCGGTGCTAACTCGGGTGTAGATGACGTAGCGCTTCATGGCCGTTCCTCGTGTCTGGAACCACGTCTATGCGGTCTTGTATCACAAGTCAATGGACGTTGCGCTTGATACAAGTCATGCGCTCGCGCCGTCCGACCTCATCATGGGTGAAGCCTCGACCGCAGCACTCGACGCGACTGGGCGCAGCCTCTGCGGGGCAAAGCGGTGCCGTCCAGAAGTCCTGAGGGTGGCCTGTGGTGGAACCGAAGGGGGGCACGGGGGGTGATCCCGCGCTGCCACATATCTGATGGGTAGGGCGGATTTTTCCGCCAGATATTCCTGACCCACCCTTGGTCATCACAGGGCAAAGATGGGGCGTCATGGTCACGAAATAGTCACTGTTGTTCCGCTTGTCAGCGGTACTCCAAGCTATAGACTTGGGGCATGGGAAAACGGGGGCTGGCGTCCATAACCAGCACCCCGATCAGCGTCCAAACCTGATCTAATCCCATGAAGGCGGCGCGCCGGTCACTTCCTGCAAGACCGTGGCTGGCGCGTCGTCCCTATTTGCCATCCAAGCATTGACCTGTGGCCGGCGCAAGGCAGACTTGGTCTCGTTGGCATCACAATCAGGTCACCCGCATATACGATCCCTCGTGCGGCACGGGAGGACTATTGGCGAAGGCCTTGACCTGCGGGTAGCAACCGGTCGTTATACACCTGTCTAGTCGACAATCGGAAGCATCAGTAGGGGGGGGGGGGGGAAATGACGCTTAAAGACGATCTGCATGCGGTTCTCGATACGNGGGGGGGGGGGTGAAATGACGCTTAAAGACGATCTGCATGCGGTTCTCGATACGGATAGACCTGTCTTCGAGTTCACAAGAAATCTACTCACGCTGATTACCTATTGGACCATATTGCTTATATCTTGGTTCATGTTCGTGGTGGGACCGGAAACACCAGGGGCACTTCCCAAAATCGTATTCAAATTCTTTCTCATGGTCCCGGGAATATTCGGCGTCTATTTGATTTCGAGGTTGGTCTCTAATGCGTTCGATCTTCTGCGGCAGGTTGAGAAGCATCTCGCAAATTCGGAATGGCTCATTCTCCGGAAACTTCCATTCATTGTCACCCCTATAGGCCTAGTCGGCTTGGGCGCATTTACGCTCCTCCTCACAGCAAGCCTCCTTCCGCCCATCTTGGGCGTTGCCAGGACGCTCTATGCCACTCATTGAGACCAGCGATCAGGGTTGCCGACCCCCCAAGACCGCCTTCCTCATCGCCCTTGTGGCAACCTCCAGCCGCCTCTCAGGCCCGCCGTATCGCTCCGCCATGCCGCCCAGGGTGTGCCCAAGGATCAGGTTCTGGTCGTGGGTGTCCACCTCGGCAAGGTCCAGCGTATCCTCCATGTTATGCCGAAGGGAGTGGGTAACCTTCCTGCGGTCGTCGGTCACCTTCCGCACATGCTTCCCCAGCGCCGCAGACGCCTTCGTGTTGCCACCCTCGACACCATAGCGGGGGAACAGCATCGGACCATCGGTCAGCTTAAGGGCCTCCTTAGCGGCCTCCAGCGCGTCCCCGACCAATGGCACCCGGCGTCTTGAAGGGTCGGTCTTGATCTGCCTATCTTCGTGCCATTCGACCTCGACATGCGGCGTGTCCCCTTCAACCACTACGTCCTTAACCCTCAACCCAGTGACCTCGGCGAGACGGCAGCCTGTCCCCTCCAGCAGCCGCCACATCAAGGGCAAGTCAGGGTTGTCGGCGTGGGTCTTGATCCGCTGCCTGACCTTCTGAAGCTCGCCCTTGGTGAAGGGCAGCCTCTTGTTCTTCTCGGATGTATCGCCGCCGCGCCCAGACCCCAGCACGGGCAATCCGGTAAAGTGATTGGTCAGCCCATGCAGCTCCGTCACCTCGGCAATGGCGTGATTGATGATCGCCCGGATGTCGTTCAGATATCGGTCGACCGTCGACTTACTCCCGACCTCACCCCGCATGAATTCTTGCACCTTCCGGGCCTGCTCACGAGTGATGCTCACCACGGTGACCGTGTCAGGTGTGGATGCCAGCGCCTTGGCAATGTAGCCCACCGCCCGCTCTGCCCTCTGCTCATCCTTCTTGCGCTCCAGCGGCTTCGGGTCGTTCAACGCAAAGCGGTCCTTAAGATAGAGCTTCTTGGCGTCCTCAATGGTCGGCGCGGGCTTCTTGGGAATGGCGGTATTGAGCATCCGTACCAGTCGCGTGTCCTCAGCGCTCACCCCAATTGGGTAATCGGTCTCAGGGTCGGTCGGGTACTTGGCCGCGATGGCATCCGTCACAACACTGCGCTCGATCCAGTCACGGGTCTCTTGGTCGTCGTCGCCAGCCTCGTCCTCATCAATCGGCGGCCTGTAAGGATTGAGCCCCAGCGCCTTGATCCGTTCAACGGTCTCTTGGAACAACTCCCGCGCGGTCTTGGGGCGATTGATGCCGCGCACCTCATCCCAAGCCGCCGCCAGCATCTGCTCGACCTCGCGATGCACTTGCCGGTATTTCGCCAGCGCCTCGCCCTTGGCATTTCCCAACGGTATGGTGATCTCGCCCTTACTTAAGATAGATCGAAGCTCAGGTTTGACGACGCGCCGGTAACGATAGGTGGAGCTCCCCAGCTTCTTGCTCTTGCGCTCTTGCCAGTAGTCCACGATCACGCTGCTCATTATGTTGGACCCCCTAATGTACCTCAACGATGTACCTCGGGGGACGTCTAAGCCCTTGAAAGCCTTGCAACTACTGGGCTTGCTGGTGGTCAGTGGTGCCCCTAGCCGGAATCGAACCAGCACTCCTTGCGGAACTCGATTTTGAGTCGAGCGCGTCTACCAATTCCGCCATAGGGGCTCAGGCCCAAAGGCCTGGATGGGCGCGGACTATACGGTTGGAGGCGTGTTCGTCAACTGGCCAAATGCGCCGCCGTGCCCTGCTTGCGGCAAAAGCCCGCCTTTCTGTTTCGTGAAGCTCCTGCCATTGTGCGGCGCGGAAAATCTTTCTAGACAGACGCGCATCAAAGCGCGTTGCGTCTGGGCAACCTGCATCCAGGAGAGCCGATGCTTCGCGGACTTTACGACTGGACCTTGTCGCTGGCCGCCCGCAAATCCGCCGAATGGTGGCTGGCCTTCATCGCCTTCGTCGAAAGCTCGGTGTTTTTCATACCTGCCGACGTCTTGTACCTGCCCATGGCGTTGGCGCGGCCCGAACGCGCCTATCGCTATGCGCTGACCGCTACTGTCGCGTCGGTGCTGGGCGGCATTGCCGGCTGGCTGATCGGTTACTATGCCTACGACACGATAGCACGGCCGATGCTGGAGCACTTTGGCGGCCTTGACGCGTTCGAGAGGTGGCAGTCGGCCGGCACCGGGCTGATGCTGGTGCTGCTTGTCACATCGGGTGCCGCCCACTTGCCGCCGATCAAGGTGGTCACCATTCTGGCAGGCGCCCTCCACGTCAATCTTTTCGTCTTCATCGTCTCCGCCATCCTGGCGCGTGGCGCTCGTTTCCTGCTTCTTGCCTGGCTGCTGCGCCGCTATGGCGAAGAGATCAAGGAATTCATCGAGAAGCGTTTGGGATTGATCGTCGGCGCCGGCGCCGCTGCCCTGATTTTGCTCTATATCGTCGTCAAATACGCCTTCTGACCGCCCAAGGCGGGCGGTGGGTCAGGACTATGCCGGCGGACGGCGAATTCAACGGACGAAACATGACAGCCACGATGACAGCCGATACCGGACGCCAGCGGACGCGCACCGCTTTGTTTCTCGCCGTGGCCATGGCCGCCACGGTCGGCTCCGCGCTCGCCTTCCAGCACATAGGCGGCTACATCCCCTGCCATCTGTGCCTGGAGCAGCGCACGCCCTATTATATCGGCGCCCCGCTGATGCTGCTGGCGGTGATTACCTCGATGCTTAGCGCGCCCGCATGGCTGACGCGCGGCCTGCTTGCCGTCGGCGGCCTGCTGATGCTCTATGGGCTCTATCTCGGCGTCTATCATTCGGGCGTCGAATGGGCCTGGTGGCAGGGCCCGGCCGATTGCACGGCCGGCGCCGGCCCGGTCGACACCGGCGGCAAGGGCGTGCTCGACGCGCTCGACAAATTCGTGCCGCCATCCTGCGACAAGGCAGCCCTTCGTATCCTCGGCCTGTCGCTGGCCGGCTGGAACGCCATCGCCAGCTTCATCCTCGCCGCCGTCGCCTTTCGCGGCGCGCTGGCCCGCGATTAATCAAGTGCGAGGTCGCGCCATACGGCCAGTCTCTAAATGTTGGCACCGCCCCTCATTGCCCTGCCGGGCATTTCTCCCCGTATAGTGACGGGGAGAAAGACGCAGTCATCAATGGTTTCGCCAATCCCGAACGCTGAAAGAAGGGCGCCAAATTTGCAGCCAATTCCCTATCTCCCCGTCACTATACGGGGAGAAGGTGGCGGCAGCCGGATGAGGGGCAGCACCTGACATCGGCGATTGCCCTGGCAAGGCCGATCGCGCCAATCCCTACGGCTCCAACTCCACATCCCAGTAGAGATAATCCATCCAGCTTTCATGCAGATGGTTAGGCGGGAACAGCCGGCCATTGTTGTGCAGGTCGTGCACGGTCGGCTGGTAGGGCTTCTGCAGCGGCCACATCTTGGCGTGCGCCGGCATCATGCCGCCCTTCCTCAGATTGCAGGGTGAACAGGCGGCCACGACATTCTCCCACGTCGTCGCCCCGCCGCGATGGCGCGGGATGACGTGGTCGAAGGTCAGATCCTCGGGCGTGCCGCAATACTGGCACTGGAAGCGGTCGCGCAGGAACACGTTGAAGCGGGTGAATGCCGGGTGCCTCGACGGCTTCACATAGGCCTTCAGGCTGACGACGCTGGGCAGCTTCATCGAAAAGGTCGGCGAAGACACCGCATGCTCGTATTCGGCGACGATGTTGACCCGGTCGAGGAACACCGCCTTGATGGCGTCCTGCCAGGACCAGAGCGACAAGGGGTAATAGCTGAGCGGACGGTAATCCGCATTCAGCACCAGCGCAGGAAGCCCATCCGGAGATACGGCAACCGTCACTTGTTGACCTCCTCGTTCTAGAACCGATCGGCGCGGATACTGTAAGCCCGACATGACAGGGATGTGAAGCGGATTGTCATCAGCCAAAAGCGGCAAAAATGCAGGATTTTCATGCTTTTTTAAGGTTTCAGGCCGGAGGTGCTGCGTCCCGGCCCCTGGTTTCGCGATAATAGGACCAGAAAAGCCGCGATGCGACACCTCGCCACGGGCTCCATGATTCGGCCAGGGCGATCAGCGTTTTCTCCGGCGGACGCGGCTCGATGCCGAGCGCGTGGCCGACCGCGCTCTGCAGCGCGACGTCGCGCGCGGGGAAAATATCGGGGTGGCCGGCGGCAAACAGGAGATAGACTTCCGCCGTCCACGGGCCGATGCCCGGCACCGCGATCATAGCCGCGATCGCCTCTTCGGCGTCGAGCGAACAGAGGTGATGCAGGTCGAGCCCCTCAACCACGGCCTGCGCAACCGCGATCAGACCGCGCTGCTTCGGCCGCGACAGCCCAGCCTCACGAAACATGTCCTCGCCGGCGGCAAGGATCGCCTGCGGCGTTAGCGGATCGACCAGTTTCACCAGCCGGCCGAAAATGGCATCGGCGCTCGCACGGGATACTTGTTGCGAAACGATAATGGAGGCCAGGCTTCGAAAGCCGGGCTCCGACAGCCGCAGCGGCACCTCGCCGGCCATGCCGCGCACCTTTTCCAGGCGCGGATCGATTGCGCAAAGCGCATCCAGCCCGCGCGCAATATCGTCCAGTGTCGCGATGCGTTGCATGTTTTCTTGTTCCTGAACCGACCTCACGGTAGCAATTGGCAAAACCGCTGCACAACCCGATTGCCGCTTGTGAGATGACGCTCCTGACATTCCGCTTCGCGCCGAGCCCGAATGGCGAACTGCATCTCGGCCATGCCTATTCGGCACTGCTCAACCAGCAACTGGCGCGTGCGGCCGGCGGCCGCCTGCTGCTGCGCATCGAGGACATCGACACGATCCGCTGCACGCCTGAATTCGAGGCCGGCATCTTTCGCGACCTCGAATGGTTAGGTCTCGAATGGGAACAGCCGGTGCGGCGCCAGGCCGAGCATTTCACCGACTATCAGGCCGTGCTCGACCGGCTGGTCCGCGAAGAACTCGTCTACCCTGCCTTTATGAGCCGTGGCGAGATCAGGGCCTTCATCGCCGACAGCGAAAAGCGCCGCCGCGATTGGCCGCGCGACCCGGACGGCGTGCCGCTTTATCCCGCCGCCGACAAGGCGCTGCCGGTCAGCGAACGCAACCGCCGCATCGCCGAAAATGCGCCCTTCGCCTGGCGCCTCGACATTGATGCAGCGCTGGCGCGCGTCGGCACGGATTTGTCCTGGCGCGAATTCACCAACGAGACGCTTTCGGCGACGCAGCGCGTCGAGGCGCGTCCGCAGGACTGGGGCGACGTCATTCTGGCGCGCCGCGACATCCCGACCAGCTATCACCTGGCCGTCGTCGTCGACGACGCTCTGCAAGGCGTCAGCCATGTCGTGCGTGGCCGCGACCTCTATTCCGCGACCGGCATCCAGCGCCTGCTGCAGGAATTGCTCGGCCTCGGCCAGCCGCAGTATTTCCACCACCGTCTCATACTCGGTCCGGATGGGCGCAAACTGTCGAAGAGTTTTGCTGATACCGGCCTTGCCGCGCTGAGGCAGGCAGGCATGTCGCCGGACGAAGTCAGGCGGCTGGCCGGGCTATGACTAAAGCCGGGCCAGCCCCGCCTTGAGCAGCGCCAACGCGCCGATAAACGCGAAGGCGCCGCCCAGTCCCCAGGCAACCGCGAGCTTCAGATCTCTCAGGACGATGCCATGTTCGTTCGCGGCCATGACCGCGGCGAAAAAGCCGAGCGTGAACAGCAATGTGTTGCCGGTCGACCCAAAACCGTCCTCCTGCATGATGGCGTCGAGCGCTGAGCCGAAGAAGAAGCCGAACACGGCCACACTGGCCACCGTCATCAACAGCCAGCTTGTGTCGAGATGCAACAGCATGCGCGCTCCCTGTCGAAGCCAAAACGCCATGTCGCCGGATCCATCGACAGAAGTCGATTGCCCTGACGCCGCCCTTTGAATTCGGCCACCTCCTACATCAGGATGAGCTTATGTACCAATTGTTTCGCTTTGCTTGCCGGATTGAACCGCATTAGAGCAATTGCCGTATTTGTCTCTTCACCGAATCGGACCTCTCCACCGGAAACGGCTTCCCCGAAAATGCACAGTCTCAAGCGGTTCATCCCCGCCTCGTTTGTCGTCCTATGGGCGACAGGTTTCATCGGCGCGCGCTACGCCATGCCCTGGGCGGAGCCCTTCACCTTTCTGGCAGCCCGCTTTGTCATCGCCGCCTTGCTGCTTGCCGGGCTGATGCTCGTGCTTGGCTCGAAGCGAGCCACAAGGGCAGAAGCGCTTCACGCCACGGTCGCCGGCATCCTCATGCATGGCATCTATCTCGGCGCCGTGTTCTGGGCGATCCACAGGGGCATGCCCGCCGGGCTTTCGGCGCTGATCGTCGGCCTGCAACCGCTGATCACCGCCGTGCTTGCCGGCCGGTTCCTCGGCGAGGCCATCCTGCCGCGCCATTGGGCCGGCCTTGCCGTCGGCCTTGTGGGAGTGATCATCGTGCTGTGGCCGAAGCTCGGCGCTCTCGGCGGCGGCGTTACGCCCGAAACCCTGACGGCGTCGCTGGTCTCGGTGCTGGGCATGAGCGCCGGGACCATCTGGCAGAAGCGCTATGCCTCGGGTGGCGACCTGGTGGCGGCGACGATGTGGCAATATATTGGCGGCGGCTCGCTGATGATCCTGGCTTCGCTGGCACTGGAGACCCACACGGTGATCATCAACGGCGAACTGATCTTCGCCATGGCCTGGCTGGTCCTGGTGCTGTCGATCGGCGCCATCTTCCTGCTGATGGTGATGATCCGCGACGGCGAGATGTCGAAGGTCGCGTCGCTGTTCTACCTGGTGCCGGCCGTCACCGCTGTCATCGCCTGGGCGCTGTTCGGCGAACGGCTCAGCCTCGTGCAGATCGTCGGCATGGCAATCGCGACGCTCGGCGTCGGGCTGGCCACGGCTCGGCCAGCCAAAACCTAGCTGCCGACACGCGCGCGCGCTTCGAGAAAGCGGCTGATCGCCGCATTGAGTTCGCCGCCGAGGATGAAGATCGCCGACAGCATATAGAGGAAAACGACGGCGATCATGATCGAGGCGAGGCCGGCATAGGTCGTCACATAGGACGAGAAATGGTCGAGGTAGGTCGCGAACATCGTCGAGCCGACAAGCCACGCAGCCAGAGTGAAGATGATGCCAGGCACCAGCGAGACAAAGCGGCGCTTGCCCGCCGGCAGCCAATAGTGGACGGCAAACAAGCCACCAATGATGACGGTTGAGGCGATGACGTAACGCCATAGCGTGATCGTGCCCGTATAGGGTTTGATCCACTCGAAATGAGCTTCCGCCAGCCGCGCCAGCAAAGGCGCAAAGACCAGGAGCACGCTGATCGCCAGGAAACCGGCCGTCGCGATCAGCACGAAGAAAATGCTCTGCACCCGGCGGTAGATGATGCCGCGCGTTTCGGCGACGCGGTAGGCGCGGTTGAGCGAGGTGCGCAGCGCCTCGATGCCGTTGGAGGCGAAATAGGCCGCCAGAAGCACGCCGTAGGTCAAAAGATCGGTGCGCCGCACGGTCAGCACGTTGAGCACCTCGCGCGCGATAGGCTTGGCGATCTGTTCGGGCCAGGTGTCGAAGACCAGGTGCACGGCAGTATCGGCGAACGCCTGCGCGCCGAGGAAGCTCGCCAGCGTGGTGGCGAAGATCAGGAACGGGAACAGCGCCATGAGCGAAGTGATCGCCAGATGGCTGGCCATGGCCCAGCCGTCATCGGTGTTGAAATGGCCAAGCGCGTCATAGAGCACGCGGCGCAGCACGACGATATTCCGCATCAAGAGCCGCGTTCCCTTCGATTGTCTCGACGCCGCGAATATGGGAAGGGATTGTGGCAAATGGCAACCCTTGCTCAAACCACGATGCCGCCTGCCAAAGAGTTGCGCACCATCATCGTCACCGGCGCCTCGTCCGGGATAGGCGCCCACTGCGCCCGTGCACTGAAGGCGGATGGCTGGCGCGTGTTTGCAACAGCGCGCAAGCCGGATGACATAGCCGCACTTGAAGCCGACGGCATCGAGGCCTTTTATCTCGACTACCGTGAGCCGGATTCCATCGCAGCACTTGCGGCATCGGTGCTGGAGCGGACAGGCGGACGCCTCGACGCCCTGTTCAACAACGGCGCCCATGCACAGCCCGGCGCCGTGGAAGACCTGCCGGTTGCGGCATTGCGCGAGCAGTTCGAGGCCAATTTCTTCGGCTGGCACGACCTCACCCGACGCATCGTACCGGTAATGCGTCGCCAGGGACATGGCCGCCTCGTTCATTGTTCCTCGATCCTTGGGCTAGCGCCGGTGCCTTTTCGCGGCGCCTACTCAGCCTCCAAGCACGCGCTCGAAGGCCTGATGCTGTGCATGCAGCAGGAACTCAGGGGCAGCGGCATCCATGTCTCGCTGATCGAACCGGGGCCGGTGACCTCGAAAATCGTCAGCAACGGGCTGTTCTGGTTCCTGAAAAACATCGACCACGAGAATTCCGTCCACCACGTCGCCTATGCCACGCAGCTGGCGCGGCTTCGGGCCGGCGGCAGCTCATCACGGCTGAAAAAGGGGCCGGAGGTGGTCTATGCGGCCTTGCGCCATGCACTTCTGTCGCGGCGCCCGCGCCCGCACTATGTGGTAACAGTGCCGGCCAGGATTGGCGTGATGCTCAAGCGCATCCTGCCGGCATCGATGCTCTACCGCGTTCTGGCCGGACGCGCCTGACCGCAACAGAACTGGGAACAGATCATGGCAACCGTCATCAAAGTCCTCCTCGTCCTCGTCATGGTCGCCGTGGTGATCGTGCTTGTCCGCGGCCTCATCAACATGATGCGCGGCGGCTCCGGTGTGAGCTCGAACAAGCTGATGCAGGCGCGCGTGCTGTTGCAGGCGCTGGCGTTGGCACTGATCCTGCTGGTGGTGTACTTCACCCGCAAGTGACGGCCGTTCGGGAGGCGACGTGGTCAAGCTCAACAAGATCTACACCCGCACCGGCGATGACGGCACCACTGGCCTCGGCACCGGTGAACGCAGGCTGAAATCCGACCTGCGCGTCGATGCCTACGGCACCGTCGATGAAGCCAATGCCTGCATCGGCATCGCCCGCCTGCACACAGCGGCAAGTTATCCCGCCATCGACGCCATGCTGTCCCGCATCCAGAACGATTTGTTCGACCTCGGCGCCGATCTCGCCGTGCCCGACGACGGCAAGCCGCTTGGCTACGAACCGCTGCGCATCATCGCCTCGCAGACCGACCGCGTCGAAAAGGATATCGACCTTCTCAACAAGGATCTGCAGCCGCTCAAATCCTTCGTGCTCAATGGCGGCACGCCGGCGGCGGCAGCACTTCATCTTGCCCGCACCGTGGCGCGACGGGCCGAGCGGATCATGGTGGCACTGGCGCAGGACCCGGCCGAACATGTCAATCGCGAGGGGCTGAAATACATAAACCGCGTCTCCGACTTTCTGTTCGTCGCCGCTCGTGCGGTCAATGACAACGGAAATGCCGACGTGTTATGGGTGCCCGGCAAGAACCGCTGAATTTTCGAAGGCGGGAAAGGGCTTGGGGCATGTTCATCCCGCTTTACGACTCCAACAGGTTGCGCCACATCCGGCTGCAATATGTGACGATCGGCCTGATCGCGGCCAACGTGTTGGTCTTTCTCATCACCACGATCGGCGGCGAAAATTTCAACAACGCCGCCGTGCTCGGCCTCGGCTTCATCCCTTCGGTTGTCCACGACACGGCAGAACTCTCGCCCCAATTCGTCGTCATTCCGGAGAGCCTGAGTTACCTCACCTATGCCTTCCTGCATGCCGATATCTTTCATCTCGGCGGCAACATGCTGTTCCTGTGGGTGTTCGGCGATAATGTCGAGGACGCACTCGGCCACATCCGCTACCTTATCTTCTACCTGCTTTGCGCCATCGCCGGCGCCTTCTTCCAAGGGCTCGTCGCCTGGAGTTCGGAGGTGCCGCTGATCGGCGCCTCCGGCGCCATTGCCGGCGTCGTCGCCGCCTATCTGGTCCTCTACCCCCGGGTGAAAGTGTGGGTGCTGGTCTTTGCCCGCATTCCGCTGCGTATCCCTGCCTTCATCCCGCTGATCCTGTGGATCGGCTTCCAGGTGGTGATGTTTGCCGCCGGCGGCGAAAACCAGATATCCTGGGCCTGCCATATTGGCGGCATCATTGCCGGTGGCGTGCTGGTGCTCATCATGCGCAGCCGCGGCGTGCCGCTGCTCGCCGGTGACGACGGCGAGCCGGAACCCGCCGATCAGCCAGCCGCTTCTACTGGGCCGGCGCCAGCCGGTCCCGCTCCCGTGCAACCTGAGACGCGTTGGGGCCGGGGTGGCGCTTCCGGTCACAACTGAACCGATTTGAGCGGTTTGGCCGCTGCCGTGGCATATTGACGTGTTGCGTCTCCACAACTACGGAGAGCGCCACCGCTAGGCGGCAGAAGACAAGAATTCCGTCCGGCCAGAATTCCGTTTGGCCGGAATTCAGTCAGGAATGTCGGCTTTCGACAACTCTGCGGAGGCGCACGCTGCTATAGCGCGCCCGGATATCTCAGGAGAGGTGACAGGCAAATGAAGATCCTTGTGCCCGTGAAGCGGGTTGTGGATGCGAACGTCAAGGTTCGCGTCAAGGCTGATGGTTCGGCGGTTGAACTCGCCAACGTCAAGATGGCGATGAACCCGTTCGACGAGATCGCGGTGGAAGAGGCGCTCCGGCTGAAGGAAGCCGGCAAGGCCGAAGAGATCATCGTCGTGTCGATCGGCCCGCAGCAGGCGCAGGAAACGCTCCGCACCGCGCTCGCCATGGGCGCCGACCGCGCCATCCTGGTCAAGACAGACGAACAGACCGAGCCGCTCGGCGTCGCCAAGGTGCTGAAGGGCGTCGTTGACGCCGAACAGCCCGGTCTCGTGATCCTCGGCAAGCAGGCGATCGATGATGACTCGAACCAGACCGGCCAGATGCTGGCCGCCCTGCTCGGCTGGGCACAGGGCACTTTCGCCTCCAAAGTCGTGATCGACGGCGACAAGGCCAAGGTGACGCGCGAAGTCGACGGCGGCCTGCAGACGGTGGAACTGAAGATGCCGGCGATCATCACCGCCGATCTTCGCCTCAACCAGCCGCGCTATGCCTCGCTGCCCAACATCATGAAGGCCAAGAAGAAGCCGCTCGACGAAAAGAGCCCGGCCGATTACGGCGCCGACGTCAAGCCGCGCCTGAAGGTGCTCAAGACCGAGGAGCCCAGCGGCCGCAAGGCGGGCGTGAAGGTCAAGAGCGTCGCCGAACTGGTCGACAAGCTGAAGAACGAAGCCGGCGTGCTCTGAGACTGGAAGGAACAGATAAATGACCATTCTCCTCATCGCAGAACACGACAACGCCAGCCTTTCTGACCAGACCGCCAAGGCGCTCTCGGCGGCGCTGCAGATCGGTTCGGACGTGCATGTTCTGGTTGCCGGCAAAGGCGCCAAAGGCGCTGCCGACGCCGCCGCCAAGCTCAAGGGCGTGAGCAAGGTGCTGCTGGCCGAGGCCGACGAACTGGCCGAGCGCCTCGCCGAACCGCTCGCCGCACTCGTTGTCTCACTGGCCGGCGCCTACGACACCATAATCGCGCCGGCGACCTCGTCGGGCAAGAACGTCGCGCCGCGCGTCGCGGCCCTGCTCGATGTCGCGCAGGTGTCGGAAATCATCGAAGTGATTTCGCCCGATACCTTCAAGCGTCCGATCTATGCCGGCAACGCCATCCAGACGGTGCAGTCGAGCGACGCCAAGAAGGTGATCACCGTGAGGACCGCTTCCTTCCAGGGCGCGCCCGAAGGCGGTTCGGCCGCGGTCGAGACGATCCAGGCAGCGTCCAATCCGGGCCTGTCCACCTTCGTCGAGAACAGGCTGTCGGAGACGGACCGTCCGGAGCTGACCTCGGCCAAGATCATCATTTCGGGCGGTCGCGCGCTCGGTTCCTCGGAAAAGTTCCAGGAGGTCATTCTGCCGGTCGCCGACAAGCTCGGTGCAGCCGTCGGCGCCTCGCGCGCTGCCGTCGACGCCGGCTACGCCCCGAACGACTGGCAGGTCGGCCAGACCGGCAAGGTCGTGGCGCCGGACCTCTATATTGCCGTCGGCATTTCCGGCGCCATCCAGCACCTTGCCGGCATGAAGGATTCGAAGGTCATCGTCGCCATCAACAAGGACGAAGAGGCGCCGATCTTCCAGGTTGCCGATTACGGCCTGGTCGGCGACCTGTTCGTCATCCTGCCGGAACTGCAAAAGGCGCTTTGACGCTCTCTGCCAAAGCGTATTAAATTGTGAAAGGGTGGGATAGACGAAGCTGCCCCACCCTTTTAGTTTGCACTGCACAAAAAGCAGGCCGCAAAGGCCTTTTCGACGGGATCGCTGCAAATGGCCAAGATCGAGACGATCGGCATCATCGGCGCCGGCCAGATGGGCGGCGGCATCGCGCATGTATCAGCACTTTCGGGTTTCAAGGTGCTGATCTACGACGTCTCGCCCGACCGTATCGAGAAGGGCATTGCCACGGTCAGCGGCAACATGGCCCGTCAGGTCGGCTCCGGCAAGCTTGAGGAAAAGCTGCGTAACGAAGCGATGGCGCGCATTTCCGCAGCCCCCACCATGGCTGATCTCGCCGGTGCCGATCTGGTTATCGAGGCGGCGACCGAGGACGAGACGGTCAAGCGCAAGATTTACGCGCAGCTCTGTCCCCAGCTCAACCCGGAAGCCATTCTGGCGACCAACACCTCGTCGATTTCGATCACCCGGCTTGCGGCGCAGACCGACCGTCCCGAGCGTTTTATCGGCATACATTTCATGAACCCCGTGCCGCTGATGAAGCTGGTCGAACTGGTGCGCGGCATCGCTACCGAGGATCAGACCTTCGAGGCGGCCAAGGCCTATGTGAAACAGCTCGACAAGACGATCACCGTCTCTGAAGATTTTCCGGCCTTCATCGTCAACCGCATTCTGTTGCCGATGATCAACGAGGCGATCTACACGCTCTATGAGGGGGTCGGCTCGGTCGATGCCATCGACACCGCCATGCGGCTCGGGGCCAACCATCCGATGGGACCGCTGCAGCTCGCCGATTTCATCGGCCTCGACACCTGCCTCTCGATCATGCAGGTGCTGCATGACGGCCTGTCGGATTCGAAATATCGCCCCTGCCCGCTGCTGGTGAAATATGTCGAGGCCGGCTGGCTCGGCCGCAAGACCGGGCGCGGCTTCTACGATTATCGCGGCGAGCATCCGGTTCCGACGCGCTAACCCACAAAAACGGTAACTTAGTTCCGCCCTCAGGACGCCGCTGCAAGCGGCGGCTCTGCTTGGCCGCTTGATCCGGTATCGTCAGGCGCCACGGAAACACAGCCGCGGCCGGCGGCCTTGGCCGCATAGCAGGCAGCATCGGCCCGGGCGATGATCTCGTCGACTTCACCGCTGTTGCTGTGGATCGGCGCCAGCCCGATGCTGGCGTCTATCGCATGCGGCCGGCCGTCCCAGGTGAACTGAAGGGCGCGGATCGCTTCAATGATCGAGCGCGCGGCAATCCTGGCGCCGGCGCTCGAGCCGGCTTTCAGGACGACCGCGAATTCGTCGCCGCCGAGGCGGGCCACGATATCCTCCGGCCCAAGCGCACCGCGAATGGCCTCGGCAACCCGCTTCAGCAAGGCGTCGCCGGCGGCGTGGCCGCCAGTGTCGTTGACCAGCTTGAAATGATCGAGATCGATGAACATGAAATGATGCTCGCCCGCCGGCCTGGCCGTGCCGGCCTTGCGGCTCCGGTCGACCAGTTCCTCCATGGTGCGGATAAAGCTCGAACGGTTGGCAAGGCCGGTCAGCGCATCATGCGCGGCGGCATAGGCGAGTTGGCGCTGCAAGGCGCGCGCATCTGTGAAGTCCTGGAAGACGATGACCAGGCCGCAGAACTCCTGGCGGTCGTTCATGATCGGCGACACCACCTGGCGGATGCTGCAGCGCGTGTCGTCGCGACGGATGAGGACGGCGCGACTGTTCTGGTCGGCAGGGCTGGCGCTGCCGAGCGCCGGCCGCGTCATGCCGATCCTTTGCCCGGTTTCTTCGTCCACCGCCCAGTAGACATGGCCAAGCGTCTTGCCGAGCGCCTCTGCGCCAACAACGCCGGTGAGCTTTTCGGCGACAGGGTTCATGAAGGTGATGCGGTTTGCGGCATCGGTGCAGATGACGGCGTCGCCGATCGACTGCAGCGTCACCCTCAGCCGCTCCTTCTCGTCGGCCAGCATTGCCGCCGATACGATGAGGCTTTCCTCGGTTTGCTTGCGCTGGGTGATGTCGGTCAGGCTGCCGATGGCCCTGACCAACCTTCCGTCCTTGTCGCGTTCGAGCGTCTTGCCGCGATCAAGGATCCAGACCCAGTGGCCATCCTTGTGGCGCATCCGGAACTCGGCTTCGAAGAACGGTGTCCTGCCCTCCAGATGGGCACGATCGGCTTCGGCCACGTTTTCGCGATCGTCGGGGTGGATCATCGCCAGCCAGCGGTCGGGGTCGCCGTCCAGCTCGCCATCGGCATAGCCCAGCATCTTCACCCAGGTGGCGGAGTAGGTGGTGCCACCCTTGCGCATGTCGAGGTCCCAGACGCCTTGTCCGGCGCTGGCCAGGGCAAAATTCCAGCGCGTTTCGGCCTCGGCTATGCGCGCCTCGGATTGCTTGCGCGCGTCGATATCCTCGATCTGCGAGACCAGGTAGAGCGGGCGGCCGCTCTTCTCGTCACGAATGACGGAGCCCGCAAGATGGGCCCATACCGGCGTGCCGTCCTTCCTGAGGTAGCGCTTTTCGAAGTGGAAAGCGTTGACGGTGCCCGCCCGCATGCCGTCCATCGTCTCACGGCCGATCTGCACATCGTCGGGATGGGTGATCTGAAAGAAGGTCAGCGCCTCGATCTCCTGCTTGCTGTAGCCGAGCATGGCGGCGAAGGCCGGGTTGGTTTCGTGGATGCGGCCGTCGAGGCCGACAATGGCGATGCCGATCGCCGAATCCTCCATGGCGCGGCGGAAACGCTGCTCGCTTTCGGCGATCTGCCGGCGATCGTCCAGTATCCGGTAAATGAACAGGGCGGCGAGTATCAGCGCAACGGCGGCGACCGGCACCGATATCTGCAGGCATAGCTTCAGCACTTCGGCGCTGAGATCGAGCCGCGACAGCAGGAGCGCGACCACGGCAGCGCAAAGCCCTCCGGCCGCAAGCACCAAAGCCACGTGACTGTCAGCCCGCAGGCTTTTTCGCTCTCGTCGCATCACTGTGCATGCCACCCCATGCGCAACACATTTCTGCAAAAAACACTGGATGATCGATTTTAAGGAAAGGTTGCGCCGGAGCCACCGGCAACACGGTGAACCCGCAAACAATTCCCGGCATGATTAAGGATCGGTGATTATTGGGCGATCTTGGACGGCCCGGTCACCAGCGCACGAAGAACCGTCCCCCGAGCGCGCCCAGACCGGCGAGGACGGCGATGGCGAGCGTGTACCAGGTGGCGACGAAAAGCGGCGAATCGTCGAAGCAGTGCGCGGCGTAGAAGGTCGCCGCCAGGCCGCCGGCGAGCAGTCCCGCGACCGCCCCGGCCAACACCGGCCGCGTCGGCGCTCCATAGCGCAGCATCCACAGGAAGACGGCAAGCGGGCCGATTCCGATCAGCGGGATGAAGCCCATGCAGATCATCATGTTGGAGCCGACCATGCGCGTGCTCCACATCGGCTCCGGCACCATGAACAGTTCGAGAGCCACCGCCACGGCCACCAGCAGCGGCGCCGCCAGCATCCAGGCCGCGGCTCTTGCCGTCGAAGCGCCCGGCGTCGACAACGCCCGGACCAGGCCAAAGGCGGTGACGGCGAGCACGATGGTGAACACGAACTTCGCCAGGAACCGCATCGTGTGCATGGCGGTCATGATGTCGGGACGCGGGCCGATGGTGAGAAAGAAGACCAGAGCCGCGATCACCGCCGCGGCTGCTGCCGCCATCAACCAGGCCGAGCGCAGCGGCATCGCCTTGCTGCTTGTGTCGGCGTCGAGTGCCTTGATGAGATCCTCCGTCCTCATGTCACTGCCGCCCGAAGCGCCCCTGCCCAAATCGCTTGGCGATCGCGGCAAGCCCGCGATGCAGCGACACCCGCACCGCCGTCTCGCTGACGCCGAGCCTGGCCGCCGTCTCGCCGATGGAGCGGCCGTCGACCGAGATCGAAGAAACGACGGAACGCTGCGCAGCCGGCAGTCCGTCCAGCGCCCGGTTGATGTCGCGTTCGCTGACGGTCTCGGTTTCCGGCTCGGCAAAGGTCTCGGCGATCTCGTCGATCTCGATTTCGATGCGCCGTCCGCGCCGCCGGAAAGCATCGATCAGCTTGAAGCGGGCTATCGCATAGATCCATGGCAACACCGGCGCGTCCTGGCGCCAGGTATGCCGTTTCACATGAATGGCCAGCAAGGTTTCCTGCACGACATCCTCGGGATCGACCCCGCCCTGTACGATCTTGCGCCTCGCAAAGCCGCGAACCAGCGCGGCGATCCGGTGCAAAAAGTCGGCGTAGGCCCTTTCATCTCCCGCGATCGCGGCCCGCATCAGCCGGGAAAGCTCGGCCTCATCCTTGCCGCTCACAAGAGTTCACTCCCCGATCTTCGCGCCTCGGCACCGATTTGTTACGTGTCCGGCGAAATAATGTCCAAGCCAAAGTGCCGCAAAATCACGAAAGTTTGCGGGAGCGGCGACCGATTGAAGCAGCCGAGCAATGTTGACTACTGCTGTCAGGTATCGATAGGTGCAGCCTGCGAAACCAGAACCACCGAGATTGAGGATGACGCCATGAGATACACGCTCTCCACCCTAGCGGGGGCCACAGCGCTGGCCGTTAGCATGATCGCCGGGCCGGCGATGGCCGCGGATGCCGGCATCATCGTCTACAACGCCCAGCATGAGAGCCTGGCCAAGGAATGGGTCGAAGGTTTCACCAAGGAAACCGGCATCAAGGTCACGCTGCGCAATGGCGGCGACAGCGATTTCTCCAACCAGATCGTCGCCGAGGGCGCTTCTTCGCCGGCCGACGTGTTCCTGACCGAGAACTCGCCGGCCATGACTCTGGTCGAAGCGGCGGGCCTTTTCGCGCCGGTCGACGCCGACACGCTGGCGCAAGTCCCGGCCGAATTCCAGCCGAGCAGCGGCAAATGGGTGGGTGTCGCGGCGCGCAGCACCGTCTTTGCCTACAACAAGACCAAGCTCACGGCCGAAAAGCTGCCCAAATCGATGCTCGATCTCGCCGATCCCGCCTGGAAAGGCCGCTGGGCAGCCTCGCCTTCCGGCGCCGATTTTCAGGCCATCGTCAGCGCGCTGCTCGAGCTCAAGGGCGAAGCCGCAACCGCCGACTGGCTGAAGGCCATGAAGGAGAATTTCACCGCCTACAAGGGCAACGGCACGGTGATGAAGGCGGTCAATGCCGGCGAGATCGAAGGCGGAATCATCTACCACTATTACTATTTCGGCGATCAGGCAAAGACCGGCGAAAACAGCAAGAACGTCGAACTGCATTATTTCAAGAACCAGGATCCCGGCGCTTTCGTCTCGATCTCCGGCGGCGGCGTGCTGGCCTCGAGCAAGCACCCGAAGGAAGCCCGGGCGTTTCTCAAATGGGTGACCGGCAAAGGCGGCCAGGACGTGCTGAAGACCGGCACATCCTTCGAATACGCTATCGGCAAGGGCGCGCAGTCCAATCCCAGGCTGGTGCCGCTGGCCGACCTGCAGGCGCCGAAGGTCGATCCGGCGACACTGAATTCCAAAAAGGTGACGGACCTGATGACGGCAGCCGGCTTGCTTTAGGCTGGGTTCGTCCTAAAAGGGCAACGATTGCGCTCCTGCCGGACTTTCCGCAGGAGCGCTCTGTTTTCGAGATGGCATTGTCCATGACGACACATTGCGTTTCCGGCCGCGCCTGCGGCGCCCCCGCCCCGGCGGCAGTGGCGCGGTCGAGCTGATGCAAACTGCGGTCGATCTCGCACGTTCAGGCCAGACAGTCGGGCGGTCCCGCCGGAAGCCCATGTCCTGGATCGCGCTTGCCGCCATAATCGTCTCGCTGCTGTCGCTGCTGCCGCTGGCGTTCATCATCTGGATCGGTGTGCAGACGGGCTGGGACACCGTCTCGGCTCTGATCTTTCGGCCGCGCGTCGGTGAACTCCTGGTCAACACCGTGCTTCTGGTGGCGCTCACCGTACCGATTGCCGCTGTGCTGTCGATAGCGCTGGCCTGGCTGACCGAACGCAGCGACCTGCCCGGCGCCCGCCTCTGGGCCTGGCTGTCGGTCGCGCCGCTCGCCATCCCCGCCTTCGTGCACTCTTATGCCTGGATTACCCTGGTGCCGGGGCTGCACGGCCTGTGGGCCGGCGTGCTGGTGTCGGTCCTTGCCTATTTCCCGTTCCTCTATCTGCCACTAGCGGCCGCATTGCGCCGGCTGGATCCCGCCCTGGAAGATGCGGCCGCAGCGCTTGGCCTCGGACCATGGCGCGTGTTTTGGCGCGTCGTGCTGCCGCAGCTCAGGCTCGCCATTTGCGGCGGTGCGCTGCTGGTTGGACTTCATCTGCTGGCCGAATACGGCCTCTATGTCTTCATCCGCTTCGACACTTTCACCACCGCGATCGTCGACCAGTTCCAGTCGACCTTCAACGGCCCAGCCGCCAACATGCTGGCCGGTGTCCTGGTGACATGCTGCTTCGTGCTGCTCGCTCTGGAGGTGCTGGTGCGCGGCGAAGAGCGCTATGCCCGCGTCGGCTCAGGCGCGGCGCGCCACCGGCAGCGCTCGAGGCTCGGGCGCGCCACGCTGGCTTGCCTAGCTCTGCCTACCGTCACCACGCTGCTCGCCATCGGCGTGCCCTTCGTAACCGTCGGCCGCTGGCTGGTCGCCGGCGGGGCCGATGTCTGGCGTTTGGACGAGATCGGCCTGGCGCTGGGCCAGACGCTGTTCCTGGCGCTGGCCGGCGCCTTGCTTGCGACCATCGCCGCCATGCCGATGGCCTGGATCTCGATCCGCGCGCCGGGACCGCTGCAGCGGCTGCTCGAAGGCTGCAACTACATTGTCGGTTCGCTGCCCGGCGTGGTCATCGCGCTGGCCTTGGTCACCATTACCGTGCGCATCGCCATGCCGCTCTACCAGACGCTGTTCACAATCCTGGTCGCCTATGCCCTGATGTTCCTGCCGCGCGCCTTGATCAGCCTCAGAGCCTCGATCGCACAGGCGCCGGTCGAGCTCGAACGCGCCGCCGCCAGCCTTGGCCGGCCGCCGCTGAAGGCGCTTTGGTCGACAACGATTCGCCTGTCGGCGCCGGGGGCTGCGGCCGGCATGGCGCTGGTCGCGCTCGGCATCATGAACGAGCTGACCGCCACCCAGATGCTGGCGCCCAACGGCACGCGCACGCTGGCCATGGCGTTCTGGTCCTATAGCGGCGAGATCGACTATGCGTCGGCCGCCCCTTACGCCTTCATCATGGTGACGATGTCGCTGCCGCTGACCTGGCTGCTCTATGTCCAGTCGAAACGGATGGCCGGGCGATGAGCTTTCTCGAAATCAGTGGCCTCACCAAGCACTACGGCCCGGTCGCAGCCCTTGCCGGCATCGAGCTCAGCGCCGCAAGCGGCAGTCGCACCGCGATCGTCGGCCCGTCCGGCTGCGGCAAGACGACGTTGCTGCGGCTGATCGCCGGCTTCGAGGCGCCCGACCAGGGCCGCGTCGTGCTCGACGGCGAGGTGCTGGCCAATGGCGGCCAAGCGGTGCCGGCGCACCGCCGCGGCATCGGCCTGGTGGCGCAGGACGGCGCCCTGTTCCCGCATCTCAGTATCGGCGACAATATCGGCTTTGGCATGGCCCGCGGCGAGGACCAGCGCGCCGAGCGCATCGCCGAGCTCGCCTATACCGTCGGGCTGGACAAGGCGATCCTCAAGCGCCGCCCGCACCAGCTCTCCGGCGGCCAGCAGCAGCGCGTGGCGCTGGCCCGCGCCATGGCGATGAAGCCCAGGCTGATGCTTCTCGACGAACCGTTCTCGGCGCTCGACACCGGTCTGCGCGCCTCGATGCGCAAGGCGGTCGCCGAACTACTCGAAGCCGCCGGCATCACCACCATCCTGGTCACCCACGACCAGGCCGAGGCGCTGTCCTTCGCCAGCCAGGTGGCGGTCATGCGCGACGGAAAGTTCTCTCAGATCGGCACACCGCGAGAACTCTATCTGCAGCCGAAAGACCGCATGGTTGCCGAGTTTCTTGGCGACGCCATCATCTTGCCGGCAAAGATTTCAGGCGGCTTCGCCACCTCCTCGCTTGGTCGCATAGCCGTCGACTCGAAGGAGCGGCGCGACATCGCCCGCATCATGCTGCGACCGGAGCAGGTGCAGGTAAATCGCACGTCGCGCGAAGGCATGTCGGGTCCTGCGGGCACGATATTCGCCGAGGTGACGGACTCGGAATTCGCAGGCTCGATGTGCACCATTGCCGTGCGGCTGTTGAACAACCCCGATCCGCCGGACGCCGCGGCGATCGGCAGCACACCGCTGACCTTACGCAAGCCGGGAATCGACGCGCCTTCCGTCGGCGAGATCGTGCGCCTGACAGTTTCCGGCAAGGCGCATGTCTTCGCCTGAACTGCCGATGCGTCGGATTGGCGCGAGCGGCTGCGTCAATCGACTCGTTTCCCAGCATTGTCGAACCAATGCAGCTTCTCGGCCCTGGCCACGACGCGCAGTTGATCGCCGGGTTTGGCCGTGGCGCGGCCGGCCACACGCACGACGATGCGGTTGCCGCCGGCGGCACAGTGAAGAAAGCTTTCGGCTCCCACAGGTTCGACCGCCTCGACCGCCGCAGGCAGAATAAGCGCGCCGGATGATGCCTCGGCACTGAAGGTGACGTCGGCATCCTCAGGGCGGAAGCCAAGCGTGGCGGCGTTCGTAGGCGCGAAGTCAACCGTCTTGCCGTCGGTCAGCGCCGGACCAGCCGGTCCTTGCGAAAGAGGCAGAAGGTTCATCGGCGGCGCTCCGATGAAGGAGGCGACGAAGGTCGATGCCGGCTTCTCGTAGATGTCGAGCGGCGCGCCCGTCTGCTCGACCAACCCGCCATTCATGACGACGAGAATATCGGCCAGCGTCATCGCCTCAAGCTGGTCGTGGGTGACGTAGACCGAGGTGACACCGAGCGAGCGCTGCAAATTCTTGATTTCGACCCGCATCTGGCCGCGCAGTTTGGCGTCGAGGTTGGAAAGCGGTTCGTCGAACAGGAAGACTTTTGGATTGCGCACGATTGCGCGACCCATGGCCACGCGCTGGCGCTGGCCGCCGGAAAGCTCGCGCGGGCGCCGGTCGAGCAGCGCCGTGAGCTCCAGCACCTTGGCGGTCGAGCGAACCCTGCTGTCGATCTCGTCCTTGGGAGTACCCCGGTTGCGCAACCCGTAGGCCATGTTGTCGTAGACCTTCATATGTGGATAGAGCGCATAGTTCTGGAACACCATGGCGATGTCGCGCTCGGTCGGACCGATCGTGTTGACGATCTTGCCGTCGATGGCGACGGTGCCGGAAGAAATGGTCTCAAGCCCGGCGATCATCCGCAGCAGCGTGGACTTGCCGCAGCCGGACGGCCCAACCAGCACGCAAAGCTCCTTGTCGGGAATGGCGATCGAGACACCCCTCACCGCCTCGACGCCGCCGGGATAGACTTTCTTCACATCCTTCAGATCGATGGTCGCCATCAGCTTCTCACTTTTCGGTATCGACCAGTCCGCGCACGAACCAGCGTTGCATCAGCACCACGATCAGGATCGGCGGCAGTATGGCCAGCATCGCGGTGACCATGACCAGATGCCATTGGGTATCGGCATCGGCGAAGGAGACCATCTTTCTAAGTGCGATGACGATGGTGTTCATGTCATTGCTGTTGGTGACGAGCAGCGGCCACAGGTACTGCGTCCAGCCATAAATGAAGAGGATGACGAACAGCGCCGCGATGTTGGTGCGCGACAGCGGCAGCAGGATGTCGAAAAAGAAGCGCCATGGTCCGGCGCCGTCGACACGCGCCGCTTCCACCAACTCACCTGGGATGGTCATGAAGAACTGGCGAAACAGAAGCGTGGCGGTGGCCGAGGCGATCAGCGGAATGATCAGGCCGGCATAGGTGTCGATCATGCCGAGATCGACCATCACCTTGTAGGTCGGCAGGATGCGCACCTCGACGGGAAGCATCAGCGTGATGAAGATCAGCCAGAAGAAGACCATCCGAAGCGGAAAACGGAAGAACACGATCGCATAGGCCGAAAGGATCGAGATGAAAATCTTCCCCACCGCGATGCCGAGCGCCATGATCGTGGTGTTGAGCAGCAATCGGCCGACACTGACGCCGCCGATGCGGCCGACACCGCCGAACAGCGCCTCGCTGTAATTGTTCCAGACCTGGTCGCCGGGCAAAAGAGGCAATGGCGGCTTGAGGATGGTCTGCAGCGTCTGCGTGGAGGCAACGAAGGTGTAGTAGATCGGGAAAGCGACGATCAGGATGCCCAGGATGAGCACGGCGTGGGCGATGAGGGCGCGAAGCGGGGACTGACCAATCATCGCTCGCGCTCAACCGTAGTGGACTTTGCGTTCCACATAGCGGAACTGGATGGCCGTGAGTGAGATGACGATGACCATCAGGATGACCGACTGCGCGGCCGAATCGCCGAGGATCAAATTGACGAAACCGTCATTGTAGACCTTGTAGACCAGCGTCTCGGTGGCCTTGCCCGGCCCGCCGCCGGTGACCGCATGAACGATACCGAAAGTGTCGAACAGCGCATAGACAGTGTTGACGACCAGCAGGAAGAAGGTCGTCGGTGCGAGCAGCGGGAAGACGATGGTCCAGAAGCGCTTCGTCTCCCCGGCGCCGTCCATGGCCGCCGCCTCTATCAACGTCTTCGGCACCGCCTGCAGCCCGGCGACGAAGAACAGGAAATTGTAGCTGATCTGCTTCCAGGCAGCCGCAGATACCAGCAGGATCATGGCTTGGTTTCCGTTAAGCAAGGGATCCCAGGCGATGCCGAGACCTCTCAAGGCGTAGGCCAGCGAACCGATCGAGGGGTTGAACAGAAACAGCCACAACATGCCGGCAATCGCCGGCGCCACCGCATACGGCCAGATCAGCAGCGTGCGATAAAGGCCTTTGCCGCGCACCACCTTCTCGGCCATGACGGCAAGCAACAGGGCCACACCCATGGCGACCATCGCGGTCGCCAGAGAGAACACCAGCGTAACTTTGATCGAGTTGAGGTAGGCCGGGTCGGCCAGCACCTTGCGAAAATTGGCGAGCCCGACGAACTTGCTCTTCAGCCCGAACGGGTCTTCCCTGAGCATCGACTGGTAGAGCGCCTGCCCCGTCGGCCAGTAGAAAAAGATCAGCGTAATGGCGAGTTGCGGCGCCACCAGCAGATAAGGCAGGGTCTTGTTGGGAAAGACGACGCGTGGAGACAGGGTGATTCCCTCGCTGTGCAGGAAATCGTCCACGCGGGTCCGCGTGGACGAGGTTCAACTGACAAATCGCTTCAGTTTCCGATCGCTTCCTGAATCGCCTTGTTGCCGCGTGCGACCGCGTTGTCGAGCGCCTGCTGCGCAGTCTGCTGGCCGGCCAGCATCTTCTCGAACTCCTCGTTCTCGATGTCGCGCACCTGCGGCAGGTTGACGAGGCGCACGCCCTTCGAGTTCTCGGTCGGCGCCTTGCCCAGCATCTGCAGGATCGGCGTCTCACGGCCCGGGTTCTTGTCATAGAAGCCGGACTTCTTGGTCGCCTCATAGGCAGCGAGCGTCACCGGTAGATAACCCGACTTCTGATGCAGATACTCCTGCACTTCGGTCTTGGACAGGTAGGAGAAGAACGCCGCGACGCCCTTGTATTCCTCGTCCGATTTGTTGCCGAACACCCACAGGCTGGCGCCGCCCGGCGTGGTGTTCTGGGGCGCGCCCTTGGCGTCACTATCATAGGGAAGCTGGCCGATGCCGTAGTTCATGCCCGACTTGACGATGTCACCGAGACCCCCCGACGATTCGGTGAAGATGCCGCATTCTCCGGCAAGAAAGATCTGCTTGGCTTCGGATGTACGGCCGCCATATTTGAAGGTGCCGTCCTTGGCCAGGTCGGCGAGCGCCTGGAAATGATTGACGAAGATCGGCGCATTGATCTTGAGCTCGACGTCGGTTCCGGCAAGTCCGTTCTGGTTGGTGCCATAGGAAACGTCGTTCCAGGCCGCGAAGGCCTCAAGGTGGATCCAGGTCAACCACGTCGAGGTATAGCCGCAGGAAGCGGCGCCGCTCGCCTTGATCTTCTTGGCGGCTTCCCACACCTCGTTCCAGGTCTTTGGCGGGTTGTTCACATCAAGCCCGGCCTTCTGGAAAATATCCTTGTTGTAGTAGAGGATGGGCGACGAGGAATTATAGGGGAAGGACAGCATGGTCCCGTCCGGCTTCGAATAGTAACCGACGATGCCGGGCAAATACTGGCTCTTGTCGAAGGTCACGCCGGCGCTGGTCAGCACATCGGCCACCGGTTTGATCGCACCTTCGGCTGCCATCATGACGCCGGTACCCACGTCGAACACCTGGATGATGTCGGGCGCTTGCCCCGCACGATAGGCAGCGATGCCGGCATTCAGCGTTTCGGGATAGGTGCCCTTGAAAACAGGGAGAATTTCATAGTCGCTCTGGCTGGCATTGAAATCCTTGGCGATCTTGTCGACCACCTCGGCATTCGCGCCGGTCATGGCATGCCACCAACTGATCTTGGTGGCGGCGAAGGCGGAGGTGGTGGAAAGCAGGGTCAAGGTGGCGGCAACACCGGCCGCAAAGCCGAACAACTTCATGTTTCATCTCCCGTTTGTCATTGGCGAAAGGGGCACTCCCGCAAAGGCAATATGTGTCGCTGATGACAATCGGACAACGGATTTGTTGCTGTTTCGTGAATTTCATACCCGGCTAACTTCGCGCCCCTTCGCCTTGCAACGAGGACAGAGAGAAATGCCAAGCCGGCTCAGCGATAGAATGGGGCATGGTGGGCCTGCAAGGATCGCCGACCGCCCAGCGATGCGTGAAGGGCCCGCGTGACAGCGCCACGCACCTGCACCGTGCGGCCGCCATACCGGCGCTCGGCCAGATCGAGATCGGCCGAGCGGCATCGCGCCAGGCGCTGCTGTAACCGTGCGTCTGGAATGAGACAGGATCGCCGCAAGGTACAACCCGAAAAACCCGCTGTAGTTGTAGTTCGCATAACCGATTCTTCGTCAAGCGCGGCATACTAATCAAGTGGACGGCTTGATTGCTGTGGGAGAGCAGGTGGGGCGAGATGCTGACGGTCTATAATTGTATCGTGCATGAGCACGATCTGAGACTGGTCGCACTGGCAGCGCTCATTTGCGGTATTTCTTCCTTCTCGGCGGTCAACCTGCTTCGCCATGTCGACCGCTCGAGCGAGCGCAACCGCTATACCTGGCTGATGATAGCAGCCACTTCCACCGGCTTCGGTATCTGGGCGACGCACTTCATCGCAATGCTTGCCTTTTCTCCCGGAATCCCCAACGCCTACAATACGGAAATGTCGGCGCTTTCGCTCGCCGGTTCCGTCGCCCTGACCGCTGCGGGCATGTGGATCGCCACCTTGCGCCGGGGCATCGACTACCCTCTGGTCGGCGGCGCGGTCCTCGGCGCTGGTATCGCCGCCATGCACTATATCGGCATGGCCGCCTTCGAGGTCGAAGGGCGCATCGTCTGGAACCCGCTGCTGGTCGGCGTCTCGGTGCTGACAGGCGTCACCCTCGCCGCGCTGGCGCTGCTGGTCGTGTTGCGACGGCCGTCCATGCAGGCCACAATCGCCGCCGCCATCCTGTTGACGCTGGCGATCTGCAGCCTGCACTTCATCGCCATGGGCGCGGTGTCGATCTTCCCGGACTCCTCCATCGAGATATCGCAGTTCACGGTCGAACCGGTGTCGCAGGCCTTCGCCGCCGCTGCAGTCAGCATGGCTATCCTGGTGCTTTCAGCCGCAGCATTGTGGATCGACCTTCGCTTCCGGCGTCACAAGCTCGAGGCCGAGCGCATGCACGGCCTCGCCAACGCCGCCGTCGAGGGGCTGATCGTCTGCGACGGCGCCCGCATCGTCAGCGCCAATGACAGCATCGCGGCACTCACCGGCATTGCGCCGGAAGTGCTGAACGCGATGCTGCTTGGCGACCTCTTCGGCGAACGCACCGCGGCCGGCATGTCCGACTGCAGCGGACAGGCACAGGAAGCCGAACTCAGAGCCCATGACGGCGCCACCATCCCCGTCGAACTTATCGCCAGAAGCATCGACTATTGCGGCAAGCGGCACAGCGTGGTCGCCGTGCGCGACATCCGCGAACGCAGGAAGGCCGAGCAGGAGATCCTGCGCCTCGCCCATTTCGACCCGTTGACCGGGCTCCCCAACCGCCGCAGTTTCTCCGGCCGGCTCGAGGCCGAAATTGCCGCAATGGATCGCGGCGGCAAGGGTGGGCATCTTGCGCTGCTGCTGCTCGACCTCGACCGCTTCAAGGAAGTGAACGACCTGTTCGGGCATGGCGCCGGCGATGCCATGCTGCAGAAGGTGGCGCTATGCGCCTCCGCCGTGCTCCGCCACGGACAGATGCTGGCGCGTCTCGGCGGCGACGAGTTCGCCATCATCGCTCCGAACCTTCCCGATCCGCAGGCGGCCGGCCGCATCGCCGAGGCGGTGCTGGCGGCCATGCGCGAGGAAAACCGGCTGTCGGTCGGTGGCGGGCTGGTGTCGGCCAGCATCGGCATTGCACTTTATCCGCTCGACGCCGATGAGCCGACACTCCTGGTCAGCCACGCCGACACCGCGCTCTACCGCGCCAAGGCCGAGGGCAAGGACACTTACCGTTACTTCGAGGCCTCGATGGGCGCCGAGGCGCGAGACCGGCGCGTGATGGAGCACGAACTGCGCCAGGCCATGGCGCGCGATGAGTTTCGCCTCGTCTACCAGCCACAAAAGGAGATCAGCAGCGGGCGGATGGTCGGGTTCGAAGCGCTGATCCGCTGGCATCATCCGCAGCGCGGCGACGTGTCGCCGGCGACCTTCATCCCGGTGGCCGAAGACAGCGGCGTCATCATCCAGATCGGCGAATGGGTGCTGGCGACGGCCTGCGCCGAGGCAGCGCGCTGGAAGAACCCTCTCACCGTCGCGGTCAATGTCTCGGCGGTGCAGCTCCACAATCCGAATTTCAGCCGCAAGGTGCATGAAGTCCTGCTCGGCTCCGGCCTGACGCCCGGCAGGCTCGAACTCGAGATCACCGAAACGGCGCTGGTCAAGGACATGCCGCGCGCGCTGGCGACCTTGCGCCAGGTGAAGGCGCTTGGCGTGCGTGTGGCGATGGACGATTTCGGCACCGGCTACTCCTCGCTGTCCAATCTCCGCGCCTTCCCCTTCGACAAGATCAAGATCGACGGCTCATTCATCAAATCAGTCGACAGCAACGGCCAGGTGGCAGCCATCGTGCGCGCCGTTCTGGGGCTTGGCCGCGGTCTCGGCCTGCCGGTTCTGGCCGAGGGCGTCGAGACGCTGGGCGAGCTGAAATTCCTCGACGCCGAGGCCTGCGAGATCGGCCAGGGCTACTATCTAGGCCGGCCGAGCCCGATCGAGGCGTTCAGCGAACTGACCGGCGTCGCGGCGCCGGCGGCACACGACGACGCCAGCGTCAAACAACGCGGCGGCAGCATCTTGATGCTGCCGCCGGCGGCGGCCCTGCGCTCATCTTAAGGGGCGAGTGCGGCCTCGACCAGGCGCTTGGCATCCGGTCCCGACCATTCTGCCGGTCCGTTCATATGCGCGATCAGGCAGCCTTCGCCGTCGATCAGCATGGTGACGGGAAGGCCTAGCGCCAAGCCACGCGTCTTGACGTCGTTGAACAGCGCCAGCGTCGAATCGCGGTAGTAGCCGAGCGACCCGATGCCGATATCGGCGAGGAACTTCTTCGGCTTCACATCGTCGCCGGCATCGACATTGACCGCGACCACTTCGAAGGCATCGCTGCCCTTTTCCTTCTGCAAGGCGTCGAGAGCCGGCATTTCGGCGCGGCAGGGCGCGCACCACGTCGCCCACAGGTTGAGCAGCACGGTCTTGCCGGCATGATCGGCGATCGTCATCGGCTTGCCGTCGGGACCGTTGAAGGCGAGACTTTTCAGCGATTGCGGCGGATCGGCGGGCAGCAATGCCGCCACCTGGCCGGTGGCCGCGGCGGCAACCTTTTTGGCGCGGTCGCTCTTGGCGGCGCAGGCGACGTCGTCCTTGCTGTTGCCCGCGCCGGCCGCAGGTGCGCTGCCGGTGGCTGCGTTGTTGCCAGACCCGCTCTCGCTGACATATACCGCGACCACGCTGGCCAGCACGCCCGCCAGCAAAGCGGCGAGGATCAGGCGCGGGGCCGGGAAGTATCTGCTACCGTCTGCCATTTTCTAAGACTGCTCCGGAGCACGGGTTATAGCGATGAGCGACAAGAAGGCCAGCAACCAGATGTGGGGCGGACGTTTTGCCTCGGGTCCGGCCGCGATCATGGAAGCGATCAACGCGTCGATTTCGTTCGACCGCAAACTCTATGCCCAAGACATAAGAGGTTCGATCGCCCACAGCGAGATGCTGGCTGAAACGGGCATTATTTCGGCGGCCGATCAAGAAAAGATCGCTCACGGGCTGAACACGATCCTGAAAGAGATCGAGGCCGGCACGTTCGAGTTCTCGACCCGGCTGGAAGACATTCACATGAACATCGAGGCCCGCCTCGCCGATCTGATCGGCCCGGCCGCCGGCCGCCTGCACACGGCGCGGTCACGCAACGACCAGGTGGCGGTGGATCTCCGGCTCTGGGTCAAGGACGAGTGCTTTCGCGTCGCCGAGGCGCTGAAGGGGCTGATCTCAGCCTTGCTCGATCGCGCCGAGGAGCATGCGGCGACCGTGATGCCCGGCTTCACCCACATGCAGGCGGCGCAGCCGGTGACCTTCGGCCACCATTGCATGGCCTATGTCGAGATGTTTTCGCGCGACCTGTCGCGCGTCCGCGACGCCATCGAGCGGATGGATGAAAGCCCGCTCGGCGCGGCAGCGCTTGCCGGCACCAGTTTTCCGATCGATCGCCACAAGACCGCCAAGGCGCTCGGCTTCCGCGAGCCGATGCGCAATTCGTTGGACAGCGTCTCCGACCGCGATTTCGCGCTGGAGTTTTTGAGCCTGGTGGCGATCTCCGCCACGCATCTGTCGCGGCTCGCCGAAGAAATCATCATCTGGTCGACGCCGCAATTCGGCTTTGTCAGACTGTCGGACAGTTTCTCCACCGGCTCCTCGATCATGCCGCAGAAGAAGAACCCGGACGCCGCCGAACTGGTGCGCGGCAAGACCGGCCGCGTCACCGGCCATCTCGTCGGGCTGCTGACGGTGATGAAGGGCATGCCGCTGACCTATGGCAAGGACATGCAGGAAGACAAGGAATCCGTCTTCGACGCCGCCGAGACGCTCGATCTGATGCTGGCGGCGATGACCGGCATGGTGCGCGACATGACGGTCAATGCCGCCGCCATGAAGAAGGCCGCCAGCTCGGGCCACGCGACCGCGACCGACCTCGCCGACTGGCTGGTGCGAACGCTGGGCCTGCCCTTCCGTGAGGCACACCATGTCACCGGCCGCGCGGTGGCGGTGGCCGAAGAGAAGAAGGTGAGCCTTGAAAAGCTGTCGCTGGAAGATCTGCAGTCGATCAACCCCGGCATCACGGCAGACATCTTCTCGGTTCTGGCGGTGCAGAATTCGGTGAAGAGCCGCACCAGTTTCGGCGGCACGGCGCCGTCGGAGGTCAGGAAGCAGATCCGCAGCTGGAAAAAGCGCATCGCCAAGGCATGATGCCGGGGTGCAATGCGCCTAAAACTCGGTTAAAAGCGCAGCACATAAAGTTTCGGACGGATGGATCGATGACCGCAAGCAGGATTTTGGTGACGCTGACGCTGCTGACGGCGATGGCTGCCGTGACCGCTTGCGGCCGTAAGGCTGGTCTCGACACGCCCTATGAAGCGGCCGTCCAGGCCCGCAAGGACGCCGAGCGCGCCAAACAGCCGGTGCCGCCAGAGCCGGAAAAACCGGTCGTGGACAAGAAGTTCATCCTGGACCCGCTGATCTAGAGCCGATGAGACCGGCTTGGTCTTTCTGGCCAGGTCTCGTGCTCCAACTTCCGGAAACACTCTCGTGAACCATTTCGACTACCGCGACGGCGTGCTCCATGCCGAGGACGTGGCGATACCAGACATCGCCGCAAGCGTCGGCACGCCGTTCTATTGTTATTCGACGGCAACCTTGACGAGGCACTACCGGGTGTTCGCCGGGGCTTTTGCCGGTCTCGACACGCTGGTCTGTTACGCCTTGAAGGCGAATTCCAACCAGGCGGTGCTGCGGACGCTGGCAAAGCTCGGCGCCGGCGCCGATACCGTCTCGGAAGGCGAAATGCGCCGCGCGCTCGCCGCCGGCATCCCGGCCAGCAAGATCGTATTCTCGGGCGTCGGCAAGACCGCGCGCGAAATGGATTTTGCGCTCGAGGCCGGCATTCTCTGCTTCAATGTCGAATCCGAGCCGGAGCTGGAGTTGCTGTCGGCCCGCGCCACCGCGCTCGGCAAGGTGGCGCCGGTCTCGCTGCGCATCAACCCGGATGTCGACGCCAGGACGCACAGGAAGATCTCCACCGGCAAGGCCGAGAACAAGTTCGGCATTCCATGGCAAAGGGCGCGCCAGGTCTATGCCCGCGCGGCCGGGCTGCCGGGCACCAAGCCCATCGGCATCGATACCCATATCGGCAGCCAGGTCACCGAGTTGCAGCCCTTTGACGATGCTTTCGCGCTTCTGGCGGAACTGGTCGGCGCGCTGCGCGCCGATGGCCACGCCGTCGAGCATGTCGATCTCGGCGGCGGCCTCGGCATCCCCTACCGCACCGACAACAGCCCGCCGCCTCTGCCCGATGCCTATGCCGAGATCGTCAGGAAGCATCTGACAAAGCTTGGAGTGAAGGTGATGTTCGAGCCGGGCCGGCTGATCGTCGGCAATGCCGGCATCCTGGTCTCGGAAGTGATATTCGTGAAGGAAGGCGACGCCAAGAACTTCCTCGTCGTCGACGCCGCCATGAACGATCTGATCCGGCCGACGCTCTACGATGCCTTCCACGACATCAAGCCGGTGGTGCAGCCGCCGGCCGACACGCCGCGCATGGCGGTCGACGTCGTCGGCCCGGTCTGCGAGACCGGCGACTATCTCGGCCTCGACCGTGACCTGCCCCGGCTCAAGTCTGGCGACCTCATTGCCGTCACCACCGCCGGCGCCTATGGCGCGGTGCAATCCGGCACCTACAACACCCGCCTACTTGTGCCTGAGGTTCTGGTCGACGGCGACCGTTTCCACGTCGTGCGCCGGCGCCAGACCTATGACGAGCTGATCGGCCTGGATTCGGTGCCCGACTGGCTTGCATAGGAGCCGCAGCGCCGGCTGCGCTACAGCCGGTTCTGGATGAGCAACCTTGCGTCGGCGATGCTGTCCTCGTCGCGGCGGTAGAACGTCCATTGCTTGATGCGCTTGGGCCGCAGCAGGCCGGCCTGGGTAAGCACGCGCATATGTTCGGAGAGCGTCGCCTGCGTAATGCCGAGCTTCTCCGCGATCAGCAGCGCGCAAACGCCATCCTCGACCAGATCGCCGTCTGCCTGGGCCGGGAAATGCGCCTGCGGATCCTTCAGCCAGTCGAGGATCTGCAGCCTGCGTTCATTGGCGATCGCCTTGAAGATTTCAACCTCTTGCATTTAGCCATTTTGCCAAGTTACTAATTGCTGTCAATCCCAAGGAGATGGTCATGACGAACGGCAACACCGTCACGCGCGAACGCATCGCCGCGATGGAACCGCGCATCCGCCCCTATATCAGGCACACGCCGGTGCTGCGCGTCGACATGGCCGATTTCGACCGGCCGCCGCTGGCGGTCGACCTCAAGCTCGAATGCCTGCAGCATTCCGGCTCGTTCAAGGCGCGCGGCGCCTTCACCAATCTGCTCGAACGGCCGGTGCCTGCGGCCGGCGTCGTCGCCGCATCGGGCGGCAATCATGGCGCCGCGGTCGCCTATGCCGCCATGCGGCTTGGCCACAAGGCGACGATCTTCGTTCCCGAACTCAGCCCGGCGGCCAAGCTGCAGCGCATCCGCGGCTACGGCGCCGAACTGATCGTCGGCGGCGCCCGCTATGCCGAGGCGCTGGCCGCCAGCGAGGCTTTTGCTGAAAAGACCGGCGCGCTGCAGATCCATGCCTTCAACCAGGAGGAAACATTGGTCGGCCAAGGCACGCTCGGCCTCGAAATCGAAAACGATCTGCCCGACATCGACACGCTGCTGGTCGCTGTCGGCGGCGGCGGCCTGATCGGCGGCATCGCCGCCTGGTTTGCCGGCCGCATCAGGATCATCGCCATCGAGCCCGAAGGCGCGCCGACGCTGCATCACGCCTTCGAAGCCGGCCACCCCGTCGATGCGCCGGCCGAAGGCGTCGCCGCCGATTCGCTGGCGCCCAAACGCGTCGGCGAGATGATGTTCCCGATCGCCGAGGCCTTCGTCGAACGCTCCATCCTAGTCACCGACGACGCCATCATCGCCGCGCAAAAGGCGCTGTGGGAGCGGGTGCGGATCATCGCCGAGCCGGGCGGCGCAGCGGCCTTCGCAGCGCTGCTGTCCGGCCGCTACACGCCGGCGCCGGGCGAGCGGATCGCCGTCCTTGTCTGCGGCTCGAATACCGATCCGGCGAAATTCTAAACCTTGCTTCGACTGAAGTGGGACGCAAACCCGTCAAAGCTTTTCAAGTTTTCCGGAACCGCCTCGCCTTTGCCGTGTTTGCTGGTAAACTTCTGCTTGTTGAGTCCTGGCTATCCCGCCCGGGCAGGAAGGGCCGATGACGGAACGCCCCATTTCCAGTGGCGATCGCAGCCTGGCCGGGCGGCTTGCCCTGAGCCGGCTGGCGACACGGATCTCGATGACGGTCGAGCGCGGCTGGCCGCTGCTTCTGCCGCTGCTCATCGTCGCCAGCCTGTTTCTCAGCCTCTCCTGGCTCGGCCTTTTCCCCCGGCTGCCTGACATTGCGCGCATTATCATGGTCACGGCGTTCGGTATTTCCACGCTGGCGGCGCTCTATCCGCTGCGTTTCTTCAAGCTTCCATCCGCCGCTGAAATCGACCGCCGTATCGAGGCCGCCAACCAGTTGCAGCACAGCCCGGTGCTGGTGCAGACCGACCGTCCCAGCGGCAAGGAAAGCATCTTTTCCCAGGCGTTGTGGCGCGAACACCAAAAGCGCATGGCCGACAAGCTCGGCAGCCTTGGCGCCGACCTGCCGCGTACCCGCGTGCCGGAGCGCGATCCGTGGGCATTGCGTGCCGTGGCGGCGCTGCTGTTGGTCACCGCTTTTGCCTTCTCCTTCGGACCGTCCGGCGGCAGGATGTCCGATGGTTTCAGTGCCCATGCGGCGCGCGACATCGTACCGCCGCGCATCGATGCCTGGGTGACCCCGCCGGCCTATACCGGCAAGCCACCCATCTTCTTGACCGCGCCAATCATCGATGGCAACGCCAAGCAGGCGGTCGCCACCTTCACCGTGCCGCAAGGCAGCGACGTCTCGCTGCGCGTGACCGGCGGCTCCGGCGAGGAAACGCTAAGCTTTGCCGACAAGGGCGGCAATGCTCGCGCCATCGACCCGTCGGGACCACAGGTGGCGGCCGTCAAGGCAGCGGCGGTCAATCCGGCGACCCCCAAGCTGCGCCAGTTCACCGGCAAGCTGACCGCCGACGGCACGCTGACGCTGAAGTCGGGCGAAGCCGATCTCGGTCGCTGGGCCTTCGCGGTGATCCCCGACAAGCCGCCGACGATCCGCTTCGTCGGCGAGCCCAAGCGCGCCGTCAACGGCGCTTTCGAGCTCAACTACCAGATCGACGACGACTATGGCGCGGCCACCGCCAAGGCGGTTTTCGCGCTGGCGGATCCGGCGGCGCCCGATGCGCATCCGCTCTACGGTCCGCCTGACCTGCCGCTGGCGCTGCCGCGCCGCGGCGGCAAGGCGAACGCCGCCAGGACCACCAAGGACCTCACCGAACACGTCTGGGCCGGCGCCAGCATCAAGCTGTCGCTTGTCGCCACCGACGATGCCGGACACACCGCGACCAGCGAAACCAAGACTATTGTGATGCCGGAGCGGCCCTTCGCCAACCCGCTGGCGCGGTCGGTGGTCGAGCAGCGCCGCCTGCTGGCGCTCGACGCCAATGCCAAGCCGCGCGTGCTCGACCTGATGGACGCCATCACGCTGCGGCCCGAGGACACGTTCGACAACATGTCGCATTACCTCGCCATCATGAGCGCCCGCAGCCGGCTGAAGATGTCGGACAGCGACGATCAGTTGCGCAACGAGGTTGCCTATCTCTGGGAAATCGCGCTCGGCATCGAGGAAGGCAATCTCTCGTCCGCCGAAAAGCGGCTCCGCCAGGCCCAGCAGGCGCTGCAGGACGCCATCAAGCGCGGCGCCAGCGACGAAGAGATCGAAAAGGCGATGAAGGAACTGCGCGAGGCGATGAACGAATTCCTGCAGGAATTCGCCGAGCGCGCCAAGCAGAACCCGAACGCGCCGCAGATGCAGCAGAATGGTCGCGAGCTGCGTCAGAGTGATATCGACCGCATGATGGACCAGATCGAGAACCTGGCGAAGTCGGGCGACCGCGACAAGGCGCAGGAGCTGCTGTCGCAGCTGGAAAACATGATGAACAACCTGCAGGCCGGCCGTCAGCAGCAAGGCGGCGAGCAGGACAGCGAGATGCGCCAGCAGATGGACAAGCTGGGCGAGATCATGCGCCGCCAGCAGGAGATGATGAACGACACTTATCGCATGGACCAGATGCAGCGCGGAGATAATCAGCAGCCCGGCGAAGGCAATGGCGACGATCCGGACCAGCCGGGCGTCGGCAAGGATCGCGATCCCCTCGCCCGGCCGAAGTCGATGACACCGCAGGAATTCGCCGATGCGATGAAGCAGCTGCAGGAAGGCCAGGGCCAGTTGCAGAGCGAACTCGACAAGCTGAAGAAGGGCCTGGAAGGCATGGGCATGCAGCCCAATGAGGGGTTTGGCGACGCTGGCAAATCCATGGGCAATGCCGAAAAGTCGCTTGGCGAAGGCGAAGGCGACCAGGCAGTCGGCCACCAGGGTCGCGCGCTGGAAGCGCTGCGCAAGGGCGCCAAGGAGATGATGAAGCAGCTGCAGGCGATGCAGGGCGACCAGGGTGGCAGCCAGGAAGGCGGCCGCCAACAGGACGCCGGCCGCGATCCGCTGGGCCGACCGCGCGCCAGCCGCGGACCCGATTTCGGCGATTCGGTGAAAGTGCCCGACGAGATCGACGTGCAGCGCGCCCGCCAGATTCTCGAGGCGATTCGCAAGCGGCTCGGCAACGCGCTCAGCCCCGACATCGAGCGCAGCTACCTCGAGCGGCTGCTGGAGCTGAAGTAGCCTCCAAGGCAACATCCGTCGAACTGAATGGTATCAGCGCCATGCCGAAACTCGGTGCCGTCACGCCCATCCTGCGCATCTTCGACATCGCCAAGGCACGCGAATTCTATGTCGACTTTCTCGGCTTCAAGGTCGAGTTCGAGCACCGCTTCGACGACAATGCGCCGCTCTACATGGGTGTAATCCGCGACGGCTGTGTCCTGCATCTGAGCGAACATCATGGCGACGGCGCGCCGGGTATAGCCATGCGCATCAAGGTCGAGGACATCGCGGCATTGCACCGCGAACTGATCGGCAAGAGATACCGCTACGCCCGGCCGGGCCTCGAAACCACGTCGTGGCAGACCCGTGAAGTGTCGGTCGGCGACCCCTTCGGCAATCGGCTGCATTTCTACGAGGATGCAACAGACTAAGCCGGCCGGTTGACGAACGCCTCGCGGATCGCCTCCTGCATGCCGTCGATAGCTTCGCCTGAGGCATTTGGGCTACGGTGCATCACCACATTCGAGGAATCGATATGGCCGAACCCGTCAGCGGCGGTGAGTTCACGACAGCCATCCGGAATATTGCTGTGCGAGATCGGCGCGATCGCCAGGCCAGAGGTGACGGCGAGCTTCAGGCCGCCGGTGGTGTCGCTGGTATAGGCGACACGGTAGGCCAGCCCACGCTGCTCCAGCGATTTGATGGCAAAGTCCTTGCACCAGCCGGCCCGGTTGTAGAGCGCGATCGGCACCGGCCGCTCCTCATGCATGTGATGCAGGCTCGATGTCACCCACACGGTCGGATCGTGCATCAGCACCTCGCCGCCGGAAGGATCCTGCCATTCGAACACCACGGCGAGGTCGAGTTCACCGGCCGCCAACGCTGCCAGCTGGGCGCCCGAATGTGCATAGCGCACGGTGACCTCGACCTTGGTGTGACGCTTCGAGAAGGCGCCGAGCGCGCGCGACAGGATGGCGTGACCATATTCCTCGGGAATGCCGATGCGCACAGGCCCGCCAAGCGGTGCCGCCGCCATCGATGCCGCCGTCTCGTCGAGCAGAGAGACGATGCGGCGGGCATTGACGATCAGCTCGCCGCCACGGCGCGTCAGCGCCACGCCGCGCGAGCCGCGTTCGAACAGGCTGTCGCCGACCAGCTCCTCGAGCTTCTTCATCTGCATCGACACCGCCGACTGGGTGCGCCCGGCCTGCTCCGCCGCCCGGGTGAAATTGCCCGCTTCGGCAATGGCGACGAAGGTGCGCAGGAGATCGCTGTCGAGGGTTGGCCGCATCGAATCCGTCATAAGCAAATTTGATCTCTGGTATCATTCCAATTCGTTTGCAACATGTCAAACGCCGCAGCATAGTCCGCTCACCCATTGGATATGCCGCCGCGAAACCGGCTGCGGACCAATCAAAGAGTCCTCACTCATACCCGCTGCCCGAAACGGTGGCGGGTTCTTTTTACCCAGGCCGGGCGCCTGCGGGCAGTTAAGGCAAGGGCCGGCAGAACAACATGCGCAACCGGATCGTTCTCGGCATCATCAGCCTGTGCCTTGGCGTGCTGGTGTTCTCGCTCCAGGACCCGCTGGTCAAGGCGGTGTCAGCCGGTTATCCCGTGACCGAGGTGATGTGGATCCGCTCGATCGTCGCTTTGCCGATCCTGGTCGTTCTCGTTCGCGCCGATGTCGGCCTGCGGGCCATCGCCTCGAAGCGGTTCGGCCTGCTGACGATACGCGCCTTCATCCAGTTCTCCTCCTATACGGTCTACTATCTGGCGATCGCTGCCTTGCCGCTCGCCGACGCGGTGGCGCTCTATTTCATGGCGCCCCTGTTCATCATGGCGATAGCCGGGCCCTATCTCGGCGAGCGGGTATCCTGGCAGGCTCTCGCCACCGTGCTGATCGGCATGCTGGGCGTGGTCGTGATGCTGCGCCCGGGCGCCGGCCTGTTCGACTGGGCGGCGCTGCTTTCGTTGGGCTCGGCTTTGCTCTACGGCTTTTCACAGCTGATGGCGCGCAAGATCGGCGACACCGAATCCTCCACCGTCATGGCCTTCTACCAGAACGGCGCCTATCTGGTCGGCGCCGCTGCGGTTGCCGGCACATTCTGGCTTGCCGGCATAACCCATGCTGTCCACCCCAGCCTCGAATTCCTGGTGCGGCCGTGGGTCTGGCCGACGACACCGGATTTCCTCAAGATGGCGGCCTGCGGCTTCGTCGCTTCGGCCGGCATGATTCTGCTGTCGCAGGCCTACAGGCTGGCGCCCGCCAACCGCGTCGCCACCTTCGAATACACCGGCATCATCTGGTCGCCGTTGTGGGGCTTCCTGTTCTTCGACGAGGTGCCGCGCTCGACCACTGCCATCGGTGCGGCGCTGATCATCGGCGCCGGTCTGCTGGCGCTCAACACCGAACGGCGCCGGAGCGCTGCGCCTGTCCTCGCCGCGTCTCAGGATGTCGCCTGAAGCGTGTCAGGCGAAGCAGGCGAGCGCCTGGTCGACCCGCGAGCGGATTTCAGCCAGCGTGAAAGGCTTTTGCACGACGTCGATAATGACGCCGTTCAATTCCTCGGCGCGCTCGCGCTGGTCGGCATAGCCGGTCATCAGCAGGATCTTCATGTCAGGGAAAAGCTTGGCTGCGGCGATCGCCATCTCGATGCCGTCCATTTCCGGCATGCGGATATCGGAGACGACGAGGTCGTAACCGCCGCCTGCAGCACTGACCATCGCCAGCCCCTGCGCGCCGTCGGCGGCGATATCGATCGAGTGCCCGGCGCGTTCGAGCGCGCGGGCGGCGAGGGTGCGGACGGACTCATCGTCCTCGACGATCAGAAGCTTTGCCATGGGCCGGAATTTGGCGGGCAAAAGTTGACTTTTTCTGAAAATTTGAAGCGTCGGGGGCCTTTTCTCAGGCATCGCCTTTGACGACACCGACAAACGGCAGTTCGCGAAAAGCGTGAGCGACGTCCATGCCGTAGCCGACGACGAAGTAATCGGGACAGTCGAAGCCGACATAGTCGGCGTTCAGCTCGGTCTGGCGGCGCATGCGCTTGTCCAACAGCACCGCGATGGCGCAGCTTTTGGCGCCGCGCGACAGCATCAGGTTGCGGGTGAAGGAGAGCGTCTTGCCCGACTCCAGGATATCGTCGATCAGCAGCACGTCGCGGCCGGCGACCTCATTGTCGATGTCGCGCAGCACCCTCACCTCGCCGCTGGTGGTGCCGGCGCCATAGCTGGAAATGAAGATGAACTCGACCTCGGGCGACAGCCCGACATCGTGCATGGCGCGGATCAGATCGGCGGCGAAGATGAACGAGCCCTTCAGCACCGAAATCACCAGCAGGTCGTGATAGTCGTGCTCGGCGATCTCCTTGGCGAGTTCGAGATTGCGCCGCGCGATCGCGGACGCCGAAAACAGGACCTCGATGTCCTTGCCGCGCACAACTGGCATCAACAACCTTTCCAGAGAACCGACTAGCCGGCGAAGGTGACCGCCACGGCCTTGACGCCGTTTCTAGGCACATCGAGGCGGCTGGAAAAGCCGAATCTTTCGCCGGGCGCCAGAGAACGGTTGGATGTCCCCAGAGTATAACGGGTGATGCGGCTGTCATTGCCGGTGACACGTATCTCCAGCGGCGGCAATTGTCCCGCCTTCAAACCGTCATTGACGGCCTCGCCATCCACGAACAGCACCGGGGCGGGTCCTGAGGCGTCGACACGCGACGTGACGCCGGCAATGCTGAGTACGGCGCCCTCCGGCTGTTCGACTGACCAGAACGGCGTCTGGCGCACCAGCGCATGGCCACCCGAGACCCAGAAGGCGGCAAGCGCCGCACCGATGCCGGCAATCCAGAAGATCGGCCCGCCACGCGATGCCGGCCGCCCGGCTGACGCATCTGATTTGCGCAGCATCTCCATGCCTTCCATCGACGGCGTCGCGATGTCGCGCGCCGGCGTCGGCATGGCTTCTATCAGTGGGATCAGCTGCGGCAGCACCTCATAATCCGCATCGACGATGTCGGTCGCCACAGGACGCGATTCCGGTGCGACACTTGTCCCGGTCATGATTTCGCCGGAAACCGGGCGCGCGGTTCGTTGCTCAGCCATCATGGCCCCGCTGTTGCCTTTTCGTTTCTTTTGCGTAAATGGAAATGGTTAACGCTTCCCCACCGGAACCCTTGTGACGCATTCAAAAACAGCGAAAATTAACCGACGGTTAACCATGGCGGCCGATGGTCGTTGGACAGAAAGGGTTGGCACGCCGCCGCCACACACCTCAGGTCGTCGCACGTGATCCGCTTCGAAAATGTCGGCCTTCGCTATGGCATGGGTCCGGAAATCCTCCGCGACATCTCCCTGCACATTCCGGAGAGCTCCTTCCAGTTCCTGAGCGGGCCCTCGGGCGCCGGCAAGACGACGCTGCTGCGCCTTCTGTTCATGTCGCTGAAGCCGACACGCGGGCTGATCACCATCTTCGGCAAGGACCGCTCGCGCATCTCGCGCGCTGAACTGCCGCATCTCAGGCGCCGCATCGGCGTGGTGTTCCAGGATTTCCGCCTGCTCGACCACATGACCACCTATGAGAATGTCGCTCTGCCGCTGCGCGTGCGCGGCCGCGAGGAAGCGAGCTACCGCACCGACGTCACCGAACTTTTGAAATGGGTCGGCCTGGGCGAGCGCATGCATGTGCTGCCGCCGGTCCTTTCGGGCGGCGAAAAGCAGCGCGCGGCAATCGCTCGGGCCTTGATCGAACAGCCCGAAATCCTGCTTGCCGACGAGCCGACCGGCAATGTCGACCCGCCGCTGGCGCGCCGGTTGCTCAGGCTGTTCATTGAGCTCAACCGGCTCGGCACCGCGGTGGTGATCGCCACTCACGATCTCGGCCTGATGGAACAGGTCGACGCGCGCCGCATGATCCTGGCCGGCGGAAGGCTGGATATTTATGACTGAGCTATCGGCCGAACAGCTGCATGAAGACGCCGCCGAGCCCGCAACGACGACGCAGCGCGTCCAGCGCCGCATGGCGCCGATCGTGCCGGCGCAGAATATTGCCGGCCGCGCCTTGGTGCTGGTCATCGCCATCATGACCTTCCTGTCCTGCCTGACTTTCGGCGCCGTCACGCTGGTGCGCGACACTGCCTCGGTCTGGGAAAACCAGATCTCGCGCGAGGCGACGATTCAGATCAAGCCGGTCGACGGCCTCGACATGGAGGCAGCCCTTGCCCAGGCCTCGCAGATCGTCGGCGAATTCCCCGGCGTGAAGGAAACCCGGATCATCGATCGCGACGCCACCGCGCGCCTTTTGGAGCCATGGCTGGGCTCGGGCCTGAATATCGACGAATTGCCGGTGCCGCGCCTGATCATCGTCACCATCGACGAGACCAGCCCGCCCGACTTCAGCGCCATCCGTGCGGCGCTCACGCCCAAGCTGCCGAGTGCTTCGCTCGACGATCACCGTACATGGGTCGACCGGCTGGTCGCCATGGCCCGCACCACGGTCACCATCGGCATCGCCGTGCTGGTCCTGATGCTGTCGGCGACGGTGCTGACCGTAGTGTTTGCGACGCGCGGCGCCATGGCGGGTAACGGCCATATCATCGAAGTGCTGCATTTCGTCGGCGCCGAGGCGCGCTTCATCGCGCGCGAATTCCGCTGGCATTTCCTGGTCACCGGGATGAAGGGCGCAGCCGCCGGCGGCACAGCCGCGATCCTGGTTTTCATCGTCTTTTCCTGGTGGTCGTCGCGCAACATGGCAACGCCGCAGGCCGACCAGGCCACCGCTTTGTTCGGCAATTTCGCCATCGGATCGGCAGGCTATCTCGGCGTCGGCCTGATGGTGCTGGTGATCGGCGGACTGACGGCGGCGACCTCGCACGCCACCGTCGTCGCCTATCTCAGCGACATCGATGTCCGCCAGCCGGATGCGGGGTGACCCGTGAGGGCAGAAGCGAAAACAGTTCGGGGGCAAGGACAGGAATGGAAGGGACGATCACGGATCGAAAACCGACGTAACGCAATGTGCGCTTTTTTCCTTACCAAAAAGGCATTTCAGGATTAACCATAGGATGATGAACGCGCGGGAGTCGACCGGAACGGCTGGACAGATGCCAGTGGTGCGTTCGCGTATGCGCACCGGGCTGGGCCGTTTGCGCACCGCCCTGCGTCTCGCCTCCCTCTGTCTACTGCTGCTGGTGGCCCTGTTTGCCGGTGGCTTCGGCTGGTTCGCCAGCAAGGTCAGCCACATGACGACCCCGACCAACCCGGCCAAGGCCGATGCGATCATCGTCTTGACCGGCGGTCAGGCCCGCCTCGACGCAGCACTCGATCTGCTTGCCTCCGGCAAGGGCGAGCGGCTGCTGATCTCAGGCGTGCATCCCTCTGCCAGCCGCCGCCAATTGCAGGCTGCTACCGGCGGCGACAAGGCGCTGTTTTCCTGCTGTGTCGACATCGACCGCGCCGCGCTCGACACGATCGGCAATGCCGAGGAAAGCGCTAAATGGGTGGAGAGCCACGCCTATGGCAGCGTCATCCTCGTCACCAACAATTACCACATGCCGCGCAGCCTGCTCGAGATGGGCCGCCTGCTGCATGGCGCCAGGCTTGAACCCTATCCGGTGGTCAACACCAATCTGGACAATGGCGACTGGCTGACCAAGCCGGAAGCGCTACGCGTGCTTCTGACCGAATACAGCAAATACCTGCTGGCGCTTGCGCGCGGCGTCGTCCCGGTCCGCCAGACTGCCGACAGCGTCGCACTGGCCGAGGTTTCGACCGCCAAGGACTAAAGCAATTCCAGGAAAAGTGTGTAGCGGTTTTCCCGGGAAAAGCACGTACGCTTTCCCTTGGGAATTGCGTCCAAACAGACGACTCTGACGGCGCTCGATTACCCCTTGGCCGTGCCGTCTTCCGCGCCACGCAACCGCGCAATCTCCTGTTCGAGGCTTTCAATCCGCTTGTCGCGTTCGGCGAGTGCGGCCGCGACATCGGCGGCCTCGAATCGCTGCGGAATGTGTTGCGGGCAATTGGCATCCCAGGCCGAGACGGTGAACAGGATGACCTGCTCGGGGCGCGCCTTGTAGTCCTGCGGCATCAGCCTTGCCAGAAGCTCGGCATCGTCCTCGACGACGCGCGCCGTGCCCCAGATCTTGACGCGCTGGCGATGCGCATAGTCGATCAGGAACAGGAATGCCTGGTTGTTGTCGGCGAGATTCCCCTGTGTGATGAACTGCCTGTTCCCGGAGAAATCGGCAAAGCCGATGGTCTTCTCGTCCAGCACCTTGAGGAAGCCAGCTGGCCCGCCGCGATGCTGGATATAGGGCTGACCCTCGCCATTTGCCGTCGACAGGAAGACGCTGGTCTGCGCCGCGATGAAGTCGGCGAGGTCGGGCGTGATATGGGCGCGCCATCCGCCGCGCTCCTCGGCGCTGGCATAGCCCTTGCGCGAACCTTTGCGGGTCTGGATCGCCTTGACCGTCGGCGTGAAGGCGACATCGCTGGTGAAAGTATGTGCATTCATGGAAGCCTCCGCGAGACCGAAACACGGCCATTGTACGCGAAGAAGTAGGTCCTTCCATGTTTTGGATGTAGATGGCATAGTTGCAAGCTATCCTCCCAATTTCCGGAAGAAGCTATGGATCGGCTCGAGGCCATGTCGCTGTTCGTCGCCGCGGTAGAAGCGGGCAGCCTTTCCGCTGCCGGCCGCCATTTCGGCATTCCACTGGCAACGGTCAGCCGCAAGGTTTCCGACCTCGAGAAGCACCTTCAGGCGCGCCTGCTGAACCGTTCGACCCGGCAGCTCACGCTGACCGATGCCGGCCAGGCCTATCTCGCCGCCTGCCGCCGCATCCTCGGCGAGGTCGGCGAAGCCGAACGCACCGCTGCCGGCGAATACAGCACGCCGACCGGCGACCTGTTCATCACCGCGCCGGTCGTCTTTGGTCGCCTGCACGTGCTGCCTGTCGTCACCGAATTCCTGGCGGCTTATCCTCAAGTCAACATTCGCCTGACGCTGGCTGACCGGATAACCCAACTGGCGGAGGAACATCTCGACCTTGCCATCCGCATCGGCGAGCTTGCGCCTTCGAGCCTCGTTGCCATCCGCGTCGGCGCGATCCGTCGCGTCGTGTGCGCCAGCCCCGCCTATATCGCCGCGCATGGCATGCCGCGGACGCCGGACGATATGGCCGCGCATGAATGCATCAGTTTCGAAGGGCCTGCAGCGCTCGCCAGCTGGAGCTTTGCCGGCGACAAGGGCGAACTGATCGTGCCGATCCACTCACGGCTGCGCGTCAACACGGCGGAAGCTGCAATCGATGCCGCGATTGCAGGCGCCGGGATGACGCGGGTGCTCTCCTACCAGATCGCGGACGCAGTACGTTCCGGCGTGCTCGTCCCGGTCTTGCGACCCTTCGAGCCGCAGCCGTGGCCGGTGAGCCTCGTCCATGCCGGCCAAGGCCTGCTGGCGGTGAAACTCAGGGCGTTCCTCGATTTCGCCGCTCCGCGGCTGAAGCAGCGGCTATTGCAGGCGACGTGGTGAGTTGAGACTGGCTTGAGTCAGTGGCGAGCCGGCCTATGTCAGGCCATTGCGGCGTTTCCTTTTTGCCCGCGCTTGGTGTAACCAACGCACACCTCCTCAACGGGCCCTTCCCCGCATGCTCTATATCCGCTCGCTGGCGTTCAACTTCGTCTTCTATGTCAATCTGATCGTCCAGATGGTCCTCTGGACCCCTTACTACTTCCTCTCGCCACGCCATCGCGCCTGGTTCGTGCCGAAATTCTGGTCGCGCACCAGCCTGTGGCTCTACGACAAGATCGCCGGCACCAGGAGCGACATCACCGGCGTCGAGAACCTGCCGGAGGGCTCTTTCATCCTGGCGCCGAAACACCAGTCGTTTTGGGACGCGATCGCTTTCTTTCCCTTCCTCCACGATCCGCTTTATATCCTGAAGCGCGAGCTGACCTGGATCCCCTTCTTCGGCTGGTACATCCTGAAGATGCGGATGATCCCGGTTCACCGCGGCAGCCGCTCCAAGGCGTTGAAGCAGGTCGTTGCATCGACAAAGCAGGAGATGGCGCGCAATCCGCGCCAGCTGATTATCTACCCCGAAGGCACGCGCCGAGCGCCAGGCGACGAGCCGGCTTACAAATACGGCATTGTCGAGCTCTATACGCAGCTTGGCGTCCCGGTGGTACCGGTCGCCCATGTCGCCGGCCTCTATTGGCCTCGCCGCAAATTCTTGCGCTTTCCCGGCACCATCAAGGCCCGCTTCCTGCCGCCGATTCCGCCCGGGCTCGGCAAGGACGAATTCATGGACCGGCTGATCGGCGATACGGAAGTCGCCTGCGACCAGCTGCTGATCGAGGCATCGCAGGCTCCTAACCCGCCGCAAATGCCGCCGACGGCGGTCAAGCGGCTGGCCGAACTCGCCGCGGCCGCCAAAGCAATTCCAGGAAAAGTGTGAGCGGTTTTTTCCGTCCTGAATTGCGCCAAAACAAAAAAGACCAAAGCTTGATCTCTTCTGCGGGCCGGCTCAAGGCCACGCCGCCAGCGCCGTGGTCAGCACCAGCGTCGCCGCGAAGGCCAGATTGATGATCCGCGACGCCAGCGGCTGGCGCAGGGTGCGGGCGAAGGCCGCGCCGGCCAGCAGCCACAGCATATGGATGGCTACGATCATCAGGGTGAGAACCGCCAGCCTGGCCGGGATGCCGAGAGCATCGGCGCCGGCTGCGGTCGCGGAGCCAGCAAGGACCGCAGCAATCGCCACATAGGCTTTCGGGTTGGCAACGGCGAGCAGGAAGCCGCCGAGGAAGGTCGGCAGAACCGCGCTGCTGTCACGCGCGGCCAGCGGCGGCGCTGTCGCTATTCTGTAGGCGAGGTAGAGAATATAGGCGGCGGAAGCGACCGCCAGCACTGGCGCTACGCCCGGCATCGAGGTGAGGATAGCCTTGATGCCGGTGGCCACGACCAGCAGCACCGCGACCGTGCCTAAAATGATCCCCGATGTGTAGTGAAGCGAATTGCGCAGGCCGAAGGCGGCCCTATCGCCGTGACGCTGATCGTCGCCGGGCCAGGACTGCCCATGACGACGGTTGCCGCCAGCACCAGCGCCAGCAATTGCTGCCAGGGCTGCGCCTGCGAAAGAATGTCTGCGGCCATGCTGCCTCTTCTCCACAATAATGGAGAACAGTGTGGCAAGGCGGACAGCCGTCGTCTTGAACGATCGTGCCGAACCTGCGCGGCTAGGCGCTGGCCTTGTCCAGCGCCACGAGATCCTCCGCGCTGAGCTTCAGCGATGCGGCGCGCACCAGGCTGTCGACCTGGTCCAGCGTCGTGGCGCTGGCGATCGGCGCGGTGATGCCGGGCTGCGCCATCACCCAGGCGAGTGCTACTTCCGCCTGCTTGGCCGAATGGCGCGCCGCCACAGTGTCGAGTGCGGCCAGAATGCGCATGCCGCGCGCATTGAGATAAGCCTTCACGCCGCCGCCGCGTTCACTTTTGCCGAGATCGGCCTCGCTACGGTATTTGCCGCTCAAAAACCCCTTGGCGAGGCTGAAATAGGTGATGACGCCGATATCCTCGGCCACGCACAGATCATGCAGCGGCCCGTCGAAGGATGAGCGGTCGTAGAGATTGTATTCCGGCTGCAGCACGCTGTAGCGCGGCAGCCCGCGCAGGCTGGCAACATCGAGCGCGGCGCGCAGCTGGCCGGCGTCAAGATTCGAGGCGCCGATATGGCGGACCTTGCCGGCAGCGAGCAGCTTCTGGTAGGCGCCGAGCGTCTCTTCGTAAGGCGTGGTCGGGTCCGGCCAGTGCGACAAATAGAGGTCGATCACATCGGTCTGCAGCCGCTCAAGCGACGCCTCGACCGCCCTTTCGATATGGGCAGCGGACAGATCCTTCTTGCCTTGTCCCATATCCGAGCCGACTTTGGTGATGACGATGATCTTGTCACGGTTGCCGCGGCTTTTCATCCATTTGCCGATGATGGTCTCGGACTCGCCGCCCGCGTGGCCGGGCACCCAGCGCGAATAGGCATCGGCCGTATCGATAGCGTTGAGGCCGGCGTCGCCGAACCGGTCGAGCAGGTCGAAGGAGGTCTTCTCGTCCGCGGTCCAGCCGAAGACATTACCGCCCAGAACCAGCGGCGCGATGGAAAGGTCGGTTTGACCGAGACGGCGTTTTTGCAAGACGGGGCTCCGTGGGCTGGCGGCGGGGGACCCGAATGCTCCGGGCCGCAGCTAAGCTAGGTCTCGCCGCGCCGAGGTCAAAGGCCTCAGCCAATTTTTCCAGCGGGCCAGCGCTTCACAAAGGCGCGAGCGCTTCGCCTGCAGGCTCGCCGTGGTCCACTGGCTCACGAGGCGATCCGCTTCGCCACCTCTTCCAGCCAGTGGTCGCTGATACCCAGCGCCGCGAGATGCTGCAGCGTGTTGAGCACATAGTCCTCGTTGTTTCCGGACTGGCCGACGGCGCCACGGATAACACCTGCCGCATGCGCGGGGTCGAGCCCGCCGGCATACTGCTCATGCTGGCGGTCGACGATATAGGCGACCGCTTTCACTCTCTCTCCCGCGGCCGCCCCATTCCCGTCGAGGCTGATATCGAGCACACGCTCGAGGTAGACGCTGGTCACCAATTCGCGCTCGCGCAGATAGGTCAGCACCTCATCGCGCAGCTCGCCGGGCACGCGAAAGGCCAGCCCGATGCAGGAGCCGCCACGGTCGAGGCCTAGCACCAGGCCCGGCCGCTGGCGCGTGCCGCGATGCACGAAGGAATAGACGCACAGCCACCGGCGGTAGCCGTAAAGCCGCGCGCGCCGTGTCTCGACATGCGCGAATCCCGGTCGCCAGATCAGCGAGCCGTAGCCAAAAACCCAAAAATCGCCCATATCGCCAAGCCTGATTGCACGAGAGTGACGCCGCCGCATCGGAATCGGTGCTCTTCTGTTCTTTTTGCTTGTTGCGTAAGCCACAGTCCACCCGCAACACGCCCGCGTTAATGAAAGCCGCAGCATGACGTCAAGTGACGAGCGTCCGTCGAAGTTTCGCCGCCGGCTGATGTGGCTCGCTGCCTTGGTCATTATGCTGTTCGGCGTCTACAGCGCGGTCTGGTTCTATGTCGCCGGTCGCGTCAGCAGCGAAGCCGACAAGGCGGTGGCCTCGCTCAAGGACAAAGGCATCGAGGCCGGCTGCGCCAACCTCACCGTCAGCGGCTACCCCCTGAGTTTTGCCATCTCCTGTGACAATCTGGCTTACGAGGACGACGCCAGGAACGTTGCCGCCTCGGCAGGTAGCTTCAACTTCGTTGCAGAGCTCATCCGGCCTTTGTCGCCTGCCGCCGAGTTGCGTGGGCCGCTGCGCACCTCGGTGCCGGGGATGGCGCCGCTATGGATCGATTGGGACAATCTGCAGGCCAATGCCAAGCTCTCCTGGCCCTTGCCACGCAGCATTTCGCTGCAGGCCGAGAGCTTGTCCGGCCAGACCGATCCGGCCGACGACACCGACCCGGTTTCACTGTTCAGCGCCGGAACGGCGGCGGGCGAGTTGCGGCCGGACGGTCAGGACCTTGGCTATACCGGAAGCTTCACCGATCTTGAGATCGACGCCGACGCGATCGGCGGGCGCGTGCTGCCGCCGCTCGACGGCAGCGGCGACGCGACGCTGAAGAACGGCGTCGCGCTGATGAAGACGCAGGCCAGGAGCCTGCGCGGCCAGGCGGTCGGCATCCACAAGCTCGATCTGTCGTCGGGAACCGCGCGCATCACCGTCTCCGGCCCGGTGTCGGTCGACGCCAACGGCCAGGTCAATGCCGACCTGACGATCAAGCTGCAGGATCCCAAAGCCGTGGCGGCAATCCTCGCCACCGCAATCCCCGAGCAGAAGAGCCAGATCGAGCAAGGCTTTGCCGGTCTGGCGCTGCTCGGCAACGAACCGTCGATGCCGCTCAAGGTGGTGAAGGGCAAGGTCTCGCTCGGCTTCATTCCGCTGGGCAAGATCAAGCCGCTCGATTAGAGCAATTCCAGGAAAAGTGTGAGCAGTTTTCCGTCCGGAATTGCGTTAAAACAAAGAGATAGAGCATGATCGCAAAGAGCGGCAACGGCTTTTGGGGAGAGATCATGCTCGAGCAAGCCGACGCATGAACCGACCGGTGAAACTGCTGAGCGTTGGCGCGCTGACGCTGGATACCATCCTGCGCGTCGAAACCCTGCCCACGCATCAGGGCAAGTTCATCGCCTCGGACGGCATCCAGATCGCCTCGGGCATGGCGACAAGTGCTGCCTGCGCCGCCCGCCGTCTCGGCGCCGAGGTGTTCCTGTGGGCAAGTGCAGGTGACGATGCCGTCGGCGACCAATTGCTGGCCGGCATCGAGGCCGAGGGCGTCGATTGCGACTTTGTCCGCCGCGTCGAAGGCGCCCGCTCGGCGCTGGCCGCGATCCTGGTCGACGCTCATGGCGAGCGCATCATCGTGCCCTTCTACGACCCAAAGGCGCAGGCCGACCCCGAGGCGGTGCCTGTCGCCGATCTTTCCGGCTTCGATGCCGTGCTGGTCGATGTGCGCTGGCCGGGCGCCGCCGCTCTTGCCTTGACCGCCGCGCGCGACGCCGGTTGCCCGGCAATCCTCGACGCCGACACGGCGCCGCTGGAGGTGCTGGAGCGTCTGTTGCCGCTGGCGTCGCACATCGTCGCTTCGGAGACGGCTGCACGCATCGTCTGCGGCCACGCGCTGAATCCCGAAACCGCCTGCGCCGACCTCGCCAGCCGCACAGACGCCTTTGTCGCGGTGACCGGCGGCGCCGCGGGAAGCTGGTGGCATGACCGGTCCGCCGGATGCGTGCGCCACATCGCGGCGCCGAAGATCAAGGCGGTCGACACGCTTGCCGCCGGCGACGTGTTTCACGGTGCCTTTGCCGTCGGGCTTGCCGAAGCCATGCCTATCGAGCAGGCCTTGCGCTTTGCCAGCGCGGCGGCCGCGCTCAAATGCCAGCGCTTCGGCGGCCGGCTGGGCGCGCCGGACCGGGCCGAGACAATGGCCATGGTCGCGGCGACCTGGCCCGTCTGAAACAGATTTAACTTTTCACCGGGTGCTCGACCGCCTGCCGGCCGAAATCCGGCGCGTCGATATCCTGGCCGGCCTCGATGATCGAACGGCGAACGGCCCGGGTGCGGGTGAACAGGTCGAACAGCTTGTCGCCGTCGCCCCAGCGGATCGCCCGCTGCAGCGAGGCGAGGTCCTCCGAAAAGCGCGCCAGCATTTCCAGGATGGCATCCTTGTTGTGCAGGCACACGTCGCGCCACATGGTCGGGTCGGAGGCGGCCAGACGGGTGAAGTCGCGGAAACCGGAAGCCGAATATTTGATCACTTCCGACTTGGTCACCGATTCCAGATCGTCAGCGGTGCCGACGATGTTGTAGGCGATGATGTGCGGCAGATGCGAGACGATGGCCAGCGTCATGTCATGATGCTGCGGGTCCATCGTGTCGATGTTGGAGCCGCAGCGCCGCCAGAATTCCGACAGCTTTTCCAGCGCGGCCGGATCGGTTCCCGGCAGCGGCGTGAAGATGCACCAGCGGTTTTCGAACAGCTCGGCGAAACCCGCATCCGGGCCCGATTTCTCCGTACCCGCCAGCGGGTGTCCCGGAATGAAGTGCACGCCGTCCGGCACATAGGGCTGCATTTGCGCAATGACGGAGGCCTTGGTCGAACCGACATCGGTGAGGATGGCGCCTTTTTTCAGCGCCGCTGCGATCTCTTGCGCCACCTCGCCCGACGATCCCACCGGCACCGAGACGATGATCAGGTCGGCGTCGCGGACCGCTTCCCTGGCGTCGGTGGTGTAGCTCTCGCCAAGACCGAGCTCCTTCGCCCGTGCCAACGTGGCCGGGCTGCGCGTCGCGATGGCGACATGGCGGGCCAGGCCCTCGCGGCGGATGATGCGGGCCAGCGACGAGCCAATCAGGCCGATGCCGACCAGCGCGATCTTTTCAAACATCGGTAATGTCATTGTTTCAGCTTTTCAGGAATGTCGTGAGGGCGTCGATGACGCCGCGATTGGCTTCTTCGGTGCCGACGCTCATGCGCAGCGCATTGGGAAAGCCATAGCCGGTAACGCGCCGCAATATATAGCCGCGCTGGGTGAGGTAGTCGTCCGCCGCCTCAGCCGAATGCCTCTTGTCGTCGGGAAAGTGGATGAGGACGAAATTGCCGACGCTGGGCGTCACGCGCAGCCCAAGCTTCGTCAGTTCTTCATTCAGCCAGGTAAGCCAGGTCTGGTTGTGCAACGAACTGCGCTCGACATGGGCGCGGTCGCGGATGGCGGCAATGCCGGCCTCGATCGCTGTTGCGTTAACGTTGAAAGGGCCGCGAACACGGTTGATGGCATCGACGATGTGCAGTGGGCCATACATCCAGCCGATGCGCGCGCCGCCAAGGCCGAGCTTGGAGAAGGTGCGGGTCATGACCACATTCTGCGCGCTGCCCGCCAGCTCGATACCTGCCTCATAGTCATTGCGCCTGACGTACTCGGCATAGGCCGCGTCCAGCACCAGAAGCACGTTGCCCGGGAGCGCGGAATGCAGGCGGCGGACCTCCTGGAATGGCAGATAGGTGCCGGTCGGGTTGTTGGGATTGGCGAGGAAGATGATTTTGGTCCGCGGCGTCACCGCGGCCAGGATCGCGTCGACGTCGGCGCGCTCCTCGGTTTCCTTCACAGCAACCGGCTTGGCCCCCGCCGACTGAATGTAGATCTTGTAGACCATGAAGGCATGTTCGGTAAAAATCGCCTCATCGCCTGGCGCAAGATAGGTCTGCGCCAGCAGGCCAAGTATCTCGTCGGAACCGTTGGAGCAGATGATGTTTGCCGGGTTGAGGCCATGCACCTCGGCGATCGCCTCGCGCAGCCGGCGGGCGGTGCCGTCGGGATAGACATCGAGCTTGCTGGCCACTTCGCGCGCGGCCTCGATCGCCTTCGGCGACGGGCCGAGCGGGTTCTCGTTCGACGACAATTTATGGACCTTGGCGACGCCGGCCGGTGCCGTGCTCTTGCCCGGCACATAGGCGTCGATGTCCATAATGCCCGCGCGGGGAGTCGGCCGTGCCTTGTCCGCTGTCTTGTCCATGTCGCAAATCCATCGAGAATGCCTCCGTCCGGAGGCCGCAGCGGAAATACAAGCCGTAGCCGCGAATGTCGAGAGGCGGGCAATAGCTGGCCGTTGACGCCGGGCCGCACGAGTTCTAGAAGAACGCAACAGTTCCGTGGTGATTTGGCCGGTCGGCTTGCAGCCACGTTAAACAACTCGCTAAAGGGCCGTTTGCGTGACGTAACCGGCTTTGCGATCGCATTGCCGGTTTTTTATTGCCTGACGGCGGGCAAGGAGAGTCACATGGCCGCGCTCCGCGCTACAAAAACCAACAACGAGGCCGACAACCCGTCGAGCCCTGTGTTGCGTTTTGGCCCTGACAAGCCGCTGAAGCTCGACGCCGGCACGCTTTTGTCGCCGTTCCAGATCGCCTACCAGACATATGGCGACCTCAACGATGCCCGCACCAACGCCATCCTGGTCTGCCACGCGCTGACCGGCGACCAGCATGTCGCCAGCACCAATCCGGTGACCGGCAAGCCCGGCTGGTGGGAAGTGCTGATCGGTCCCGGCAAGATCATCGACACCAACCGCTTCTTCGTCATCTGCTCCAACGTCATCGGCGGCTGCCTCGGCTCCACCGGTCCGGCCTCGACCAATCCCGCCACCGGCAAGCCCTACGGCCTCGACCTGCCAATCATCACCATCCGCGACATGGTGCGGGCGCAACTGATGCTGGTCGACCATTTCGGCATCGAAAAGCTGTTTTGCGTGCTCGGCGGCTCGATGGGCGGCATGCAGGTGCTGGAATGGGCGTCATGCTATTCCGAGCGCGTCTTCTCGGCCCTGCCGATCGCCACAGGCGCACGCCATTCCTCGCAGAACATCGCCTTCCACGAGGTCGGCCGCCAGGCTGTCATGGCTGATCCGGACTGGCATGGCGGCAAATATTTCGAGCACGGCAAGCGCCCGGAAAAGGGGCTCGCCGTGGCGCGCATGGCCGCCCACATCACCTATCTGTCGGAAGCCGCCCTGCACCGCAAATTCGGCCGCAATCTTCAGGACCGCGAAGCGCTGACCTTCGGTTTCGACGCCGACTTCCAGATCGAAAGCTATCTGCGCCACCAGGGCATGACATTCGTCGACCGCTTCGACGCCAACTCCTACCTCTACATGACCCGTTCGATGGATTATTTCGACCTCGCCGCCGATCATGGCGGCCGGTTGGCCGACGCGTTTGCCGGCACCAAGACCCGCTTCTGCCTGGTGTCCTTCACCTCGGACTGGCTGTTCCCGACCGAGGAGAGCCGCTCGATCGTGCATGCGCTCAACGCCGCCGGCGCATCGGTCTCCTTCGTCGAGATCGACACCGACCGCGGCCATGATGCCTTCCTGCTCGACGAACCCGAACTGTTTGCCGCCATCAAGGGCTTCATCGGCTCGGCGGCCCGCGCAAGGGGGCTCGCCTCATGAGCGTCAATGGCAGCCAGCGCGTCGACCTCGAAGTCGTGGCCAACCTGATACCCCCGCAGTCGCGGGTGCTCGATGTCGGCTCCGGCGACGGCCTGCTGCTCGAACTCCTGCAGGAGACCAAGCAGGTCGACGGCCGCGGGCTGGAGCTGTCACAGCGCGGCGTCAATGAATGCGTTTCGCGCGGCCTCTCGGTCATCCAGGGCGATGCCGACACCGACCTCGAATTCTATCCGGACAAGGGTTTTGACTTCGTCGTTCTGTCACAGACGCTGCAGGCGACCCGCAACCCGAAGCTGGTGCTCGACGAACTGCTGCGAATCGGCAACCGCGCCATCGTCTCCTTCCCCAATTTCGGCCACTGGCGGGTGCGGCTGTCGCTGTTCGTCAATGGCCGGATGCCGGTGACCGCGGACCTGCCCTATTCCTGGTACGACACGCCCAACATCCATTTCTGCACCATCCGCGACTTCGTCAATCTGGTCGACGAACTCGGCGCCTCGGTCGAGAAAGCCACCGCGCTCGACGGCAACGGCCAGAAGATCGGCCTGTCGATGCCATGGTGGTTCTGGAATTTCTTCGGCCAGCAAGCGGTGTTCTTGCTGAAGCGGTAGTTTGCCCCTATTCCAGCACGTCCGTCGCCTTGTGCGGGTGCTGAACGCCATCGGCGATGATCACATCGGCGTGGGAGTTGTCGGTGCGCAAGGCCAGAATCTCGCGATAGGCTGATGAATCGTACCAGCCCCACGCATGCGCCCTGTCCGGAAACTCGATGACGGTCAGGTGCCCGGGCCATTCGTTTTCGACCACGTCCATGTCGCCGCCCTGGACAAGGAAGCGGCCGCCGAACGGCTCCAATGTGGCGTCGATCCTCTGCAGATACTCGACAATCTGCGGGCCCATTGTGACTTGACGCATATGGGCGACGGCGTAGGCGGCCATGGCTGAACTCCCTGTGAGATCGAAGCCCGACGACCGGCTTCGTTGGCGCAATCTGCAGACATGATGGCCATCGGTCGATTACGTCTGGGGTAATCGGCCGGCTTACCGGCGTCCTGGCTCAACAGTTTGTGATGACATTGCCGCTGGTTTTTTGTAGCGTCGAATCGAATGCCATCCCGGTTTAAGGCTTGGACGGCGACCATCAAAACCTCCGGCCTCCAGGCATTTGGGGGCACAATCGAAGCAACATGTCCAAGGCAACCGACCTCGCTCCGCTGATCTCGGTGATCACACCGACGCACAATCGCCGCAGCAAGGTGGTGCGCGCCGTGGAGAGCGTCCTGGCGCAGAATTTTCCCCGGTTCGAACATATTGTCGTCGATGACGGCTCGACCGACGGTACGGCAGCCGCACTTGCCGAAATCCGCGATCCACGGCTGATCTATGTTGGCTCGAAATGGCGCGGCGCCAATGCCGCCCGCAATGCCGGCATCGAGCGGGCGCAGGCGCCGGTGGTGACATTCCTCGATTCCGACGACGTCTATTTGCCGGATCGCCTGGCGCGGACGCTGGAGCAGTTCGACAACAATCCCTCGCTCGAAGTGCTGATCAGTTCCTTCGTGTCGCTGAAGGGCAATCGCCGCACCAACTGCGTCAACCGCGAGGCGCTGCTGAGCCGCGACTCGCTGGAGCGGGCCCTTGTCGCGCAGACCATCTTCATTGCCGGGTCGGCAATCACCGCCCGGCGCGAGTCGCTGCTGGCCATCGGCGGCTACGACAGTGACGTCACGCGCATGCAGGATCGCGAATTGTTGCTGCGCTTTGCCCGTCGCAGCGGCGCGCAGCTGTCCGAAGTGATCGACTGGAAAAAGTACAACTCGGAGAATTCGATCTCCGGTCGCCGGGACGGCTATGTCGAAGCCTATGCGAGCTTGATCGACAAGCACCCCTATATCGCCGACCGCTACCCCTACATTCCGCCTTACATGATCGCCCGGCAGCTCATCGCCGATGCGCTCAAGGGCAGGGTTTCGCAGGCGTTCTCCGGCTATATGGCCAACCGGTCGTCGAAGGCGCTTGGCTATTCGCTGCCGCAGCTGTTGCGTGGCTATGTCGGCGGCCGGCGCTGGCGCCGCGATCTCTATGCCGAATTTCGCGACAAATACGGTGCACGGCCGGCCTGAAGTTTGCCGGCAAGCCGCGCAGCGGCTTTCCCCTCCGAACTGCCTCAAACCTCATTTGTCGAGTTCCGGCAGATATGGGTCGGAATATAGCCGCCGGTCGCGTTCGCCCTGTAGGCAGTCCATGGGTGCGGCGGCATCGATCGGGACCACGGTCGCATCGGCGATGCCGCTCACCTCCAGGATCAGCTTGCGGCGTATGGCGGTGGCGAACTCCGAGGCCGCATAGATCGGCAACACGAAGGAGCCGGGCCCACAGGTGACGCACTCGTCATAATACTGGTCGAGATGGCTGAAGGTCGGCGACGGGCTGATCAGGATCGGCAGGCCGTTGATGACGATGCCCTTGGCCACCGCCGCATCGCGTGTCGTGGCGACGGGCGGCCCGGTGTTGTTGGGACCGTCGCCGGAAATGTCGATGACGCTGCGTGGCGCATCGAACCCCGTGCCCTCGAACAGCCCGGCGCCGAAGGCAAGCGCACCGGAAATCGAGGTGCCGCGAAAGCTGCGGAACGGCCGCGCTTCTATTCTGTCGGCGAAGGCGCTGGCGCTCTCTGCGCTGTCGATCACCTGCCAGGCGATGACGCCATCCTCGCGCACGACGCCCGCCCATTCGAAATAGGCAAGCGCGATGCGCCCGGTGGTTCCCGAGCGCACGGCCTTGATGAAATCGGGATGCCTGAGCGCCTCGACATAGCCAGCGCGCTGCAGCGCGAACTCCCTCTCGTCCATCGACTGTGAGATGTCGACGGCCAGCACCAGTTCGACATCCACGGCAACGGCCGGTGCAGCCACGGGCGTGGTGCAGGCAAGGCAGGCAAGCAGGCTGAGCGCATCGAGCATGGCCGCACCACGGATGTTTCGACCCGTGAATCTTCGCCGCGATCGCGGCGAAATAAAGCCCCTTCTACTTCTTTCGCCGCACGGCCGCTTTCGGCGGCGGGTCGATGGCGCCGGTCCTGACTCGGGCGGGTTTCAGTGGCGCAGCACCCGTATCCTTCACGATGTTCAATGCGCGTGGAAAGAAATGACCATTGTGCAGTCCGCGCCCGATGTTGAGGATCGCGGTTTCCGGCAGGCGTTTCTCCAGCATGGACAGCACCCTTCGCAGCGAAGGACCATCGAACGCGTCCATCGCTTCGTCGATGATCACCCATTTCGGCTGCCGCAAGGCCAGCCTAGCGAAGGCCAGCGACCGCTGTTCGTCATCGTTGAGTTCACGCTCCCAGCGTGCGGAACGGTCGAGCGAGGATGACAGCCGCTCGAGGCCGACCTCGGCCAGCACCGCCCCAAAATCAGCATCGCCAGCCGGCGCCGAGCCATTCGGATGCAGCACTTCTCGTAACGTGCCGGCAGGAAAATACGGAACACGCGGCACGAAAATCGGCGTTTCTCCGGCCGGCAAGCCGATCCGCCCGCTGCCCCAGGGCCAAAGGCCGGCAATGGCGCGGAAGAACAATGTCTTGCCGGCGCCTGGGTCGCCGGTGATCATGACGCGCTCACCGGGATGGATCTCGACATGGCTGTCTGAAAGTTTGGTGCAGCCCTCCGGCGAGGCCACTTGGAGCTTCTCGAAGGTCAGGCTGCCATTGGCGTTATCGCCGAATTCGATGCGCTTTTCCTTGTCGTGCAGCACATCGGTTTCATCGAGCGCAATGCGGAAGTCGGCAACGCGCATCAGCGTGGCGCGCCAGTCGGCGATGCCGCCGATATTGTTGATGAACCAGCGCAGCGACGAGTGCACCTGGTTGAAGGCGCCGACCGCCATCATCAACCCGCCAAAGCTGATATCGCCTGAAAAATAGACCGGCGATGCCACAAGGATCGGCGCCACCACGGTGATCCAGCCATAGGTATCGGTCACCCAGGAAAGGTTGATCTGCGCTTTGTAGATGTTTCGCATCGCGCCCAGCACCGTGCCAAGGTCGATTTCGAGCCGTCTCTTGGCATCGGCTTCGCCGTGATAGAGCGCGATGGCGTCGACATTCTCGTTGACGCGCACCATCGAGGAGCGCAGTTCGGCCTCGCGGGTGTAGCGGTCGCTGTTGAGGCGGATCAGCGGCCGCCCGACCAGCCAGCTCAGCCAGGAGGCGATGCCGGCATAGAGGAACGCGGCCCAGACCATGTAGCCCGGTATCGCCAGCGACCAGCCGTTGATGTGGAAGACGAAGCCCGACGAGAGTTGCCAAAGCACGCCGACGAACGACACCAGCAGGATGAAGGATTGCAGCAGGCCGACGCCGAGGTCCGTCGACAGATCGGACAGATGCGCGGCATCCTGCTGCATGCGCTGGTCGGGATTGACGCCGATGGCGCCGGCATTGGCGAGCCGGAAGGCCCGCGCCGGCCGCATCCATTGGTCGATCAGGTCGAGCGTCAGCGCCTCGCGCAGCTTCAGCCGGATCATCTGGTTGAGCCAGGTCTGAGCGATGTTGAGCAGGAGCAGCGTGCCGGCAATCACGGCAAAGATCATCAGCTGATGCAGGAAGGCCGCCATGTCGCGACGCGCCAGCGCATCGTAGAAAGGCTGGTTCCAGCGGTTGAGCAGAACCTGGCCGATCGACGTCGCGACGATGACCGCCATAATGCCGACCGACGTCCAGACCAGCCACTTGCGCACCGGTGAGCCTATCAGCGCCCGTTTGATCGTCGCCACCTGATCGCGCAGGCTGCTGGCTTCGACGGTTACCGGCTGAGCGGTGGCGGACTTGTCCGGTTGATCAGCCATGCACGAAGTCCTTGCGTTCAGAAGCGTTGCTGAAACCAGATGGAGAGACTTGAAGGCATCCGCCGCTCAAACGGACCGCGAATGCATCTGCGACAGATAGGTGGGAAAAACCCACGCAACACCAGTTTTCATGATGATCACGAAGGTGTCACCTGACGCGTCGTCGATGTCACCCCTTCCGCCCGGCGGCCAAGCCGGGTGGCACCGTGCGGTGACAGTACCGGCACGAAGACACGGCGCGAAGCGCGCTGCGCGACCGGCACGCCCTGATAGAGCCGCTTCTGCGCCTCGACCACGATGACGCCGGAAAAGATCGGCCAGAACCGCCGGCCGGCGCGCTCCAGAACATTGTGGAACCGCATCATGAAGCGCCGCGGCGATGGCGGGAAGAACAGCGCGTCGGACCAGGAAGCCGGTGTGAAATTCGCCTCGCGCAGCAATTCTGTCAGCTGGCCGCGCGAGAACGGCCGGCCGCTGCCGAACGGCGTGTGCTCGAACCGCGCCCAGACACCGCGCCGGTTGGGCACGACGATGACGACGCGCCCTGCCGGCGACAGCACCCGCCAGATCTCGTTCAGCGTCTCGCGCGGGTTTTCGACATGTTCGAGCGAATGCACGAGCAGCATGCGGTCGATGCAGGAATCGACCAGCGGCAATTCCTCGTCGAAGACCAGCGCCGTCGCCGTCGGTCCGTTCGCCGGCCAGACGACGGCCCCTTGCGTGGCAGGCATGAAGGCAAACACCCGCTCGGCATCGGTGCCGAACCGCTCCAGCCACGGCAAGGTATAGCCGAGCCCGACCAGCCGCTCATTGGGCACTGTTGCCCATATTGAGGACAGCGCCATGGTGATCGAGCGTTCTGCCAGGCGGCCGAGCGTGGTCGAATAGAAGGAGCGGAGATCGACGATATCGGAATGCATGCGCGGGACGGTAGCTGCGATGCCGCCCAAGTTCAACAAAGCCGCCACGTTCTGCAAAGCTAGAGTGACATCGGCGGCCAAGCGCCCTATGTCTGCGCCAACAGATGGAGAGATGCCAATGCCGGTCGAAATCGAACAGTTCATGTGCCGCAGCGACAATTTCGGCGTGCTGGTGCATGACCCGAAAAGCGGCGAGACCGCCATTATCGACGCACCCGAAGAAGCGCCGATCATTGCCGCGATCGAGCGTACCGGCTGGAAGCCGACGATGATCCTGACCACCCACCACCATGTCGACCATGTCGAGGCCAATCTGGCGCTGAAGGAGCGCTTCAAGCTGCGCATCGTCGGACCGGAGGCTGAAAAGGAAAAGATCCCCGGCATCGACGAGACCGTCGGGCAAGGCTCGGTCGTCCATCTCGGCGGTGAGCGGATCGATGTCATCGCCACGCCTGGCCACACAGCGGGCCATGTCTCCTATCATTTTCCGGCCTCGAAAGTGGCGTTCACCGCCGACACTTTGTTCGCGCTCGGCTGCGGCCGGCTGTTCGAATGCAAGCCGCCGGTGATGTACGAGTCGCTGAAGAAGCTGGCGGCACTCCCGGCCGACACGGTCATCTATTGCGGCCATGAGTATACGCTTTCGAACGCCCGCTTTGCGTTGACCGTCGACCCGACCAATTCGGCGCTCAGGGAACGCGCCGCCAAAATCGAGACCCTGCGCGCCGACGACAAGGCGACGCTGCCGACCACGATCGGCGAGGAATTGTCGACCAATCCGTTCCTGCGCTGGCACGACCCGGCGATCCGCAAGCATCTCGGTATGGAGGCGGCCCCGGACGCCGAAGTGTTCGCGGAAATCCGCAAGCGCAAGGACAATTTCTGAGCATCGTTCCGGGATCAGCCATGACCAGCGCCGCTGAAATCATCGCCACGCTCGGCCTCAAGCCGCATCCGGAAGACGGCTGGTATGCCGAGACCTTTCGCGACGGCGCCGGGCGGGGCCATTCGACGGCGATCTATTTCCTCCTTGAACAGGACCAGATTTCGGCCTGGCACCGGGTCAAGGACGCGGCCGAGGTCTGGCATTTCCATGCCGGGGCGCCGCTGGCGCTGTCGATGTGCGAGGAAGGCAGTCCAAAGGTTAACCAGGTGATCGAGCAGGTGCTCGGCATTGAGCTTGCGGCGGGCGAGCGGCCGCAGATCGTCGTGCCGGCCGGCTGGTGGCAATCGGCGCGCAGCCTCGGCGAATGGACGTTGGTCGGCTGCACCGTGGCGCCGGGCTTCGACTTCGCCGCGTTTGAAATGGCCGAGCCGGGCTGGCAGCCTTAGGCCAGAAGAAAACCAAGAGTTATGCAGAGCTGGGCGGCATAGTAGAGCACCCAGACCGCATAACGGATGCCGGCGCGATAGGGTGCTATTGCCGGAACCAGGAATTTCTCCGCGGCAAGCAGCCCGTCCGATGCCATGAACATAACAGCGCCGCCGATGACCCACGGATTGGCGAGCGTCAACGCCGAGATGCCCATCGCCAGAATGGCCGCGATATAGATGGCGATCGGCACCCGCAGGCCGGGACTGACACGGCGCCAGAGCGCCGCCAGCATGACGACTGCGAAGGCCGCCATGGCAAGCGCGATGGCGCCGCGCCATGTCTCGGTGCTGAGCACATCCAGCCCGCCGCCGCCGAGCAGGAAGAGCGGCACATAGAGGACATGCGCCGCAAGGAAGCTGGCCAGCCCGCCGAGGAAGGCCTTTTCGCCGTCACGCGACAGGAAGGCATCGCCGACGGCGCTGAGCGCCAGCGCAGAGACGAGCAACAGCGGCCCACCTTGCATGAAGGCCAGCGCCGCAAGCATGGCCACGGCCAGCGTCTTTGCCGCCGAGCGGGCCAGCGTCGGCCGCATATCCAGGGTGAAGGCGTAGATCACCGCCGCCACCAGCGAAAAAATCAATGTTGCATTTGCGTTGGCGTCGATGCCGCCGGCAAACGGCATCGTCATGCGCTTGCCCCGCCAGTTGCCGCCTTGCGCAGGAACAACGATTTCGCCGCCAGCGCCGCGCCGCCGGTGATCAGTACGCAGGCCGCCAGGATACGCAGCGACGGCTCGGCAACGCCCGCCGCGATCAGCACCAATGTCGACAGCAGTGGCGCCGCATAGCTTGCCGCGCCGAGCACCTGGATGTTGCCTCGTTTGACGCCGATATCCCAGGCGTAGAAGGCGGCACCCACCGGCATCAACCCCAAACCAACCACCGCCAGCCACTGGCCGGGGCCATCGGGCAGCACCGTCTTTTCCAGCAGAACATGGCAGATGAGGGACAGGGCTGCCGTGGCGGCGCAGAACCAGGTGACGATTGAGGTCGGCACCGCCGGAAAGCGCCGCGACAGCAGCGAATAGGACGACCACAGCAGCGCACAGACGGCCGCCATCGCATAGCCGAAGGTGTAGCGAGCATCGAAGGCGAGGCCGCCACCCTTGGTGACGATCAGCACGGTCCCGGCGAGCCCGAGCAGCGCGCCGACGACATGGTTCCAGGCCAGCTTCTCGCCCGGCATCAGCGCTGATCCCAGCACGATCAGCAGCGGCCACAGATAGGCGATCAGGCTTGCCTCCACCGCCGGCGCGTTGCGCAGCGCGGTGAAATAGAAGAAATGGTAGCCGAACAGTCCGGCAATGCCGATCACCCAGACCTGGCGTGGGATCTTCAGGCTTTTATCGGTCGCCGGCATGAACAGCCGGGCAACCAGCCCGACCGCGGTGCCGATGGTGAAGGTGATGGCCGAGAGCAAGAATGGCGGCACGGCGCCCGACGCATCGGTGAGCAACGCCAGCAGCGCCCACATGGCGACCGCCGAGAAACCGATCAGTGTTGCGCGCCCCATGCCCGTCTCCGGCGACTCGCCCCATTTCTATTCGGGTGGGCGCGTCTATTCAGTAGCTTCGAACCGCCCCGCGCTGACAGTCAAGGTGCCGATCTGCGTCCCGACCGTGGCGTGGATCGGCGCATATATGCCGGTTTGGCCGAGCGGTGCAAACGTCACCATCATCTGGCTCTTCTTCTTCAGGTAATTCAGCGCCTTGCGGCCCTTGCGGTAGCCTGCCACCGGCTCGAAGCTCATCTTGCAGGTAACGGTGTCGCCCTTGTAGCCCTTGACCGAGATCGATCCTTTCGAGGCGTAGGTCAGCGTCAGGTCGGCGCGCATCTCGCCGTCATAGAATTTCACCTTGCGCCCACAGACCTGGTCGAGGCTGTCAGCATGGATGACGGTAGCCGCCATCGGATCGAGCACCGATGCCAGATCGTTGCTGCCCAGCGGTATCCAGTTTTTGGGATTGCGCTTTTTCGGCTCGGGAATGACCTGGGTGGCGGTCACCGCGCCATTGGCAAAGCGGATATCGACCATGGAAGCCTTCTTGCCGGACTTATAATCGGCGCGAAATACCTGCGGCTGCATCTGCTTGCCCAGGATCTTGCCCTTTGACGAGATCGTGCCGCTCGTGTCGTCGAACAAGGTGGCGAGACCCGCGCTGGAGACGGTGCCGTCTATGGAATAGCTATCGCCTTCGTAGTGGCTGGAAAATGTCGCCTTGGCCACGGAAAGGCCCAGGAACGACACCGTGTATTCGCCCTTGAAGGACTGTGCGGTGGCTGCGGGCGCGGCGGCAAGGGTTGATGTTGGCAAGGCGGCGACAAGTATGGCGACAACGGCATGTGACGGGCGAAGCATGGCGGGCTCGGTCCTTGATTTTTTTAACCGGAGGCGGGCGACTCCGGCTTGAAATGTCCCTGTCCGACCGCTTATAGGCTGAATTCCGGCCTTTATGTGAAACGCCCGTCACAGTCGTGGGCAAGCCGGAGCTTGACGCATTGGCGAAATGCAACTAAGGAACGCCAACTTTTCCATAAGGCCGCCTGACTGAAACCGCGCGCCACCCGGCGCGGGCGAACAAGGTTTGGCAGGCTAGACAGAACTGAAGGTTAGAACCATGTCCCGCACCTGCGAACTCACTGCCAAGGCAGTCCAGACCGGCAACAATGTGAGCCACGCCAACAACAAGACCAAGCGCCGCTTCCTGCCGAACCTCGTCAATGTGACGCTGATTTCGGAAGCGCTGAACCAGAATGTGCGCCTGCGCATTTCGGCCAACGCGCTGCGTTCGGTCGAGCATCGCGGCGGCCTCGACGCCTTCCTGGCCAAGGCCGACGCCAAGGAATTGTCGCAGCGCGCGCGCCTGTTGAAGAGGCAGATCGCCAAGAAGCTGGCCGACCAGCCCGCCGCTTAACGATATCAAGGCGGGGGACGACCGCCCTGAGCATCGGAGCAATCCGATGCTCAAAACTTCTAAGGCAGCAGCATCGGAGCAATCCGATGCTCAAAACTTGCAAGGCAGCGCGACCCGAACTTCGGCTAGCGCCTGGCTGGTTCCATTACCCAGGATAAAAAAATGACTTCCTTCTCGCGATATCTGCCCTTTGTGGCCGCCATGGCGCTTGTCGTCGTGGCATCGAACATCCTCGTGCAGTTCCCGATGCAGGGCCAGGCCGGCGGTCTGTCGCTGGGCGACATCCTGACCTGGGGCGCCTTCACCTATCCCTTCTCCTTCCTGGTCACCGACCTTGCCAACCGCCGCTACGGGCCGACCGTGGCGCGCCGCATCGTCCTTGTCGGCTTCATGACCGCTGTGGTCTGCTCGATCCTCGTCCCGCCCTTCCTGTTTCGCCACGGCCTGATCGAGTTCGAGACATCAGCCGACCGGCTGGTGCGCATCGCCACAGCTTCCGGCGCGGCCTTCCTTTGCGCGCAATTGCTCGACGTCACCGTGTTCAACCGGTTGCGCCGGCAGAGCTGGTGGCGCGCGCCGATCGTCGGCACGCTGGTCGGCTCGGTGTTCGACACCCTGGTGTTCTTCAGCATCGCCTTTTCGGCCGCCTTCGCTTTTGCCGGCCCGAACGACAGCTTTGCGCTGGAGACGGCGCCGCTGATGGGCGTGCTGCCGGTCGAGACCATGCGCTGGGTCTCCTGGGCGCTGGGCGACCTTTCGGTGAAGCTGATCATCGCTGTTGTGGCCCTGATCCCCTACCGGCTGCTCGCCGCCCACTGGAGCCAGCCGGCCGTGGCTGTCTAGGCCGTGATCCCTTGGGTCCAGCTCGGCTCGGCCAAAACGCCTGACGGCGGACAGGAACTGCGCCTCAAGCAGCGCGGCAGCGAATTCTCGATCATGCTCGGCACCAATGAGCTGATGAACAGCCGCCTCAGCGGCTCCGAAGAAGCGCTGGCCAAGCTCTCCTGTGAAAAGATCGGCGGCCGCGCCCAACCGAAAATCCTGATCGGCGGCCTCGGCATGGGTTTTACGCTGCGCGCTGCGCTTGCCCAATTGGGCGCCGACGCAGGCATCACCGTTGCCGAGCTTGTCCCCGCCGTCATCGCCTGGGCGCGCGGCCCCATGGAGGCGGTCTTCGCCGGCTGTCTCGACGATCCCCGTGTGACGGTTCGCGAAGCCGACGTCGGGCACATCATAAGATCCGACAAGGCAGCCTGGGACGCCATCCTGCTCGATGTCGACAATGGCCCCGAAGGCATCGTCTACAAGGGCAACGACGCCCTCTATGGCGCTGCCGGGCTCGGCGCGGCGCGTGCAGCGCTCAGGCCCGGGGGCGTGCTGGCTGTTTGGTCGCAAGGCCCCGATGCCGGCTTCACACTTAGGCTCAAGCAGGCGGGCTTTGTCGTGGACGAGGTGAAGACGCGCGCCAATGGCAAGCGCGGCGCGCGCCACGTCATCTGGATCGCCACCAAGCCTTAGGGCTCTCAATCCTGGTGCAGGATGAATTCCAGATAGAGGTTGCGCTGCAGGATCGAGTGGTTGTCGTCCGAGATCAGCGACACCATCAGCGCCCCGTCATCGCGGGTCCAGACGTCGAGTCCTTCCATATTGTCGATCTGGTAGCCCATGTCGGCTTCCATCAGCACCGGCCCGTCGGCAACCGCGCCCTTCTCGACGCTTTCGCCATAGATGCGCCTTAGCCGCATCCTGACACCGCCGGCCATCGAGAAACTGCGCTCCAAAAGCAGCAGGTCGCCATCCGGCAGGAAGGCGCCGTCGGTGATGTCGAAATCGCCGTTGCGCTTGACCGTGAAGACGCCCTTGTGCGGCCCTTCGATGATGGCGGCATAGATGTTGCCAGCCTTGTCCAAGCTCTTTTCCGAGACCACGACGAGGCCGCCCTCGTGCTGGCCGTTGGGATTGGCGTGGGTGACGGTCTCGAAACCGCGGTTCTGTCGCAGTTCGCGGGCTGGAACCAGAAAGTTCAGTTGCTTGAACGGCGCCGTCATGTTGCTGGCGTCGATCTTGAACTGGGCGACGCGGTGATCGCGCTCGAAGCCGACGGTGGCGATGCCGTCCTTGACTGCAAGGCCCTCGGCATCGACTTCCCATTTCCTGTCGATCGGCCGGCCCTCCTCATCGACCATCTGCTGCATGCGAAAATTCTGGATGCCGGACGGCCGCTTGTCGGCATTATGGGTAATCGAGCCGAAGAACCAGAAGCCCGTATCGGCGACGCCGATGAAATCGCTGCCGGGTTTGACGAACCGAAATGCCGACAGCGCGCCGAAATCGCGCGTCGTCGAGTTCATCTCAAGACCGCCGATGAATTCCAGCGGCCCAAACTGCTTGTCGGCGCTGCCGATATGGAAGGTGGTGATCGGTCGCGCCGAGACTTCGACCGGCTCGACCGCGCTTGGGCCGGCGGCGATGGCCGGCGCAAACGCCATGCCGGACAAGGCAGTGACCGCGAAGAGCATCTGCCGAAACCCGCCGCGCAAAAAAATCATCCGGCGCGCCGGTAGCCGCCGCGACGTGTATCGCGCACGTTTTCCTCGGCGAACAGCGAGGCCAACTGCTCGGTCATGGCGCCGGCCAGTTCCTCGGCATCGACGATGGTGACGGCGCGCCTGTAATAGCGGGTGACGTCGTGGCCGATGCCGATGGCCAGAAGCTCGACCGGCGAGCGCGTCTCGATCAGCTCGATGACGGCGCGCAGGTGCCGCTCGAGATAGTTGCCAGGATTGACCGACAGCGTCGAATCGTCGACCGGCGCGCCGTCCGAGATCATCATCAGGATCTTGCGCTGTTCGGGCCGGGCGATCAGCCGGTTGTGGGCCCACAGCAGCGCCTCACCGTCGATGTTTTCCTTGAGCAGGCCCTCGCGCATCATCAGGCCGAGATTGCGCCGGGCGCGGCGCCATGGATGATCGGCGGATTTGTAGATGATGTGGCGCAGATCGTTGAGCCGGCCGGGGTTCGGCGGCTTGCCGTCCTTCAGCCACTTCTCGCGAGCCTGTCCGCCCTTCCACGCCCGCGTGGTGAAGCCGAGGATCTCGACCGAGACGCCGCAGCGCTCCAGCGTGCGCGCCAGAATGTCGGCACAGGTGGCGGCAACGGTGATCGGCCGGCCGCGCATCGAGCCGGAATTGTCGAGCACCAGCGTCACCACCGTGTCGCGGAATTTGGTGTCGCGCTCCTGCTTGAACGACAAGGGCTGCATCGGGTCGATGACGACACGAACCAGGCGTGCCGGATCGAGATAACCCTCTTCGAGGTCGAAATCCCAGGAACGGTTCTGCTGCGCCATCAGGCGGCGCTGCAGCCGGTTGGCGAGCCGGCCGACGACGCCGGAGAGATTGGCCAATTGCTTGTCGAGGAAGGCGCGCAGCCGGTCGAGTTCTTCTTCCTCGCACAGCTCTTCCGCACCGACGGTCTCGTCGAAGGCGGTGGTGAAAACCTTGTAGTCGATCTCTTTCGGCAGGTTGGCGAACGGGTTGTCGTTACGGCGCGCCTCGCCCGGCGTTTCGGCGTCCGCATCGTCATCGTCGGAAAGATCGTCGGCAGTGGCGTCGGAGGCCTCAGTCTCGGACGACTGTTCGTCGTCGGCCGAGGCCTCGGCATCCTCGGATTGCGACTGCTCGGAGCCGGAATCCTCTTCGCCGCCCTCCTCGCTCTGCTCCTCGCCTTGCGGCTGGTTCTCGTCATTGTCCTCGGAGTCTTCGGTCTCCTGATCGTCGCCGAGTTCCTCGGCCATCTCCATGGACGCCAGCATCTCACGCACGACGCGGGCGAAGGCCTGCTGGTCGCCGAGCTTGGCCGACAGTCCGTCGAGATCGGCCTTGGCCTTCTCCTCGACCCAGGGCCGCCAGAGTTCGACCAGCCGCTCGCCGCTCTTCGGGATCGGCCGCCCGGTCAGCTTCTCGCGCACCATCAGCGCCAGCGCTTCCTCGATCGGCGCGTCGGCCTTGTCCTTGACGTCGACAAGGTTGGCCTTGGCGTATTTGTCCTCCAGCATGGAACCGATATTGTCGGCGACGCCCTGCATGGCGCGGCTGCCGATCGCCTCGACGCGGGCCTGTTCCACGGCGTCATAGATCGAGCGCGCCAGCTTGCCTTCCGGCGCCAGTTTGGTGTGGATGCGCTGATCGTGGCAGGCGCGCTTCAGCGCCATGGAATCGCCCAGGCCACGAGTAATCGCGATGTCTGTCTTGGACGCTTTCTTCGGCAGTTCGGGCAGTCGGGCGCGGCTGCCGGCGAGCGCCGGGCGGTCCTTGGCGAAACCGACTTCGAGCTCCTTGTCGCCGGCGATGGCGCGCATGCAGACGGTGACGGCACGCTTGAAGCTGTCGGCTTCAGACCCCGTCTTCGACTTGTTGCGCGTGTTGTCGCCCGGACCCGCCATCAAGGCTCAGCTTACCCCAGCACCACGTTGGCGGCGCTCTCGGGCAAATCCTCGCCGAAGGCGCGCTGGTAGAACTCGGCCACCACCGAACGCTCCAGCTCGTCGCACTTGTTGAGGAAGGTCAGCCGGAACGCCATGCCGATATTGCCGAAGATCTCGGCATTTTCGGCCCAGGTGATGACGGTACGCGGGCTCATCACGGTCGACAGATCGCCATTGATGAAGGCCGAGCGCGTCATGTCGGCGACGCGCACCATCTTGTTGACGATGTCCTTGCCCTTGCCGTCGCGATAGTGCTTGGCCTTGGCCAGCACGATGTTCACCTCATTGTCGTGCGGCAGGTAGTTCAGCGTGGTGACGATCGACCAGCGATCCATCTGCGCCTGGTTGATCTGCTGCGTGCCGTGATAGAGGCCGGTGGTGTCGCCGAGGCCAACGGTGTTGGCGGTCGAAAACAAGCGGAACGCCGGATGCGGACGGATGACCCGGCTCTGGTCGAGCAGCGTCAGGCGCCCCGATGATTCCAGCACGCGCTGGATGACGAACATCACGTCCGGACGGCCGGCATCGTACTCGTCGAAGCAGAGCGCGACATTGTGCTGGTAGGCCCAAGGCAGGATGCCGTCGCGGAATTCGGTGATCTGCAGGCCATCCTTGACGACGATGGCGTCCTTGCCGACGAGGTCGATACGGCTGACATGGCTGTCGAGGTTGACGCGTACGCAGGGCCAGTTAAGGCGGGCTGCGACCTGTTCGATATGCGTCGATTTGCCGGTGCCGTGATAGCCCGAGACCATGACGCGGCGATTGTAGGCAAAGCCGGCAAGGATCGCCAGCGTCGTCGCCTTGTCGAACAGATAATCCGGATCGATGTCCGGCACATGTTCCGAGGTCACCGAATAGGCCGGCACCACCATCTTGGACTCGAAGCCGAATTTGTCTTTCACTGACACCGTCGTGTCGGGCAAATTGGCGATGTCGCGATCGACCTTGTTCATCTCTATCCGAGTCTCCACGGGCGAAATGCCTGATTTCGCCGGCAATCGTTTTTGTCCGGGGGCGGTCTTAGAGCCTTTTCCACCCTTATGAAAGTTGGAAAACGACACGAACCGTTAGGTCGCTCAGCACAAACCCGCCTGCTTGAGCACGCGATAGGCCTGCAGCACATCGCGGAACCGGTCTTCCGAACCTCTATCGCCGCCATTCGCATCCGGATGGTGGCGCTTCACAAGTTCCTTATAGCGCGCCTTGATGTCCTTGCCAGTCGCCTTTGTATCAAGGCCAAGCGTTTCCAGCGCCTTGGCCTCAAGCGGCTTGGCCTTGCGCTCGCGCGCCTCGCGCGGGTCCTTCGGCCCTTTGAACAGATCGAAGGGATCGCGCATGCGGTTGTAATAGCCGGCGCGACCGGAACGCTGCTGGGCGAAATCGGGCGAGGAGCGCGTCGAGGCGCCGGCGACGCCCATCTTCCATGTCGGCCGGTGGCCGGTCATCGCTTCCTTCTGGAAGCGGGCTATCTCGGTGTCCGGCACGCCGGAGAAGTAGTTGAAACCCTTGTTGTATTCGCGCACATGATCGAAGCAGAACTGAAAATACTCGCCTTCCTTCATGCGTCCGACCGGCGCCCGGTGGGTACCGGCCTCCTTGCAGCCGTCCCACTGGCAGATCGGCGAGTGCGACTTCAGCTCCGCATCCTTGTCGGGACGGACCCGAATTTTCTCGAAATATTTGGGGTACGGTTTCATCTCACCCATTTATGGGCTGTTCGCACGTGCGAAACAAGAATTGACATTTTCGCGATCATCGCCCTAACCGCTGAATCGCGGCATAAAGCAGGGCGAATGGCGATTTTTGAGGCGGCCCGGCGGGATCGATCCCCGATTTCCCGATCACGCCTTGCAGATATGGTGAAGGGAGATGGCGATGTCCATACAGGCGACGATGGAAGACAAGCTGAACAAGGCGTTTTCGCCGGAGCGGCTGGCGATCGTCAATGAAAGCCACCTTCATGCCGGTCATCACCACCACGGCTCCGACGATCACGGTGCCTATGACGGCACCGGCGAGACGCATTTTCGCGTCCGCATCGTCTCATCCGTCTTTGCCGGCATGAGCCGCATCGACCGCCACCGCGCCGTCAACGAATTGCTCGCAGCGGAGCTGCAAGCCGGTGTCCATGCGCTGGCAATCGAACCGGCTGCACCCGGCGAAAAGACCCGTTGGTAAGTCTCTCCGCCTCAGATCACCGCTTCGATGAGAAACGGTCCCGGACGCGACAGGGCACTGTCGAGCAGCGCGTCGAGCCGCTCGCACGTGTCGGCGCGGGCCGCCTCGACGCCCATGCCTTTGGCCAGCGCAACCCAGTCCAGCGCCGGATGGTCGAGATCGAGCATGCGCCTAGCGTTCTCGCCGATCTCATTGACCCCGACATTCTTCATTTCGCCATGCAGGATGGCGTAGGTCCGGTTGGAAAAGATGATGGTCACGACGTCAAGCTTTTCCCTGGCCTGGGTCCACAGTCCCTGCACCGTGTACATGCCGCTGCCGTCGGCCTCGAGATTGATCACCTTGCGGTCCGGGCAGGCGATCGCTGCTCCTGTCGCCATCGGAATGCCGCCGCCGATCGATCCGCCCGTACCCATCATGTAGTCGTGCGGCGCCGCAAAGGCGGATAGCGCGAAGAACCGTCTCGCCGAGGTGACCGCTTCGTCGCAGACGATGGCATTGGCCGGAAGTTTGCGCGCCACCGACAGCGCGATGGCATCGTCCGTCAGTCTGCCGCTCAGCGTCGGTTCGTCTGGAAAGGCGGTTGCGGCGGCGAATTGCTGCGTCGGCTTGATGCCGACCTCGGCAGCCAGCGCCTCCAGCGCCGCTTTCAGATCCTGGCCATGCGCCGCCAGCGAAAGCACCTTGCAATCGTCCCGAACCAGCCGCCCGGGCTTGCCGGGATAGGCGAAGAAGGCAACCGGCTCCTTGGCGCCGACCAGCACCAGCAAGTCGATATCCCGGAGCATGGCCGTCGCCGCATCGACCGGATAGGGAATGCGGGTCGGGGCGAACCGCCCGCGGCCGCGTTGCATGCGGGCGATCAGAACCTCACTGAACAGCCTGACATCGCTTCCCGATGAGATTCTCCCTGTGATTTCAAGTGCATCGGCGCGCGCCGCTTGCCCACGCACCACCATGCCGACACGGTCCGGCGCGGCGCGGATTGCTTCGGCGATCGTGCGCACAACAGCCATGTCGACGGCGGGCGGCGGCTCCAGCTTCACCTTGCCAGGCGAAATCGCAGCAACTTCGCCCCAGGCGGCATCCGCAGGCAGGATCAAGGTCGTGACGCCAGGCGGCGTGAGTGAGGCGCGGAAAGCCGCCTCTGCGGCCGGCACAATATCGGCCGGCCCCTTGACGCGGCCAACCCAGTTCGACATCGGCGACGCCAGGCCTTCTATGTCGCTGGTCAGCGGGGCATCGAGCGGCAGATGGTAGGAAGCATGGTCGCCGACAATGTTGATCATCGGGCTGCGCGCACGCCTTGCGTTGTGCATGTTGGCCAAACCGTTGGCGAGACCCGGTCCGGTATGCAGCAACGTTGCTGCCGGGCGGTCGGTCATGCGCGCATAGCCGTCGGCGGCGCCGGTCACCACGCCCTCGAACAGGCCGAGCACGCAGCGCATCTGAGGTTTGCGGTCCAGTGCGGCAACGAAATGCATTTCGGATGTGCCAGGATTGGCGAAGCAGACCGTGACGTCATTGGCCAGGAGCACGTCGCACAGCAGATCGGCGCCATTCATGATTTTCTTTCCCAATCGACAACTCAGGAACAATTGCACCTGTAGCCGCCGGGTCGGCAATGTCCCGCCGGGGCTTTTGGTCTGATCCAGGACGCCTCGCGGGGATCGGGGATCAACCGACGGTCCATTCAGGAAGGCCAGCATCGCGGCGGTCAACGCGTCGCCGTCCTCGCCGAAGTCGTGATTGATCGACATATGCGTGTAGGCGTTGCCGTCGAACAGCGTCACTTCAGTGCCGATGGCGCGCAGGCGTTTGGCAAAGCCTTCGATTGGTCGTCGCGGCCTTCGGCGCGCGAATAGGCGATGAAGGTCGGCGGATGCTTGTGTCCATCGAGATAGCTGGCCGGCGACAACGCCGCCCATCAGCGCCGCAGCACCGGGCAACCCGCCATTCCAGCCACTCCGAATGTTTCCTCCCAAGCCTTCTACCCGGATTGCAGCCACTCTCCTTCATGTGAAGGGAACCAACAATGCTTTCCGACAGTTGAAGGTGATGAGGCGATTGGAATCCAGATCGGCCCCGAGGGCAGAACATCATGCGTGCAACCCAATCCGACGTCTTCGATCTTTTTTCGGAAATTTATGCCAATGCGGCGGACGAAGAGGTCAGCATCCAACAGTATCTTCTTGCCTGTCGGGAAGACAAATCGATGTACGCTTCGGCTCCCGAAAGGATGGTCGACGCAATCGGCGAACCAAAACTGGTTGACACCAGCAAAGACGAGCGGCTCGGCCGCATTTTCTCGAATCGGACCCTCAAGGTCTACCCTCATTTTTCCGACTTCTATGGAATGGAGGATACGATCGAGCGCATAGCCGGGTATTTCCGCTATGCCTCGCAGGGTCTCGAAGAACGCAAGCAGATCCTCTATCTCCTCGGCCCGGTCGGCGGCGGCAAATCCTCTCTGGCCGAGCGCCTGAAGAAACTGATGGAGCAGCGCCCGATCTACACGCTGAAGGTCGGCAACCAGATCAGCCCGGTTTTCGAGTCGCCGCTTGGGCTGTTCCATCCCGATCACATGGGTGATCTGCTAGAGGATAAATACGGCATAGCCCGGCGCCGGCTGAACGGATTGATTTCGCCATGGGCGGCCAAGCGCCTCGACGAATTGTCTGGCGACATCTCCAAATTCAGCGTCGTCAAGCTGATGCCTTCGCGGCTGCGCCAGATCGGCATTGCCAAGACCGAACCTGGCGATGAGAACAATCAGGATGTCTCGGCCCTGGTCGGCAAGGTCGACATCAGGCAATTGGAAAATTTTAGCCAGTCCGACCCCGATGCCTATTCCTATAGCGGTGGCCTGAACCGGACCACGCAAGGTCTGCTTGAATTCGTCGAGATGTTCAAGGCACCCATCAAGGTTCTGCATCCGCTGCTGACCGCGACACAGGAAGGCAGCTACAACGGCACTGAAAATTTCGGCGCCTTTCCCTACCAGGGGATCATCGTCGCCCATTCCAACGAGTCGGAATGGCAACAGTTCAAGAGCAACAAGAACAACGAGGCGTTTCTCGATCGCATCCTGGTGGTCAAGGTACCCTATTGCCTGCGGATCACCGAAGAGAGGCAGATCTATGAGAAATTGCTGCGTGAGAGCGAGTTGGCCGCCAGCCCCTGTGCCCCTGAAGTTTTGGACATCCTCAGCCGCTTTGCAGTTTCGACGCGCTTGGCCGAGCACGACAACTCGCCGCTCTACACCAAGATGCGCGCCTATGACGGCGAAAATCTGAAGGAAGTCGATCCCAGGGCAAAGTCGGTCCAAGAATATCGCGACGCCGCCGGCGTCGATGAAGGCATGACGGGCGTCAGCACGCGCTTTGCCTTTAAGATCCTTTCGCAGACATTCAACTTCGATAATGAGGAGGTGGCCGCCGATCCTGTGCATCTGATGTACATTCTGGAGGAGGCGATCAAGCGGGAGCAGTTCCCGAAGGAAACGGAAGCGGCCTATCTTGAATTCATCAAGTCGGAGCTTGCGGCGCGCTACGCCGAGTTCATCGGCCACGAAATCCAGAAGGCCTATCTGGAGTCCTATAGCGAATACGGCCAGAACCTCTTCGACCGCTACATCGCCTATGCGGATGCCTGGATTGAGGACCAGGACTACAAGGACCCCGACACCGGCCAGATCCTCAACCGGGAGATCCTGGACAACGAACTTTCGCAGGTCGAGAAACCGGCAGGCATCGCCAATCCCAAGGACTTCCGTAACGAGGTGGTGAAGTTCACTCTGCGCGCTCGCGCAAGAAACCACGGCCGCAACCCGTCATGGACCAGCTATGAAAAACTGCGCGAGGTCATCGAGAAGCGGATGTTCGGACAGGTCGAGGACCTCTTGCCGGTGATCAGCTTCGGCTCCAAGCAAGACAGCGTTACGGAAAAGCGCCACAACGAATTCGTGCAGCGCATGATCGAGCGTGGCTACACAGAACGGCAGGTACGCCGGCTGGTGGACTGGTACATGCGGGTGAACAAGGCGGGTTGACAGAGCCGGATGGTTCCATGCCGATCTTCATCGACCGTCGCCTGAACCCCAAGGACAAGAGCCTTGGCAATCGACAGCGCTTCCTCAGGCGTGCTCGCGAGGAGTTGAAGCGGAGCATTCGCGATCAAATCCGCACTGGCAGGATCGCCGACGTGGATACCGAGCACGCCGTGCCCATGCCTGAAAGGAAAACGGCCGAGCCGAGCTTCAACGATGACAGGGCCAGCGGACGGCGCCGACACATCCTTCCGGGCAACAGGCATTTTTCCCCTGGAGACCTGCTCCCGAAGCCGCATGGGGGCGGCGCGGCGTCGTCGCCAGGAAACACGGCGTCGGAAGACGATTTTCGTTTCGTGCTGTCACGCGAGGAGGTGCTCGAACTCTTTTTTGAGGATCTCGAACTGCCCGACCTGGTTAAGCTCAATCTCAAGGAAATCCTTGCCTTCAAGCCGCGCCGGGCCGGCTTCGCGGCAACCGGTTCCCCGACCAACATCAATGCCGGCCGCACCATGCGCAACAGCCTAGGCCGGCGCATTGCGCTGAGGCGCCCCACGCAGCAGGAACTGGAGGCGATCCTCCGGGAAATCGTCACGCTTGAGTCGGCCCCGGCCGGCGCGGCGGTGCGCCAGCGCATCGCGGAATTACGCGACGAGCTTGACCGGCTGGAGCGACGGCGCAGGCGAATTGCCTTTGTCGATCCGGTCGATATCCGATTCAACCGCTTCGACGCCCGGCCGGTGCCGAATGCCAATGCCGTCATGTTCTGCCTTATGGACGTGTCCGGATCGATGGGCCAACGCGAAAAGGACTTGGCCAAACGCTTCTTCGTGCTGCTGCACCTGTTCTTGAAACGGCGCTACGAACGCACGGAGATCGTCTTCATCCGCCATACCCATGAGGCGCACGAAGTGGATGAGGACACGTTCTTCTACAACACGCAGAGCGGCGGTACGATCGTCTCCACCGCGCTCGACGAAATGCACCGCATTATCGGCCAGCGCTATCCTGCCAGCGAGTGGAACATTTACGCCGCGCAGGCCTCTGACGGGGACAATTTCACCACCGATTCCGAGCGATGCATAGAGCTCATGAACGGCAAGCTCATGCGCCTGTGCCAGTATTTCGCCTATGTCGAGATCATCGACGAACGCGAGAGCCACATATTCGGTGCTACCGAAAACGGGACGTCGCTTTGGCGCGCCTACAGTACGATCGAGCTGAAATGGCCCAACTTCCAGATGAGCCGCATCGCTGCTCCCGCGGATATTTACCCGGTCTTCCACCGGCTCTTCGCCAGGCAGCCGGCGGCCATCAAGAGCGCTTGAGAGAGAGAGATGGTCAGGCGAGCCAACGAAACGAATTTGTTGTTTTCCGGTTCCGACTGGAATTTCGAGAAATTATCGCGGGCTTTTGAAGAGATCGAGGCGATCGCGGTCGACGAGTTGTATCTCGATACTTACCCGGTCCAGATGGAGATAATCTCCTCCCAGCAGATGCTCGACGCCTACTCATCTATCGGCATGCCACTGATGTATCGGCATTGGTCGTTCGGCAAACATTTCCTTCACCAGGAGCTTCTTTACCGTAAGGGTGGTCGGGGGCTGGCCTATGAACTGGTCATCAACTCCAATCCCTGCATCGTCTACCTCATGGAGGAAAACACCATGGCGTTGCAGGCCCTTGTGACGGCCCACGCGGCGCTTGGCCACAATCATTTCTTCAAGAACAATCATCTGTTTCAGCAATGGACCGACGCCGGGGCAATCCTGGGTTATCTGGACTTCGCCAAGGGCTACATCGCCCGGTGCGAGGAGCGGCACGGCCTTGCAGCAGTGGAGGCCATTCTCGATTCCGCCCATGCGCTGATGGAACAAGGGGTGTTCCGCTACCACCGGCCGCCAAAGCTCTCGTCGGAGCGACAGCGCGAAGGGCTTCGCGAGCGCCTCGAATACGAAGAGCGCTCCTACAACGATCTGTGGCGCACGCTGCCGCCGTCGCAGAACAAAAACAAGTCCGGCAATGAGGATCAAGGGATGGCGGAGCGCAAGAGATCGCTCAACCTTCCCGAGGAAAACCTCCTTTATTTCCTCGAGAAGAACAGCCTGATCCTGGAACCCTGGCAGCGCGAGATCATCAGGATCGTCCGCGTCATCGCGCAATATTTCTACCCGCAGCGACAGACTCAAGTCATGAATGAAGGCTGCGCCACCTTCGTGCATTATACCCTCATGAACATGCTATTCGATCGTGGCCGGATCGGCGAAGGTGCCATGCTCGAAATCCTGCGCAACCATTCGAACGTGATCTTCCAGCCGGCCTTTGACGATCCCCGGTTTTCAGGCATCAATCCCTATGCCCTCGGCCTCGACATGATGCAGGACATACAGCGCATTTCGACCGAGCCGACGGCGGAGGACCGCGACTGGTTCCCGGACATTGCAGGACATGGCAACTGGCGCGAGGTCCTGCTTGAGGCCTGGGCCAACCACCGCGACGAATCCTTTATCCGCCAGTACCTCAGCCCGAGCTTGATCCGAAAATGGCGGTTCTTCGTGCTTGGCGATGGAGCCGACAAACCGCATTTCGAAGTCGCGTCGATCCACAACGAACGTGGCTATCACAAGATACGCGCCCAGCTAGCCCACAGTTACGACCTTGGAGCGAATCGGCCGGACATCCAGGTGATTGATGTCGACCTGCTCGGCGACCGGCAGTTGCGGCTGCAACACAGGGTAAAGGATGGTGTTGTGCTCGAAGGGGCCAGCCGTGACGCGACGCTGCGCCATGTCCGCAGCCTCTGGGGCTACGAGGTCAGCCTGGTCGCAGTTGACGCTCAAACCGGTGCGACCATCCACGAACGGTCTACGAGCCAGATCGCGGCATAAGCTCGGCAAAGAGCGTCATGTGGCGGGCCTGCTCGGTACCTTTAAGATTCGCCCGCCGGCCTGATCCTGATTCTGGCGATCCGGTTTTTGTCGCGCTTCATCACCACGAAGCGCTTGCCGTGGAAGGTGAAAGCCTGCTTTTCCTCGGGGATCGACTGCGTCTCGTGGATGACCAGGCCGGCAATGGTGGTCGCTTCCTCGTCAGGCAGGTTCCAGTCGAGCGCCCGGTTGAGATCGCGGATCGGCACGGTGCCGTCGACGACCACGGAACCGTCCGCCTCCTGCTTGACGCCCTGAATGTCGACATCGTGCTCGTCGGCGATCTCGCCAACGATCTCCTCGATAATGTCCTCCAGCGTCACCAGCCCTTCGACCTCGCCATATTCGTCGACGACGATAGCGAAATGCGCCTTGGCACGCAGGAAGGCGTTGAGCTGTTCCTGCAGCGTGGTGGTGTCGGGCACGAACCAAGGCTTCGACGCGATCTTCATCACGTCGATCCGGGAAAAGTCGTTGCCGACCTCGTTCAGCGCTCGCAGCAGGTCCTTGGCGTGCAGCACGCCGACAATGTTGTCGAGAGAGCCTTTCCACAACGGCATGCGGGTGTGCGGGCTCTGCAGGATCTCGCGCACCACGGCTTCCGGCCCATTGTCGGCATTGACCGAGCGCATATTGGTGCGGTGGACCATGATGTCGGAGACTTCGAGCTCGGCGAGATCGAACAGCCCGCCGACACGGTCGCGGTCCTCACGCACCATCTGGCCGTCGCGGCGGAAATCGTCGACCGCGCCGCGCAACTCGTCCTGGGTCGAGCGCTGCGGCTCGATGCGCGACAACTCATAGCCGAACATGGCAAGCAGGCGCGTGCGCACGGCCAGGACAAGCAGGATGAGGATGGCAAGGACGGCGACGACGGTCCAGCCGGGCTCGTTGATCATCGCGGCCGGCCTTCCTGGCCCGGGTGGTTTTCGCTGAGGAACGAAAGCACTTCCGACGCCGGTACATCCTTGGCAATAAAAGCCTGGCCAACGCCGCGCGTCAGGATGAAGGTCAGCGCGCCGCGCGACACTTTCTTGTCCTGGGTGATGAAGCCAAGAAGCGCCTCGGCATCGGGCAACTCACCAGGGATGTCGGCCATCCGCCAGGGTAGACCGACGGCGCGAAGATGCGCCTCGACCCGCGCCGCGTCGTCCGGGCTGGCCAGATTGAGCCTTGCGGAAAAGCGGTGCGCCAGCGCCATGCCGATGGCGACGCCTTCGCCATGGACGAGGCGGGCGCCGTCATACTGTGTGGCGCCTTCCAGCGCATGGCCGAATGTGTGGCCAAGATTGAGCAGTGCGCGGTCGCCGGTTTCGAACTCGTCGCGGGCGACGACATCGGCCTTGGCGCGGCACGCCTCGGCAATGGCCTCGGTCCGCTCCGGTCCGCCAGCGAACACCTTTTCCCAGTTCGCTTCCAGCCAGGCGAAAAACGCCGGTCGGTCGATCAACCCGTATTTGGCAAGCTCGGCATAGCCGGCGCGAAATTCGCGGATCGGCAGCGTGTCGAGCACTTCGGTGTCGGCCAGCACCAGTTTCGGCTGGTGGAAGACACCGACCAGATTCTTGCCGCGCGGACTGTTGATGCCGGTTTTCCCGCCGACCGAGGAATCGACCTGCGCCAGCAGCGAGGTTGGAATCTGGACGAAATTCATGCCGCGGCGCACGATGCCGGCGGCAAAGCCGGTGAGGTCGCCGATGACGCCACCGCCGAGCGCAATGACGACATCGCCGCGCTCCAGCTTGGCGGCGAGCACGCCGTCGACCACCTCTTCGAGATGGGCAAAGCTCTTGGTCTTTTCGCCGGCCGGCAAAGTGATGACGGCAGGCTGGATGCCGCCTGTTTCCAGACCGGCCTTCAGCGCGTCGAGATGTGCCGCCGCGACATTGTCGTCGGTGACCACCGCCGCTCTCGTGCCGGGCAGGCGGCGCGAAATCTCGGCGCCGGCGCGCGCCAAAAGGCCGGGGCCGATCAGGATGTCATAGGCACGCTCGCCAAGGCCGACCTCGACAGTGACCGGTTCGCTCACAGCCGCACCTCGCCCGGCGCAGTCGGAGCCGGAATGCCGAAATGCCCGCACAGCGCGTCGACAACCTCGGTCGCAATGACCTCCTTGCGGTCGTCGCGTGTCGGCACCGTGATGTTGGACGTGGCATAGACCGGGTAGCGCTCGCCCATCAGCCGCTCGAGCACGGCGCGCGGATCGGCGCTTTTGAGCAACGGCCGGTTCTGCTTCTTGGACACGCGTTCCATCAACAGGTCGATCTCGGCCTTCAGCCACACCGACACGCCATGCCCGGCGATCGCTTCCCGCGTCTGCGCATTCATGAACGCGCCGCCGCCGGTCGACAGCACCTGCGGCCCACTCTCCAGCACGCGCAGGATGACGCGCTGCTCCAATGCCCGGAATTCGGTCTCGCCATAACGTTCGAACAGTTCCGGCACCGTCATGCGCGACACGGTTTCGATCTCCTGGTCGCTGTCGACGAAGGGCAGCGACAGCATCGTCGCCACCTTGCGGCCGATCGCCGTCTTTCCGGCGCCCATCAGGCCGACAAAGACGATCGAGCGGCTGCCCAGCCTGTCGAGCAGCGCGGCATGGCTATCGCCGGGAGGATTTGCTGGTAACGCGTTCATGAGACCATGCTGTTTCTAAGCCGTCTTTGCCGGCGTATCGACATCAAAAGCCCGTTTGCGTCAAGCACAGCGCCTTTCGCACGCAGAGCCCTTCGTCCTTGAATTGACGGAATTAGCGTCCCATAAGGACACAGGGCTTGGAATCGCAGAGCAAGAAGACGGGCGAAGATTGATGCCGACACTGTTCCGCTTTGTCGTGACGATGATGATTCTTGCCGGCATTGCCTATGGTACGATGGTGGCGTTGGCGATGTTCGTCGAGCCGAAAAAAGCCGAAATCACCGTGCGCATTCCACCGGAAAAGCTGAACCCCAAGAAAAACTGACCCAAAACTGACCCCTGGAACATGAACAGCGCGGCTCGCATCGAAGCCTTTCTCGAGATGATGAGCGCCGAACGCGGTGCCGCTGCAAACACGCTGTCTTCCTACCGCCGTGATCTCGAAGACGCTTCGCAGCAGATTGCCGGCGGGCTTGCCGCTGCCGCCGCAGCCGACATCCGCGCCTATCTCGACGATATCGCGGCGCGCGGCTTTGCGTCGACGTCGCAGGCGCGCAAACTGTCGGCGATCCGCCAGTTCTTCAAGTTTCTCTACGCCGAGGGCTTGCGCGGCGACGACCCGACCGGCACGCTGGACAGTCCGAAAAAGGGCCGGCCGCTGCCCAAGACGATGAGCGAGGCCGATACCGGTCGGCTGCTCGACCGCGCCGCGCTTGAGACAGGCGATGCCGTCAATGGTGACCGGGTGGCTGCACTGCGCCTGCACGCTTTGGTGGAGGTGCTCTATGCCACCGGCTTGCGCGTCTCCGAACTAGTCGGCCTGCCGGTGACCGTCGCCCAGCGCGACGACCGCTTCTTCATGGTGCGCGGCAAGGGCGACAAGGAGCGCATGGTGCCGCTGTCGGCCAAGGCCCGCACGGCGATGCGGGCTTGGCTCACAGCCCGGGCCACGGTGCCGGCTTTCGCCGACAGCCCGTTTCTGTTCCCGGCCGCCGGCGACAGCGGCTTTCTCTCCCGGCAGGTCTTTGCCCGCGATCTCAAAGGCCTTGCCGCGCGGGCCGGCATATCGGCGGCGAAAATTTCGCCGCATGTGCTGCGCCATGCTTTCGCCAGCCATCTCCTGCAGAACGGCGCCGATCTCAGGGCGGTGCAGCAGCTGCTCGGCCACGCCGATATCTCGACCACGCAGNATTTACACGCATGTGCTGGAAGAGCGGTTGGTGCGGCTGGTCAACGATCATCATCCGCTTGCCGACTAGGCCTCATATCGCTATGTGAGGGCAACGTGCCCGCGCGGAGCCTACATCTGCGCGATGTTTGCCTTCCGACGCATCGGTCCGCTCAAGAATGTACAATTACCTCGATTTCGAAAAGCCGGTGCAGGACCTTGAACTCAAGATCCTCGAGCTGAAGAAGCTTGCCGAGAATGGCGAGGCGGTCGACGTCGGCGACGAAATCAGCCGGCTCGAGAAGCGCGTGCGCGACGCGCTGCGCGACATCTACAAGGCGCTGACGCCGTGGCAGAAGGTGCAGGTCGCGCGCCACACCGACAGGCCGCATTGCCTCGACTACATCAAGGGTCTGTTCAGCGATTTCACGCCGCTCGCCGGCGACCGCAATTTCGGCGAGGACCAGGCGATCATCGGCGGCTTCGCCCGCTTCCGCGGCGAACCGGTGGCCGTCATCGGCCAGGAAAAGGGCTCCGACACGGCGAGCCGGCTCAAGCACAATTTCGGCTCGGTGCGCCCTGAAGGCTACCGCAAGGCCGTGCGGCTGATGGAACTTGCCGACCGTTTCCAGATCCCACTTCTGACGCTGGTCGACACCGCCGGCGCTTACCCCGGCGTTGGCGCCGAGGAACGCGGCCAGGCTGAAGCCATCGCCCGCTCAACCTCGGCCTGCCTCGGCCTCAAAGTGCCATCGATTTCGGTTGTAATCGGCGAAGGCGGTTCGGGCGGCGCCATTGCGATCGCCACCGCCAACCGCGTCTACATGCTGGAACACGCCATCTATTCGGTGATCTCGCCGGAAGGCGCTGCCTCGATCCTGTGGCGCGACACCACGCGCTCGAAAGATGCGGCGACCAACATGAAGATCACCGCCCAGGACCTTCTGGAAATGAAGATCATCGACGCCATCATTGCCGAGCCGCTCGGCGGCGCCCAGCGCGCGCCCGAAACGGTGATCGCCGCCACCGGCGATCTCATCGCCAAGACGATGAAGGATTTTGCCGGCGCCAACACCGATTTTCGCGAACAGCGCCGCGAAAAATATCTGGCGATGGGCCGCAGCCTCTGATTTTGGCCGGCAGCGCACCGCAATGTGGCGTCAAGGAGCAATTTCGCCACAAAAATGCCGCCGCATTCGGCTCAATAAAAAATCCGTGACACCGGGCGAATTGCCGTGGGGGGCGCCGTCCGACGCTTGCGGTAAGGAATTTTCAAGGTTAACGGGCTTAGGGTCCGTCAGTGTTCAGCATGCAGGCCCGGGCGCTATCCGGCCGTGCCGCGAGAAAAAGACATAGCCGTATCCATGTTTACCAAGCTTGCCCGCACTGGACTCCTGATCGCCGCGCTTGGCGTTGCCGGCTGCAACGATTCCTCGATGAAGAATTTTGCGCCGGAAGCCAGCAAGCCGCTGCCGGACAAGATCCTGGCCGACATGAAAGCCAAGGGCATGATCCGCACCTCGTCGGTGATGGCTCGCATCTTCAAGGAAGAAGGCAAGCTCGAAATCTGGAAGGCCAAGACCACCGGCCGCTACGAGATGGTCGCCAGCTACGACATCTGCAAATGGTCGGGCAAGCTCGGCCCAAAATACACCGAGGGCGACCGCCAGGCGCCGGAAGGTTTCTATACGGTCCGCCCGTCGCAGATGAATCCGCGCTCGAACTATCACCTGTCCTTCAACATCGGCTATCCCAACGCCTATGACCGTGCCAATGGCCGCACCGGCGCCAATCTGATGGTGCACGGCGCCTGCTCGTCGTCGGGCTGTTATTCGATGACCGACCCGCAGATCGAGCAGATCTACGCTTTTGGTCGCGATGCCTTCCAGGGCGGCCAGACCGAGTTCCAGATCCAGGCCTTCCCGTTCCGCATGACCGCCGCCAACATGGCGCGCTACCGCAACGACCCGAACTATGAGTTCTGGAAGATGCTGAAGGTCGGTTACGACAATTTCGAGATCACCAAGGTGCCACCGAAGGTCGATGTCTGCGACAAGCGCTATGTCTTCAACCAGGTGGCGCCTGAGGGCACGACATTCGATCCGACTGGCGCATGCCCCGCGACCACGCAGCCCGATTCGCTGAAGAGCGCACTCAACGCCTATCAAAGCAGCTATGACGCGGCCTTCACCGGCGCGGTCAAGGGCAGCGTGCCAGCGCCCAAGCCAACCATTGCCGGCATCAAGGAAGCCGCCATCGTTTCAGACTGGTCGAAGCGCCGCGCCCGGGGCGAGCGCGTGCCGATCGAACCGCCGTCGCTGAATTCCGACGGCACGCTGACCGAGACGGCGCGCATGGGCCGCATCGATTCGCCCGCCGGCCGCAAGATGGCGGCGCTGGACGCAGAGAAGGAAGCCAAGCGCAAGGCCGAGGAACAGCGGGTTGCTGCCATCGAGGCTGCGAAAGCCGCCAAGGCCCAGGCACTGGCTGAAAAGCAAGCCGCAAAGGCCCAATCGCTGGCCGAAAAGGAAGCAGCCAAGCAGGCCGCCCAGCAGCCGGTCGCCACTGCGAGCGTCGAGGCGGCGCCTGCGGAACCGCCGGCGGACGAAAGCCGGATGTCGAAGATCAAGAACAAGCTGCTAGGCATGTTCGGCGGCTGAGGTTTTCGCCTTGCCGATGCATGCCGCCCAAAAGTGCGCAGCGGTTTTGGGACAAAGACATGCATGAAAACAAACAAACAAATCACACCGCAATCTATGACCTCAAGGGCCTGAACTGCCCCCTGCCCGTTCTCAAGGCGAAAAAACGCCTAGCGGCAATGCAGCCGGGCAGCCGGCTTTGGCTGGAGACCACCGACCCGCTGGCGGTCATCGACATCCCCGCCTTTTGCGCCGACGCTGGTCACCAACTGGTTGAAACGTCAGCCGTCACCGGCGGCCACCGCTTCCTGGTCGAACGCGGCGCAGAGCGAGCCTGAGAATCAGCCCCCGGCTATCGCCAGCGGATTGCTCTCCAGCGCCGCGCGATCCGGCGTGTCGATCGACGGCCGGTTGGTGAAAGCGGAAAACAGCCGGCGCACATAATCTTCCGGCATATCGAGCGTGATCAGCACCAGCCTGGTGCCGCGTTGGCCGTCCGACCAGGCCAGTAGCCGCGCCGGCGGATGCAGGATCTTCTGTACCCCGTGGACAACAAGCGGCCGCGACGGGTCCTCCGCAAGCTCGATGACGCCCTTCATCCGCAAAAGCTTGTCGCCATGCGCAGAACGCAGCAGGTCGAGGAACATCTCGATCGCCGAAAACGGCACCGGGCCGTCATGGACCAGCGAGTAGGAGCGCACGCGGGAATCGTGGTGGTGCTCATGCTCGCCGTGATCATGATGATGATGGTGGTGCTCATGGGCGGCTTCTTCGCCGAGCCAGCGCCGGACATCGGCGGATTTGGTCGCCGGATTGTAGAGGCCGCAGTCGAACAGAGCCGCGACGCCGGTTCGGCCGTCGCCGGCCTCCAGCACCACGGCGCCTGGATTGAGCTGATGGACTCGCGTTCGCAAAGCATCGACGTCGCCGGAATCGCTGGCCAGATCGACCTTGGTCAGCACGATGCGATCGGCGACTGCCACCTGCTTGACCGCCTCGACATGGCCGTCGAGCGTCGCGTTGCCGTTGACCGCGTCGACCAGCGTGATGACGCCATCAAGTCGGAAGGCCTGCACCAGGGCGGGATGCGCCATGATCGACTGCAGCACCGGCGCCGGATCGGCGAGCCCGGTGGTTTCGACGACGACGCGGGCGAGACGGGCGATACGGCCCGTCTGCAGCCGGTCGACGAGGTCAGCCAGCGTGTCGACCAGTTCGCCGCGCACCGTGCAGCATAGACACCCGTCGGACAGCTGGATGATGCCGTCCGAGGCCTGCTCGACCAGAAGGTGGTCGATCGCCACCTCACCGAATTCGTTGATGATGACGGCCGTGTCGACCAGTGCCGGATCTTTGAGCAGCCGGTTGAGCAATGTCGTCTTGCCGGCGCCGAGGAAGCCGGTGACCACCGTGACGGGTATCGGAAAGCCAGCCATCGCCTAGTTCGCGGCTTTGACCAGCTGGTCGCCCTGCACCGCGGTTGCCTGGCCCACCACGGCCGGTTCGGCGCCCTTTGGCGCCGGAATGTCTGGCCGCCAGCTCGGCAGCGGCACATCGGCGTATTCCTGGCCGCCCTGGTCGAGCATCGCCTTCGGCGCCGGCCCGGTGGCGCCGCCGAGGCCCACGGCAACCAGCGTCGGCACGTGGTCGAGCTTTTCCTGATAGGGCGATTTCGGCACGTCGGCGCCCTTCGCGGCCACCGGCGGAGCCGCCTCGGACTGCTCGTGCGGCGCCTTCTTCTTGCAGATCTCATCATGCATGTCGTTGGGTGACATGGTATCGCCATAGGAAGGCATGGCCGCGACCGTGAGCCAGTTCGGGTCGGGCATGGCAAAGCCCTGGTCAAGCAGCCTGGCGGCGGTCTCGGCACGGCTGATCGCCGATTTTTCGCCGAGCACGACCGCGACCAGCGTGCGGCCATTGCGTGTCGCCGAGCCGATCATGTTGAAGCCCGAGGGACAAACGAACCCGGTTTTCATGCCGTCGGCGCCGGGATAGCGCCCGATCAAGAGATTGTAGTTGGAGATCGCCTTCTTGCCGACGGCAAGGCCTTCGATCGAGAACCAGGGGGCGTATTGCGGGAATTCCTTGCGGATCGCCATCACCAGCAGGGCAAGATCGCGCGCCGTCGTATACTGCTCCGGCGAAAACAGTCCGTTCGGATTGACGAAATGCGTTCCGGTCATGCCGAGCCGCGCCGCCTCCGCATTCATGCGAACGGCGAATCCGGCCTGCGAGCCGCCTATGTTTTCGCCGATGGCCATGGCGATATCGTTGGCCGATTTGACCAGCATCATCTTCAACGCATTGTCGAGCCGCATCACCGAGCCCGGCTTGAAGCCCATCTTGCTCGGCGGTTCGCCCGCCGAATGCTTGGTCACCTTGATCGGTGAATCGAGCTGGACCTCGCCGGCGGCAATCGCCCGGAAGGTGACATAGGCGGTCATCAGCTTGCTCAGCGAAGCGGGATACCAGCGCTTGAAGGCGTCCTGGTGCTGCAGAACCTTGCCGCTGTTGAGGTCGAACAGGATCACCGGATTGGCCAAAGCTGGCCCAGCCAGCATGGGTAACGCCAAGCCGCCCGTTAGCAGTAATTTGAGGATATGGCTGTGCCGCATCATGGAATCCGAAATCGCCTCTTGCCGTAGTCGCCCCTGGCTCCGTAAGATTTCGTTACGCGATGGCCAGCATGACCTGATCCGGCCCTCAATTTCCGGATCACATTGTCTGGGGTGCTATTTACCCTATGTGACGCCAAGATGGCAAAGTGCCAAGATGGCAACAAGCATGGCAATCACAATTGCAATCAAGCAGGCCAGATCGTCTGCTCCAATAGCGAGATGGAACCATTATGCCGATTCTCAACCGCGCCGCCGAGATGCAGGATGAAGTTGCCGGCTGGCGACGCCATCTGCACCAGACGCCAGAACTGAATTTCGATGTCTTCAAGACCGCCGCCTTCGTCACCGAGAAGCTGAAGGAATTCGGCTGCGACGACGTGGTGACGGGCCTCGGCAAGACCGGCGTCGTCGGCATCATCCATGGCCGCAAGGGGCAAGGCGCGACCATCGGCTTGCGCGCCGACATGGACGCGCTGCCGATCAACGAGATCACCGGCAAGCCCTATGCCTCGACCATTCCTGGCAAAATGCATGCCTGCGGCCATGACGGCCATACGGCGATGCTTTTGGGCGCCGCCAAATATCTGACCGAAACGCGCAATTTCGCCGGCTCGGTCGCGGTCATCTTCCAGCCGGCCGAAGAGGGCGGCGGCGGCGGCAACGAGATGGTCAAGGACGGCATGATGGAGCGTTTCGATATTTCGCGGGTCTTTGGCATGCACAACATGCCGGGCCTGCCGGTGGGCCAGTTCGCCATCCGGCCGGGTCCGATCATGGCGGCGACCGCCGAGTTCACCATCACCGTGAAGGGCCGCGGCGGCCATGCGGCGATGCCGCACGGCACGATCGACCCGATCGTCATCACCAGCCAGTTGGTCGGCGCCCTTCAGACGGTCGCTTCGCGCAGCACCGATCCGGTCGAGGCGGTGGTGGTTTCGGTGACGAAGTTCCACGCCGGCGACGCCTACAACGTCATTCCCGAGACCGCCGAGATTGCCGGCACGGTGCGCACACTGAAGAAAGAGATCGCCAAGAAATCGGAAGAGCGCATCCGCACCATCTGCGAAGGAATAGCCACCGCCTTCGGCGCGACGATCACTGTCGACTATGACGCCAACTATCCCGTGACCTTCAATCATCCGGAAGAAACGGTCTTTGCCGGCGATGTCGCGGCAAATGTCGCCGGCGACACCCAGGTCCACCGCGCCATCCAGCCGGTGATGGGCGGCGAAGACTTCTCCTACATGCTGGAAGCCCGCCCCGGCGCCTTCATCTTCATCGGGAATGGCGAGACCGCCGGCCTCCACCATCCGGCCTACGACTTCAACGACGAAGTCATACCGCACGGCATGAGCTACTGGGTGAAACTGGCCGAAACGGCGCTGGCAGCCTGACCTATCCCGCAAGAGGCTGGCCGAATTGCGTTCGGCCGGCCTCTTGATTTCCCCTGGGCGAGCCTCTTGGCGAAACGATCCGAAGCGGCTATGTGTCGGGCCGCGTGGTCCCGTAGCTCAGTAGGATAGAGCGGCAGATTCCTAATCTGTAGGTCACAGGTTCGATTCCTGTCGGGATCACCAGCAAGATCAAAGGCTTGGTGACTGAGATAGCCTGTCGGCATGTTGCAGCACTGATGGACTGGTTTTCGGTGATTTTCACGGACGCGACCAAGCAAGCAGCCTGACTTTAGTTCCATAGAAAAAGTCCATCCCTGAGGTCTCAGGAGCGAGCTTTAAGCATCTACAGCCGCGAAGAGAATCGACCTCTTGCAAGTACAATTCCAGATCGAGCGATGGTTCCCAGTCGATCCGTTACGGTCTGAGTTCGGCGCCGCCAACTCAACGAAGCCGGCCGTATCCTAGCTGGCAACCAGGGGCACCGTGACGGTCGTGGCGTAATTTATCGGATACTGGTCGAAATACGGGAAAGCGATGACGAAGGCATAGCTGGCGGTCAGATGCGCCATCTTGAAACCGCCGCTGGCAGGGTCAGTCGCGATCGTCACAATGACGTTCTTCAGACCCAGGTTCACCAATTTCTGCGTGGCGATAGCCTGGATGTCGCTCTGCGAAAGCGTGTTGTTCAGCTGCAGCGCCCGGGAAGAGGTTTCCAGTGTATAGCGGACG